>JAKSNN010000099.1 GCA_024399755.1 Paludibacteraceae bacterium | reverse complement strand
TAACATCTGTATAACATCTGTATATTGAACATAGTCAAAATGACTGTCGGTCAAGTGTGACTAAGTGTCGACTTTCTTAATGCGAAACCTTTTAACGTGCATAGCGCAAGACGTTATGAGCGTAATTTAGGCGGAAGGTAGTCGGTGTCGATTGTTTTTACGCCATCTTTCGTTACCTCTATCAGCAACGATTCCGTCGGGCGGAATTGCAAAGTCAATTGGTCGGTTCTGCCATGGTGATTGATGCGGATAGGACATGTGCTGCCCTTGTCGGTAAAGGCGTAGCAGTAGTCCAACGGATATTTGATAGTCTGCGTGAGCGGGTTTGCAAAGAAAATATAATAACAGTCGCCCTCTTGACGTACCCAGAAATCGGGTAGGTCGTCGCCTTCGATGAGCGGCATATTAGGCAGGAGCGATGCATCGGAGATGACGGAGGCAATCTGACGCAGTTCCGCCAAAGCAGCAGCATAATCGTCGGCGTGCTTGACTTTGCCGGGCTCTTGCGTATCGTGCGGGAAATAGACAGGCAGCCCCTGTTTGGCTAAACCGATAATCGTCTTGAGCGCAGTCAGTTCCATATAATCAACATCAACGTAGAGCGACTTGAATTGCGCATTGCCGCAATATAACGTGTTGTTCTTGAAGGTTGCGCTCCGGAGGAAATGTGCGTTTATCCATAGCGGTTGACGTCCTTTCAGCAGTTCCGGCGTTTGGATATAGCGCATTTCGTATTGTCCCCACAGCCAGTTCATCTGCTTATGCACGTCTTCGGGGTAAGCCCCTCCCATCCATGCGTCCTCCAGAGGCATATAGACTGCAATATCGCTGTAGTTGTTTCCTCTGCGCATGTAAGATGAAACGAGAGTCATATAGCGGTTGAAGTCGGTAAGAACGTCCCCGCTGAGGTTACAATCCTCGCTGGTACTCAGTTGGCACGTGGTATAGAAGTAATTAGATGTATCTCCCACTTGGTTGAAAGGCATACCATGCCAAATGATTTGGTTGGTTCCGTTAGCAAAGAGCGCATCGCAGATGAGTTTGAGGTCGGCAATTTGTTCGCGTCCTTGGTGCGGCGAATGTCCATGGAAATTATTATAGCGGAGGCTTGTCCACCCATAGGCGCAAGTAAAGGTCTCTGAAGTAACGGCTTGTTTGCCTCCTATTGTAGCCGCTGAAGCGGGTATTTTACTGAAAGAAGGTTCATAAAGTATAGCCTCCGTTTCGGGTATATCCACCAGCGAGAAAGCGGTCAGCAAATCGGTAGGTGTACCACCGCATTGTGCGCGGGAGAAGCAGCCTTGCGCAGTAGCGTTATCGGCAAAGGGCTGATAGAACTCGCGCATGACATAGCCGGAGAGGGTGTGCATATAATCGTAAAATACATCGTGGTCGTAAATCTCGTGGGTAGTCATATCCATCAACGTGCGGTCGCGGAAGTAAGGCTCGATGTCATAACCGTGTTCTTTCATAAACGTCTCTGCAAAGCCCGGAGTCCATAGATACTCGGTTTCTACTTCCCACGAATCGACAAAGAGCCCTGATTTGCTGCCTTTGTAGGCATTGTGAAGCCCTTTGTTCATCTTCTCGGCATAGCGTTCAAATACGGCTTTGGAGAGGTGGTTGATGATACGAGCCTCTTTTGGGTGGTCCCAAACGAGAGGACGACGTGCAATTTCAATACTATCGAAATAATTGCGTGTTTGGTCGCCATCGGGCAGGTCAACGTCCGCAAACGGCCACATCGTTCCGTATGTGAAGTCGCAGCCTAATCCTATAGAGTCGGCAAACCGTTTGGCAACCTCAACGGGGCGTGCCCAGTCCTCGCTCAGGAAATCAGGGTGGGGCGTAGTGCTATCGCAGAACATCGGGTAGATCCACGCTATCTCTACACCACCGAACTCATGTTCTTTGAGCCAGATAAGTTGGTCCTTTACGGCGTTGGTGTCGATTACGGCAGCGTGCCACCACCAGCGGGTATAAGGCTTGGCAGAAGCATAGAGTTTGTCGTTGTCGGTTGTTGGTTGGCATGCCGCAAGGCAAAGCATCAAAGCGGCTGCCGAGAAAAAGGTTAATCGTTTCATATTGTATTTGGGTTTTTAATTTTGTTCAATAAGTGAATCGCACCCGCAATCGTCTTGACTTGCAGGATTGTGATATATCGTTTGCCGGTAGGTCTGCCCTGTTTATCTTTCTCCTCGTGTACTTGGCAACGGTCAGCGCGTGAGCAGACGTATTGAATAAAGCGGTCGAAGATGTCCGATTGCCAATAACGCTCGCTTTTCGTTGTGAAATAGAGTACCATGCGCTCTTGCTTGAGAAACACTTTCTCGATGCCTAACTCGCAGCAGAGCCAGCGAAGGCGCACGACGTTCAGTAGTTCCTCTGCTTCTTCGGGCGGGTTGCCAAAGCGGTCGATGAGCCGTTTGCGGTAAGCGGCAAGAGCGTCTTCGTTATTCAGGCTATCCAGTTCGCGATAGAGGGTGATACGCTCGGATATGTTTTCCACATAATCGCTGGGGAAGGATAGTTTAAGGTCGCTTTCCAACTGACTGTCTGCGCACCACCATTGTGTCTTTTGCGGAAGGAGAGAGGATTCCGCCGCATTTTCTTGCAGGTGCATTTCGTCTTTCAGTTCCTCCATGGCTTCGTTCAGAATACGTTGGTAGGTTTCGTAACCGAGGTCAGCAATGAAGCCGGACTGCTCTGCGCCTAACAGATTGCCTGCTCCGCGAATGTCGAGGTCCTGCATAGCAAGGTGAAAACCTGCGCCTAAATCGGCAAAGATGCTGATTGCGTCCAGTCGGCGTCTCGCTTCCTCGGTAAGCAGTTCCTTATCGGGCGCTACCAGATAGCAGAAGGCTTTGCGGTTGCTTCTGCCGACACGTCCACGCAGTTGGTGCAGGTCGCTCAGTCCGTAGTGCTGTGCCGAATAGATGATAATCGTGTTCACGTTTGGTATATCCACGCCCGATTCGATAATCGTGGTGGAGATAAGCACATCGTAATCGTAGTTGATAAAGGCTTCCAGCGTCTCTTCCATCTGCTCGGTAGGCATCTGCCCGTGGGCTACGGCGATACGGGCATCGGGGCAGAGTTGGCGAATCTTATTTTCTATACGCGGCAGCATTTCAATGCGATTGTTCACCACAAATACTTGTCCGTTGCGTTGCATCTCGAGGCGAATGGCTTCGCGAATCAAGTCCTCGTCGTCAAGGGTGATGACTTCGGTCTGTACGGGGTAACGGTTTTGCGGGGCGGTAGTCATTACGCTCAGGTCGCGTGCGCCCAAGAGAGAGAATTGCAGCGTGCGAGGGATAGGGGTTGCGGTCAGTGTCAGCACGTCGATATTGGTCCGCAGGCTCTTGAGTTTGTCTTTCACGGCTACGCCAAACTTCTGCTCCTCGTCTATAATCAGTAGTCCGAGGTCGTGCCAGACCACTTGCTTGCCCACTAATTTATGCGTACCGATTAAGATGTCTATCTTGCCTGCTTTGAGGCGGTCGAGAATGTCCTTTACCTCTTTGGCGGACTTGCCACGGGAAAGATATTCAATCGTGACAGGGAAATTCTGCATGCGCTCGCGGAAGGTGTTGTAGTGCTGCAAAGCCAGTACGGTGGTAGGCACTAATACTGCCACTTGCTTGCCGTCGGTAGCGGCTTTGAAGGCTGCACGCATGGCTATCTCCGTCTTGCCAAACCCGACATCGCCACAGATGAGACGATCCATGGGCATAGGGCTCTCCATATCGTGCTTGACGTCGATGGTGGCTTTGGCTTGGTCGGGGGTGTCTTCGTAGAGGAACGA
>JAKSNN010000098.1 GCA_024399755.1 Paludibacteraceae bacterium | reverse complement strand
ACTAACCACCTATGCGGAGATTAGTGCATATTTTACTATGTCTTTGCAGAGTCATGCCCTGCGGGAGTGGTTACTTTTCTTTTTCCTTATATTATTTTATTTGTTTCAATATCTCTTTGGCAGGCATTTCCATCTTGGAGAAGGCAAAGAGTTTCTTGCCCAAATCCTTAATGGATGCACCTATGTGATAAACAGTTTCGTCAATAATCAGAAATCGGTCATGCACAGTCTTGCAAACTTGCACATCAATTGGGCGATATTGGGCATTATGCTTGTCTATATCCAAACGGAGTTGCTTATCTATCTTCTGCGTATAAATAGTGGCAGTCACATCTTTGCTTCTCTTATCCAACAGCGTCAAAACACTCTCGTCCACATAATTATCTATCAACACAATACTTTTCTTTGCTCCCTTGATGAAGTCTGCCACAAAAGCATACGCTTCAAATATCTGCCCATTATAGAACACGCCCTCTATAGGAGGCAACGATGTGCGAACAAAAAAGTCTATCTTGTCTTGATGTTCTGCCAAGATGTGTTCGTGTTGCGTCAAACGATGGTCTATGCGTTCTTCCATCGCCATCAGTCGCTGATTAATGGCATATCCACGGAGCATATAATCTTTGAGGACAGAAGTTGCCCAACGACGAAACATAGTGGCATTAAGGCTATTGACGCGATATCCAACAGAAATAATCATGTCCAAATTATAGAAATCAATACTTCTTTCCACTTGTCGATTGCCCTCTAAACGAACTACTCTAATTTTTTGAGCAGTTGCTTCAATTGGTAATTCGTTTGACTTGTAAATCTCTTTAATGTGATATGTGATATTGTTTTCTTTCACTCCAAATAATATCGCCATCTGTTGCTGGCTTAACCATACAGTTTCATTTACCACACGAACCTCTAATTTAGTCAGTTCGTTGGGTTGATAAAGCACTATCTCGTTCTGTTCGTTCATGTCCTATTTGTCTTTGCGAGGAGACGCCTTAACGCACACGTGTGAGACTGCGCACTTTCTCGTTGAAGGCGTCCTTCGTCAGCAGTTCCTCGATGGTCAAGTGCATGCGGTACTTCCAGAAATGACGCGGATTAGCAGGCACGTTGATACGCTCACCCTGTGCGTCTTGCAAGCGGATTTCTCCATCAATAGCAAACCAGTCTTGCAAAGGCAGAATCACCCACATAGCAGGACTATACATGTGCTGGTTGATGATAAATCCCGCTATCTCAGGCGTCATTTGTTGTGGTGCTTCACCCCACCAACCCATCTGCTCGTTGTAGAATCGTTGCGTCATATCACGATTCTCCTCCCACCATGCACGCAGCGGATTGGTGTCGTGCGTTCCTGTGGTGCATACGCTCAGATAAGGCGCATTAGCCGGATGCGCAAAGTCGATATTCGGGTTCTTCGGCATACGCTGAATCTCCAGCGACAGAATCTTCAAAGTATCCATCACCTCCGGCACACAAGCAGGCACCATACCCAAGTCTTCACCACACACCAGCATCTTCGTTGCGCCAATCAGCGTTGGCAGTTTGCGCATAGCCGATTCACGCCAGAAAGATGTATGACGGCGGAAGAAATAGTCGTTATAGATGTCTGTCAATACCTGCTTTTGGTCGTCGTAAAGTTCGTTGAACGAGTGCGACTGGTAGATAGAGATACGCGGGTGTAATAGTTCCGGACGTTTCTGGTCGCGCACAAAAAGTACCTCACAATGCAGATACAGGAGTCCCTCTTTCAGGTTGTTCATCTGCGCTTCGCTTAGCGTGCATTTCTTCTTGCCCGATTTCAGGGCGTTGAAGTAATCCTCTACCTTGCGTTGGGTGTCAAATGCAGGCTTGAACCAATAGACATAGCCGTCGCGCGTATTGAGGAACGTCTTTTTCGCATATTCGGTATCGTAGCCAAACACCTCACCCAAGAAATTACCGCGGATATACGGCTTGGTCATACGGTCTTCGTCCAACTTCACGCCCAAACGATGTAAGTCGTCCAACGAATAAGGCAACGCTGGCGAGAAGTGACCGCATAATCCCCACACGTCCGTCTTGCGCATTTGCCAAATACGGAAGAAACCAAGGATATGGTCGATACGATACGCATCAAAATAGTCTTGCATCTTTTGGAACCGACGACGCCACCAAGCATAATTGTCCTTAGCCATCACGTCCCAGTTATACGTCGGGAAACCCCAGTTCTGACCGCTGATAGAGAAGTCATCGGGCGGTGCTCCGGCTGAGGCATCGAGATTAAAGAGTTCGGGCGATACTGCCGCATCTACCGAGTCCGGCGAGATTCCGATAGGGATATCACCCTTCACAGCCACACCTAACGAATGAGTATAAGCAATCGCGTCAGTCAACTGCTTGTCGGCATGGAACTGCAGGAAACGGTAATACTCCACCGGCTCCTTGTCGCGCTTCGACATAAACTTGGCATACGGGTCGAGCCAATCGCTATTCTTGCTATAGAAAGTCTTATATTCGGCTGAAGCAAAAAGACGCTTTGCATCGGCTTCGAAAAGAGCCTTGAAGAAGACAGTCTTCTCATCATAAACAGCCTGATAATCGGCAAAATCCTTCTTGTTGAACTCCGCCTTCGCCTTATCGTAACGCTTCTGCAGAGCAGCCGTCAGTTTGCCCATTTTAGGGATATTGATGTAGATAGGGTGAAGCGCAAAGACGCTCACGGCATTATACGGATACGAATCGGTATTCGTGTGTGTGAGAGTGGTGTCGTTGATAGGCAGGGTCTGAATCATCTTTTGCCCTGTCAGCGCAGCCCACTCGGCAAGTTTCTTCAGGTCTTGGAACTCGCCTATGCCCATGCCGTCCTCCGTGCGCAACGAGAATACCGGCACAGCCACCCCCGCACCTTTGAAACGAGGTTGGGTACGGCGGAAACTACGGTCATTCTGCAAAATGGTCATTCCTTTCTGCATACCCCAAATCTGACGATTCTCGCCCCATTCGAGGTCAACAATCTTGCCTGTTTCGAGGTCGTAAATGCAGTATTTGTACTCGATTATCTGGTCTTTCTTCACTTGTATTCCGGCTTTCCAAACGGGGAAATCAGCATCGTTCATCACCAATTTTTTATCTGCGTCCCAATTGCCCAATTCCTCGATATTACCCATCACGGCAACGCCCTGCGAAGGCAATACCTGCGGCAAATCAATCGTAAAGCGGATATTCGATTTCGCCTGTCTGCCTGCTTTCTTCGCCTCTTTTCTGCGGAAGAGCGATTGCAGGAAAGCCGTCGTTCGGAAACATTGTTCATAGTCTCTCACCTTCCAGAAGTCGCGCACAACCAGCCTCTTGTCGGCACTTTGCAACGTAATCTTGCGCGGCTCACCTTCCTCGTATATGTAACTGCCGTCTTGCAAACGAATGGCGTAGCGATACAGCAATTCGCCGGTAAAGTCACTTACTTCTTGTGTTTTAGTCCAGAAATCCTGTCCTTGACAATTGAGATAAAGCGGATTTTGCTCATTCCAACCGAGAAGGGACTCTTGTGCTTCGATGATGCAGAGGTTCTGTCCATACTCTGCCAAATAGTTGATTTGAAATGTGATTGTCATAGTGCTTATTAGGTTAAATAATATGCGCTGCAAAGGTACAACTATTTTTCCAAACTTGCAAATTTAATAAGTTTTTTCTACAAAAACGGCAAGAAAACAAAAATACAAAAACAAGAATATATAAAAATATGGACAAATTACGCATATTTTTACCTCAATACTTGCAAAATTACAAAAAATATTGTAATTTTGTGGACGGATTAGGAATTGCCTATCGCAGAAAATGGATATATCAACTATCGAAATTTTAATTAACCC
>JAKSNN010000097.1 GCA_024399755.1 Paludibacteraceae bacterium | reverse complement strand
CGAACCCAGACAGACAGAACCAGAATCTGTAGTGCTACCATTACACCATTAGGCACGTCAGAAGTGGCTCGCCTAAGTGAAATCGCCTTGCGATTTGAGGCGGCTCGCACTTCTTCCTTTCAAAAAATCAAAAGCAAGTTTTAATTTTTTGGGTTAAAACATGCTTTTTTTCAAAAGCGACTGCAAAGGTACTGCTAAAATTTGACATGTGCAAACTTATTTGCAAAAAAATTGCTTTTATTGCACAAATTGTTGTATTATAGTGTGCTGTTGCTCGTTTTGAGAGAGGATATTCGGCTTGAAACGGCTGGCGTCTTGGCGCGTCGTGTTTACAATTGCTTCCTTCCAGCGGTTTAGCGCATTCGGTTGCAAACGATAGCATTGTTGTGCCTTCAGCCTGAACGAATCGCGCTTGGCTGCATACTCGATATTCAGCGTTTTGAGACGCTTATCCACCTCTTCGCCAAAGCGGTCGGTATCCTCTTGCGATAGGACAGTAGCGAACTCAAAATACCAATCGTAACGGCTTTCCTCTAAGTTCGCAAACCCGATAAAACCATTCAGGGGCATGTGCATCGCCTGTTCCGTTTGCCGAACTGCCTCTATAAACTGTCCCTCGTAAAGTTTTTCACCCGTGATTGTGACAATCCCATTGCATTTCTGCACCATGTGCAGACGGGGCGTAGAACCAAAGAGCGGAGCGGAAACTTCCACGATATCATTCATGTTGTAGCGATAAAGCCCTGAGAAAGTAGTCACGTACGGGCAATACCGTTCGCCGGCAACCAGTTCGTCCAGCAGGTAGAAACGTGCGTCGGGGTCGTTCTGCTCGTCAGCCCGCTTGAACTCATAGAAATGGAAGTGCGGGAAGAGACACGTCTCGTTGGAGTCGTCCAACACCAGTCCTGCCCGACATTCCGAAGCGAAATAGGCAAACTCCTGCCAAAGCATATTCTCCGGAAATGCGCCTTCCAAATGCTTGAGATACACCTGCGTGTTGCCGCATTTCCATGTAGTTAGTACCTGCAAGTTGCGCCAGTAATGTTTTGGCAGCACTTGTCCGTATCGTGCTTTCAGTTGGCGTAACTCGTTGGCACGTTTGGGATTAGGTTTAAGGTAGGGTTGTATGGCTGTGCGAATGTAGTCGGGAATAGCCACTTTCTCGCTCATCGTGCCGTGCTCGATATCGTTAATAAACTCGTCGTACCATGTATCTACGGTATGCTGAATCTCCACCATCGTACTGGGGTTGGCTGTGACTACCAGCGTCACGTTGCGTTCTATGCCCATGCGCATGATAGCATAGTTGCGGGCGGTATAGTCGTCGATAGCAAAGACTTCCGCAGGCGAGGCATAGAGGCGCTTTACGAAGCGGGGACAGCGGGCTTGCGTAAAACCGCTGACGGAGCCGTAGATGGTGCCATCGGGCGTGTAGCCTTCAATCTGTTTGCCTACGACGGAAACGATACTGCCCGAATAGACACGGCGGCGAAGGTGAAGGAAATTGAACAGCCAGCACTTATTCATCTTGCCATAGATGTCGCTGAGGTACTTTTGCGAGATAGGTATCCATTTCGGTTCGCCGGTAGCGCCACTGGTCGTGGCGTAGAGTAGGGGGCTACCGCGAAAAAGCACGTCTCTCTTGCCCTCTTTCATGCGATTGACGTACGGACGAAAGTCCTCGTATTCGGCAGGTGACAGGTAGTGCCGGTACAGGCGGAAAAGCGTCTCGTCGTCTTTGGCTTGCAGTATATCGCTGAAGTGGTGTTCGCGTCCGAACTCGCTTGCTTGGGCATAACGCAAGATGGCGCGCAGAGTGCGGGCTTGCGTAGTACGCGGGCGGCGAGAATAGAATCGCAGACGGAGATACTCGATTCCGCCTGCGATACCTAATAAGAGATTGGGGATTAACATCCGTGCTCCAGTTGAAGCGTTTTGGTAGGCTGGTTGCAGACCTCCGACGGACCATAATACTGGATAGGTCCCGGGTAGATATAGCATGTAGCGGCTTCAGCCCATTCGGCACGGTGTTCCTCAAGATGACGGAAAGGTGCGCCATTAAGGTCAACCAAAGCCTTTTGGATAACGGGTTTCATCTTGCCGTTACGGTGCTCCATATTCATCATCATCGTGATAGGTACACCACCTGCAACCCACTCGGAAGCGGGACGTGTGAGATGACGGACAACAGCCATATAACCCGTCTTGCCGGCAGCGATAAGGCGTGTGGCGGTCAGTCCTAACGAATAGCAGTAGTCGGCATCGAAGTTAGATGGCAGGGCGCAACGTCCTTCGTAGCCGAAGAAGTGGCTTAAGGTGGAGAACTTGCCCACGTATTGACCCGATGCTTTGAGTTGTGCCAACTTCTTGCTGACCATCTCGATAAGCAGTTTCTCGGTCTCGATGAGGCTGACCATTACGTTTCCGTGGGGGTCGCGGTCGAGCGTGAGTTGGCGGGCGATACTGCGAGGTAACGAGCGATAGAGGTCGCTGCTCTCAGGTGTGAGTTTGAGTTTGAGGTACTCGCGCTTGTTGTCGTCGCCTTCGAGGGTGTTAAACTCCTCATTATCAGCCAATATATCGTTCAGTTCTTCAATCAGACGTCGCATAGCGGGGATAAACTCGATAAGCCCCTCAGGAATGAGGACCGTACCGAAGTTGAGTCCCACATTGGCACGTGCCACAATCACTTTCGTGATACGGTCAACGATGTCGTTGAGGGTCATATTCTTAGCCTCAATCTCCTCGGAGATAAGGCAGATGTTCGGCTGGCTCTGCAGAGCACATTCGAGGGCGATATGGCTGGCACTACGTCCCATGAGACGAATGAAGTGCCAGTATTTCTTGGCAGAGTTGGCATCACGCTGGATATTACCAATCAGTTCGCTATATACTTTGCAGGCGGTATCGAAGCCGAATGACGTCTCAATCTGGTCGTTCTTGAGGTCACCGTCAATGGTCTTCGGGCAACCGATAACCTGAATGCCCACTTTGTTCTGCAGGAAATACTCGGCAAGTACGCAAGCATTGGTGTTGGAATCGTCACCGCCAACGATGATAAGTGCCTTAATACCCAATTGTTTGCAAATTTCGATTCCTTTCTCGAATTGCTCAGGTTTCTCCAGTTTCTCACGTCCCGAACCGATGATGTCGAAACCGCCGGTATTGCGGTATTCGTCGATAGTGTCGCTGGTGAGAAGTGCATATTTATGCTCTACGAGTCCGATAGGACCACCGAGGAATCCGTAGAGTTTGTTTTCGGGGTTCAGTTTCTTCAGTCCGTCGTATAAACCGCTGATGACGTTGTGTCCGCCAGGGGCTTGACCGCCGGATAAAATAATACCGATGTTGAACGTTTCTACGCGGGCGAGTTCGCCTGTAGCAGCCTCGATAGTGAGGACCGGCATGCCGTAGGTGTTAGGAAAAAGTTTCTTGATATCTTCTTGGTTAGCAACAGATTGTGTGGCTTCCCCTTCAGCGATGTGCACGTTGCCCATCAGTGCTACCGGAATTTTCGGTTGGTAGGATTGCCGTGCCACTTGTAGTGGCGATTTAGTTATGCTCATAGTCTTCCATTTCGTTTCAACCTGCAAAGGTACAAAGAAAATTTGGAATATGCAAATTTTATTTAATTTTGAATTATGAATTTTGAAATAATCGTGCCCATGTGGCTAAGAATTATGAGAGATTTTTTTCACTTTTTTGCAAAAAATGATGCAAATGATGCCGCCGCAAGCGGCTAATGATGCGAAAAAGTATCAGTAAAGTATCAGTAAAGTGTCTGTCAAGTATCGGAGTGCTCCGTTAATGCTCCGTTAGTGCTCCGTTAGTGCTCCGTTGATTGGTTCGAGATTCCATTGACTGATAACTGAAAACTGATGTCTGCCAACTGAAGACTGAAGGCAACCAAATGAAGACTATTGACTGCCAACTGAGTACTGATGGCTGATGTCTGCCAACTGAAGATAGAAGGCAACCA
>JAKSNN010000096.1 GCA_024399755.1 Paludibacteraceae bacterium | reverse complement strand
CGTTCTGCTCCTAAACGTTTGGCAGTACGGACAGCGTCCATAGCCGTGTTGCCGCCGCCTATGACAGCCACATTCTTGCCGTATAAGAGTGGCGTATCGGTAGCCATATTGCTGGCGTCCATCAGGTTGACGCGGGTCAGATACTCATTGCACGACATTACGCCGTTGAGGTTCTCGCCGGGGATACCCATGAAACGTGGCAGACCGGCACCCGAACCGACGAAGATACCTTCAAAGCCTTGCTTGCGCAAGTCCTCTACGGCAATCGTCTTTCCGATAATAGTATCTTTGCGGAACTCTACGCCTAACCGGCGGAGGTTATCAATCTCTATATCTACTATGCGATTAGGCAGACGGAACTCAGGAATACCGTATTTCAGCACGCCGCCAATCTCATGAAGCGCCTCAAAGACGCAAACCGAATAACCCAACTTAGCCATATCGCCTGCAAAGGAGAGAGACGACGGACCGGAACCTACTACGGCAATCTTGCGATGGTTACGTTTGATTTCCGTCTTGGGTGCGGGTGCTGCTTGGGCTGCATAGTCGGCTACAAAACGTTCCAAATAACCGATAGCCACAGGTTCGTGCTGCATCTTATGGTGGATACATTGTGCCTCACATTGTTTCTCTTGCGGGCAAACACGACCGCAAACAGATGGCAGAGACGAACTTTGCTTGATGATATCGGCAGCCCCGAGAATGTCGCCTTCGCTTAACTGATGAATGAAAGCAGGAATATCTATACCTACAGGGCAACCTTGTACACAACCTGCGTTCTTACAGTTGAGGCAACGTTTGGCTTCGGTAAGAGCCTGCGTGAGCGTCAGACCTTGGTTCACTTCCATACGAAGCGAGTGTGTACGCACGTTGGCAGGAACCTCGTTCATCTTGACGCGAGGCAGTTCGGCACGTTCCTTTGCCGTCATCGGACGGGTATATTGCATATATTGCTCGTAGGCTGCGGCTTCTTCGGGTTTGTAAGAACGCAGACGTGAGAGCATCTCGTCGAAATCTACCTGATGAGCATCGAATTCGGGACCATCTACGCAGACAAACTTTGTCTTACCGCCTACCGTAACACGACAAGCGCCACACATACCCGTACCATCTACCATGATGGTGTTCAGGCTGGCGTCGGTAGGAATATCGTATTTCTTTGTGGTTAATGCCACAAACTTCATCATGATGGCTGGACCGATGGTAATGCACTTATCTACTTTCTCACGGGCAATAATCTTCTCTATACCTGCGGTAACGAGACCTTTCTCGCCCATCGAACCGTCATCGGTCATTACGATTACTTCGTCCGACCACTTGGCAAGTTCTTCACGCAAGATGATGAGTTCTGCGGTACGGGCTGCCAAAACGGTAATTACACGATTACCTGCTTTCTTTAAGGCTTCTGCTATTGGCAACATAGGTGCAGCACCTACGCCACCACAAGCGCATACTACGGTACCGAAGTTCGTGATATGCGTGGCTTTTCCGAGAGGTCCTACTAAGTCTGCTAATTCGTCACCTACATTCAGAGCGCATAGTTTGGACGACGAAACACCAATACGTTGTACCACTAATGTGATAGTGCCTTTTTCCGTATCGGCATTGGATATAGTAAGCGGCATACGTTCGGAATGTTCATCTACACGCACAATCACAAAATGCCCTGCACGACGACTGCGGGCAATCTCAGGTGCTTCAATTACCAATTCGGCTACATTGTCCGAAAAGAAACGTTTGGATAGTACTTTATTCATTATCTTGTGTCTCGCGAAGAGACGTTTATGTTTAGAAATATTTAGTCTCGCTTCCTACGATAGATGTGAGCAGGTTATTTGCCAAACGGCTCGCGCCAAAGCGGAAACTCTCGTTATTAAGCCACTCTTTGCCAAGCACTTCTTTCACGATGGTATAGTGCTGTACAGCCTCTTCGGTTGTGCTGACTCCTCCAGCCGGTTTGAAGCAAACCTTGCTACCTGTTTTCTCTTTCCAATCGCGAATGGCGTTACACATCACGAAGGAGGCTTCGGGTGTGGCATTCACGGCAATCTTACCGGTCGAGGTCTTGATAAAGTCTGCTCCGGCAGCCATGGCAAGAATAGAGGCTTTATAGATGTTCTCGGCTGTTTTGAGTGCGCCTGTCTCAAGAATCACTTTCAGGTGTGCCGTACGGATCGCGGCTTTGATTTCGGCTATCTCGTCAAATACCTCTTGGTATCTTCCTTCAAGGAACTTGCCCACAGAGATAACGATATCAATTTCCGTAGCGCCTGCCTGTACAGCCATAGCAGCCTCGGCTACTTTCACTTCAATAAACGTTTGCGAAGCAGGGAACCCTGCTGCTACAGCCGCTATACCAATCGGTTCGGTAAGCGTATTGTGCGCCGTCTCTACCAAAGCAGGATAAACGCACATGGCTGCTACATTCGGGATATTCGGGAAGTGCTTCTTAAAGTCGTTTACCTTGCGTGCCATTCCTTCTACTTTGGCGGTAGTATCTTCGCCGTTCAGGGTGGTAAGGTCTATCTGGTGGAGACATTGTTTCCACACTTCTGCATGGTTATTCTCGTTAAAATGGTCTGCGAGAAGTTGGGCTACCTTTGCCTTTACGTCTTCGTCATTCCATTGGCAGTTATACTGCGCAAATAGTTCTTCAAACTTATCCATAGTAGTATTGTTTTTTCAGGGTTATTACTTGTTGAGCCGTCCGATAATCGTTTCGTTTCCGCGGACGCTATCTCCTACATCTACAAACATTTCGGTATCCAACGGCAAATACATATCTACGCGCGAGCCGAACTTGATGAATCCCATGTGGGTATTGCGTTGTGCGTGATTTCCGGGTTTGGCATACGTCACGATGCGTCGTGCCATAGCACCTGCAATCTGGCGCACAGCCAGTTGTACTTGATTAGGCGTCTCAATCACGACCAAAGAACGCTCGTTCTCAGTAGAGGACTTTGGAAGCCACGCGCCTTTATGGCGACCTTTCTGATGCTCGGAAACAAGGATATTCCCTTCTACAGGATACCAGTTGGCATGCACGTTAAAGGGCGACATGAAGATACTCACCTGCAAGCGCTCCTCGTGGAAATACTCGTTTTCCATCGTGGGTTCGATTACTACTACTCGTCCGTCTGCCGGAGCGATAAGGAATTTAGGGTCATCTACCTCTAATACACGCACAGGATTGCGGAAGAAATACGTGACAAAGACAAGCAATAAGGCGGCTATAATAAGCGTTATCGCAAAAGTCCAATGGGGAAAATAGAGATAAATGGGCAAGTTAACTGCAAAAAGCAGCAAAACCAGTCCGATAATAATGTTTCGGCCTTCTCTATGAATGTGAGGTCTTTTCATAAGGGGTAAAGATGTTTGATGGTTAATAAGTTTATGGGTTAATATTTATGCGTTTGCCCATTGCGGGAACGGGAATTGTGTGAGCATTACGGCTGCATCGTCTATGCCTTGCTGAATCTTCTTGTTCAGCATCATTTTGAACATCATCGGTATATCGGCTTTCAGGGTAAGTTTGACGCGTGTATCTTGTGGCGTTACTTCCTTGAGTTGAATCCAGAAGTTCATCTGCATGGGGATATTCTCTGCGCCAAACTTAATGGTGTCGTTCTCTATTTTATCTACGATACGGATACATATCTTCTGCCCTAATCCATCTACTTTCATGCGGACGGCATCTTCCTCTATCTCCAATTCCTGTACTTTGTCTTGCGGGATAAGGTCTTTCACGCGGTCGAGATTCTTTAGGTTGCTCAGAACGGAATATACTTGTGCTGCGGAGGCGGGAATCGACTGTATTTTGCTTTCGTATTTGGTTTCTGACATAGGTGTAAGTGTATTAGTTTACGTTTAGTTTTGAGTATTTTTGGTATTATACTTGCCTAATCGGCGTTGGTACTTGCTGATTTGCAAAGAGGTTTGCTTGATTTGCACTTCGAGTTGATGTATATCTTGCATGATAACGCCTAACTGATAGGTCTCCATAAGCGCCGTCTTATCGTTCTCGCTAAGGAAATACTTGTATTTCGACTTGCCTTCCAAAGTCACTTTGATACGCTTATCATGATTCATATCAACAAACTTGAGCAGTTGTACGGCATCATCGTTGCTGAGCGTAAGCGTCTCGTGAAAGCCTTCCGCCTCAAAATAATGCGTATCGCCCGTAAAAGACGTGGTTAGGCTGTCCGCTGTGAGCGTGATTCGCGACTGACAAAGGGACGTTTCGCCAAAATAATAACTCGTAATCAACATCTTGCTGTCGTCTTGCACGTATGCTTGCAGGAAATTCCTGCGGGTGTTGGAGTCGGTTTTGAGTAGGCGATGAACGTAATGCCCATGGTCCTCGTATTGCTCGTTCTTCTCATAGAGAAAACGTTTCAGTAGCGGGTCAATCGTAGGTGAAACCGCTTGCAGGAGCGAGTCGTAATAGGCGATGGACTTCTCCTGCGCCATTAGATCGAGGCTATCACGCACATGCTTTTCGGCACGGCGTTCCGCCACGGTAGGTTGCTTCGGTCCGCAACCTGTCAAAGCAACACCCATAATGCTCATCATGGCAGCACCCGTGATGCTCAAAATAAGAATATGTAAGGCTTTTGTACGAATCATTTGCCGCTTATCTTTTCACTCATCTGACGCTATTATCTCTAATTTCGTGCAAAGGTACAACAAATTTTCCGAATGTGCAAGCGGAGAGGGGATTTTAATTATTGGGCGAGCGATTTTATCGCGAAAGGGAGGATAGATGAGGCGCGA
>JAKSNN010000095.1 GCA_024399755.1 Paludibacteraceae bacterium | reverse complement strand
AACAATTATGACAGATCCAATCGCAGATTATCTGACTCGTCTCAGAAATGCAATCAAAGCTGGACACCGCGTTGTGGAAGTTCCTGCTTCGAATCTGAAGAAAGAGATCACCCGAATCTTGTTTGAGAAAGGCTATATCCTCTCCTACAAATTCGTGGAAGATGGACCTCAAGGCACTATCAAAATTGCTTTGAAGTATGATCCGGTTAACAAGGTTAACTCCATCAAGAGTTTACAACGTGTATCTACCCCAGGTCTCCGTCGCTACGTAGGTTATCGTGAGATGCCTCGCGTATTGAACGGTCTCGGTATCGCTATCCTTTCTACTTCGAAAGGTGTGATGACCAATAAAGAGGCTGCTGGACAAAAACTTGGTGGTGAGGTTATTTGTTATGTTTATTAATGTAAGGAGGAGCAATTATGTCAAGAATTGGTAAATTACCTATCGCTATTCCTGCAGGCGTAACCATAACGGTTAATCAGGATAATGTAGTGACTGTTAAAGGTCCTAAAGGTGAACTCACACAAGCAGTTGATCCTATCATCACTGTTTCCGTAGAAGACGGCGTTTGCCACGTAACTCGTCCAAACGACGAAAAAGAAAGCCGTGCTAAACACGGTCTGTATCGTGCTTTAATCCACAATATGGTAGTTGGTGTACACGAAGGCTACAAGAAAACTCTTGAGCTCATTGGTGTCGGTTATCGTGTGGAGAATCAAGGTCAAATCCTTAATTTCTCGCTCGGTTATACCCACCCAATCCTTCTCCAACTCCCGAAGGAAGTAAAAGTAGAAACTAAAACAGAGCGTAACCAGAACCCGTTCGTTTATCTGGAGTCTGCTGACAAACAATTGATTGGTCAAATTTGTGCCAAGATTCGTTCGTTCCGCATGCCAGAGCCATATAAGGGTAAAGGTATTCGCTTCGAAGGTGAAGTCGTTCGTCGTAAGGCTGGTAAATCGGCTGGTAAATAATTAGAAAGGAATTAAGTTATGATTAAGAAAATTGCAAGAAGACTGAAGATTAAGGCTTCTATTAGAACCAAAATTTCGGGTACTGCTGAGCAACCGCGTCTGACTGTATTCCGCAGTAACAGCCAAATTTACGCTCAAGTAATTGACGATGTTAAGGGTGTAACACTCGCAAGTGCTTCTTCCTTAAGCATCAAAGATAAAATGACAAAGACAGAGAAGGCTGCTCAAGTCGGAAAGATGGTTGCCGAAGCTGCTAAGAAAGCAGGTGTTGAGACCGTTGTTTTCGATCGTAATGGCTATCTCTATCATGGTCGTGTTCAATCATTAGCAGATGCTGCTCGCGAGGCAGGTCTCAAATTCTAAAAACGAAGACTGATATGAATCGAGTTAAAACAACTACAGACTTGGAGCTCAAGGAGCGCCTTGTTGCCGTCAACCGCGTAACTAAAGTTACGAAAGGTGGACGTACATTCACATTTGCAGCCATCGTTGTCGTAGGTAATGAGGCTGGTATCGTAGGCTGGGGTCTTGGTAAAGCAGGCGAAGTTACTGCCGCTATCCAGAAAGGCACCGAAGCTGCTAAGAAAAATCTTATTCAAGTACCTGTGCTCAACGGAACTATTCCTCACGAGCAATACACCAAGTTTGGCGGTGCACGTGTTTACTTGCAGCCCGCTACTCATGGTACCGGAGTAAAAGCCGGTGGTGCTATGCGTGCCGTGCTTGAGTCCGTTGGTGTTACCGACGTGCTTGCCAAAGCAAAAGGTTCATCTAACCCTCACAACCTCGTTAAGGCTACTATCCAAGCTCTCGGCGAGATGCGTGACGCACGTATGGTGGCTCAAAACCGTGGCGTAAGTCTCTCAACAGTGTTTAACGGATAAATTCGTGAATGATTATGGCAAAGATTAAAATTCAACAAGTTCGTAGCCTGATTAAGTGCACGAAGAATCAAAAACGTACCATGGAGGCTCTTGGTCTCAAGAAGATGAATGCTATCGTTGAGCATGAAGACAACGAGGCAATTCGCGGTATGGTTGAGAATGTAAAACACTTGGTAAAAGTAATTGATTAATTGATTGTAAAAACTAAGCATTATGGAATTAAATAATTTAACTCCGGCTGCAGGTTCTGTTAAGACCGCAAAGCGAGTTGGTCGTGGTGCCGGCTCGGGTCTTGGAGGAACCTCTACCCGTGGTAGTAAAGGTGCGCAATCACGTTCTGGCTATTCTAAAAAGATTGGCTTCGAAGGTGGTCAGATGCCTATGCAACGTCGTTTGCCTAAGTTTGGATTTAAGAACATCAACCGTGTTGAGTACAAAGCCATCAATTTGTCCACTCTCCAAGCTTTGGCTGATGCTAAACATCTTGAGAAAATTGGACTCGCAGAATTGCGTGAGGCTGGTTTCATCAACAAGCAGATGCTCGTTAAAATCTTAGGTAATGGCACTCTTACTGCAAAATTGACTGTTGAGGCTAACGCATTCAGCCAAACCGCTGAGCAGGCTATCACAGCAGTTGGCGGAGCAGTCGTAAAACTCTAAAAACATGCGTAAATTTATTGAAACAGTACAAAATATCTGGAAGATTGAGGATCTCCGTAATCGTCTGCTGACCACGCTTTTATTCGTGCTCATCTATCGTTTCGGTTCCTTCATCGTTCTTCCGGGTATCAATCCGGATGCGTTGAGTGCCCTGCATAATCAGACTGCAGGCGGCTTGATGGCGCTTTTGGATATGTTCTCTGGCGGTGCATTCTCCAATGCTTCTATCTTTGCATTGGGTATTATGCCTTACATCTCCGCTTCTATCGTAGTGCAACTGCTTACTATCGCAGTGCCTTACTTCCAGAAGATGCAGAAGGAGGGTGAATCGGGTCGTCAGAAGATGAACCAAATCACGCGTTATCTTACTGTGGCTATTCTTCTGTTCCAAGGTCCGAGTTACCTCGTTAACCTGAGTGTTCAGATGGCACAGGCTGGTCAACCTCTCGCAATCGGCTTCAACTGGTTCACAATTAGTTCTACTATCATCCTCTGCGCGGGCTCTATGTTCGTGATGTGGCTGGGTGAGCGTATTACCGACCGTGGTGTTGGAAATGGTATTTCTTTCATCATCTTGATAGGTATTATTGCTCGTTTTCCTGCTGCTCTTGTGCAAGAATTTAGTTCTCGCTTGAATGATGCTGGTGGTGGCTTGATTGTATTCCTGCTTGAGGTAGTAATTATGCTCCTCGTGTTTGCGTTCGCAATCATGTTGGTACAAGGAACTCGCAAGATTCCTGTTCAATATGCAAAACGCGTCGTAGGTAATAAGCAATATGGCGGTGTGCGTCAGTATATCCCTCTCAAGGTGAATGCTGCTAACGTGATGCCTATCATCTTCGCACAAGCTATTATGTTTATTCCTATCGCTATCGTAGGTTTCCGTGCTGACGGTAGCAACGCTTTTGTGCGCGCTTTCATGGATAATAACGGATTCTGGTACAATCTTGTATTTGCTGTCCTGATTGTGGCTTTCACGTATTTCTATACTGCGGTTATTATCAACCCAGTACAGATGGCTGAGAACCTCAAACTCAATAATGGCTTCATTCCGGGTGTAAAACCTGGCAAGAAGACTGCTGAGTACATCGACACGATTATGGATCGTATCACTCTTCCGGGTGCAATCTTGTTAGCTATTATCGCTATCCTGCCTGCATTTGCTCGTTTGTTCGGCGTAAGTATGGGCTTTGCTCAATTCTTCGGCGGAACCAGCTTGCTGATTATGGTAGGTGTAATCCTTGATACGCTCCAGCAAATTGAGAGTCATCTTTTGATGCGTCACTATGATGGCTTCTTCGAGGGCGGTATGCGTATCAAAGGGCGTTCTGGCGCTATGGCTTACTAATAATTAAAATTGTCATTCAGATGATATTTCTTAAAACCGATGAGGAAATAGAACTGATGCGCGAAAGCAATCGTCTCTTGGGCATGGCTTATGGCGAAGTCGCCAAAGCCATTGCTCCGGGGGTGACTACTGCCCAACTCGATAAGATTGCTCATGACTTCATTTGCGACCACGGAGGTATCCCCTCATGTCTCGGTTTCGAAGGCTACCCCGCTACGCTCTGCACTTCGGTGAACGAGCAAGTGGTGCACGGCATTCCGTCCGACAAAGTGGTGCTGAAGGAAGGCGACATCATTTCTGTAGATGGTTGCGTGTCGCTGAACGGCTTTCAGGCTGATTCGGCATATACATTCCCTGTGGGTGAAATATCGGAAGAGACGATGCGTCTATTGCGTACTACCAAAGAGTGCCTTTATTTAGGCATTGAGCAAGCCGTTACCGGTCATCGCTTAGGTGATATCGGTTTTGCTGTTCAAAGCCACGCGGAGAAGGCGGGTTATGGTGTCGTTCGTGAGTTTGTCGGTCATGGTATCGGCAGAGAGATGCATGAAGACCCGGAGGTATGCAATTATGGACGTCGTGGTAATGGCATTGTACTCAAGTCGGGTATGACGTTGGCTATTGAGCCGATGATTACGCTTGGACGTCGCAATGTAATTATCGAGGAAGATGGTTGGACTGCTCGTACCGCAGACCGCAAGCCTGCTGCCCATTATGAATTGAGCGTATGCGTGCGCAACGGTAAGGCAGACATCTTGTCAACGTTCGATTATATTCAAGAAGTACTGAAAGACAAATTAATTTAATTTTTACTATGGCTAAACAAGACGCAATAGAAGTTGACGGAACGATTACGGAGGCATTATCCAATGCGATGTTCCGTGTCCAATTGGAAAGTGGTCATGTTATCATTGCGAGCATCTCTGGTAAGATGCGCATGCATTACATCAAGATTTTGCCGGGTGACCGCGTAAAAGTAGAGATGAGTCCGTATGATTTGACCCGCGGAAGAATTAGTTTCCGATATAAATAATCTATACATAGAAAAAGTTTTTTTGCTATGAAAGTAAGAGCATCAATTAAGAAGCGCAATGCGGATTGCAAGATTGTGCGCCGCAAAGGTAAGCTTTATGTAATTAACAAAAAAGAACCCAAGATGAAGATGCGTCAGGGATAA
>JAKSNN010000094.1 GCA_024399755.1 Paludibacteraceae bacterium | reverse complement strand
TCTATCAGCACAGCATCGTCCCATGTCAAGCCATTATCGCCTGAGCGACGGAAACGAATCGCACGCATCTCGTCTGCATCGTTTTCTTCCATCCAGACAGCGTACAAGTTATTGCCCCCTTGGGCAACTTCGGATTTAATAATTGGAGTTTTCGTCACAGCTGTATCGCTGAGTTGAGTCCAATAATTGCTGCTTCCTAAATAGGGAACAGCCAACAGAATAGATAGTAAAAAATGTCCCATAATTGTTTATGTTATTTTGTTGTTTTTCTAAAGTTGGCTGCGAAGATAATACATTTTTTCCAAATGTGCAAGAAAAAAGCGCTTTTTTTTAGTGCAACCGCATCAAAATTTCAAGAATTTTGTTTGAATGATGAGATTTTAAATATCTATGTAGCGAAAAATGAGTTTTGGGTTATTACAAAGACATTGTACCTTCTTTATACCCCATTTGATATCATAAAGGAATCATAAAGGAATCATAAAGGAATAGTAAAGGAATCATAAAGAACAAATAGTGAAAAGCTACACGTTGAGTATTTGGGTGTGATACAAAACGACGTTTAAAAACGGCTCTTTTTGCTTCTCTCTCGGCGGATTATCTGTTACAAATTATCAGCAATACAAAATTTTGATGCGGTTGCCCTAGTTTTTTTTGGTGCACGATGCACAATGCACAATGCACGATGCTTGTGTAGGTCATAGAACTTCTGCCAAAGAAGATGACTGATGATGAACGTAGGCAGGTTTATTAACCCGTCTATAAATACCTACACGTGCAACCTTTGGGGCACAGACTCTTCTATACACATGTTATACACATGTTATACAGATGTTAGTTTGTTCAAGGCGACCCGAATGGCTATCAAGAATCTTACGGAGGCTGAAAAAACTGCGTATCGTACGGCTTGGGCAGCGTATGTCGGAAATCATTATTCCACGCTCAACGGCTACATCTTCTCTCAAGAGTACGCCAAAATCAAAGCCGCCTACGAGGCAGAGCATGCGGAAGACTAACCAATCACCAATCACAAATAACAAATAACAAATAACAAATTGAACATCTTTATGGACCAGAACACGAAATTAACCCACGAACAGGGCTGGAGATTCTTGACCGCCCTCGTAACGCTCATCTACAACTTTGTAAAGAGCATCAAGAAAAAGAATTAAGAATTATGGCGAATGGCTGATGGCGAATCACATCACCGGTTCCGCCAGTTCTCTGCCACGGCAGAAACGTACACGGATATCACGGTCATCACCCAGATAGACGTAGCGCTCGATGCGCTGCTCTAACGTATAATGGTCAAAATTCAGATACGAATCGTCTATCAGCAAGGCGTCGAACTCATAACCTTCCTCCAAACTACCTACCCTGCCGAAGAACGAACCTCCCGACTTAGTAGCCATCCAAAAAGCCTCACTCAGGCTGAGAAAAGCCTCTTTACCGTAGGTGTCGGCATAGTATAGTTTGCTGATTTGCACAGCGTACTGAATAATACGCAACATCGACAGATAATGCCCGCCCGACACATCTGAACCTAAAGCCACAGGCAAGCCCTCACGCAAGAACCGGCGAATAGGCGCCATACCCGACCCTACATTGCAGTTGGACGTCGGACAATGCACGACATACACGCCGTTACGACGCATCAAATCCAGTTCCTCACCCGCCGTGTAGCAACAATGCGCCATCAGCGTCGGCGTCTGCCCGAATAGCCCGTAGCGGTTATAGGCATCGCCATAGCAGGTGGCTTCCGGCTCCAACTCCTTCACCCACGCAATCTCCGAACGGTTCTCGCTCAAGTGCGACTGCACAGGCAAGCGGTACTCCCGTGCCAACTCGCCATACGCCTGCATCATCTGTTTCGAACACGAAGGAATGAAACGAGGCGTTAAGATAGGACGTACCAACGAAGGACTGTCCTGCTGCGCAGACGATTCCGCACATTGCTCGTAGAAAGTGCGCACTTCGTCCGCCGTATTACGCAGGTTATCGGGACAGTTACGGTCCATACCTACCAACCCCACAAAAGCACCCAACCCAGCCGACTCAAAGAGGTGCATCAAGTGTTTCGTTGCCTGAGTATGAGCAGTAGCAAACACCGCACTACGCATCGTTCCCTGCATCCATAACTCGTGTATGAAACGGCGATAAATCTTATCGGCATAATCCTTGTCGGCAAACTTAGCCTCTTCGGGGAAGGTGTATTTCTCAAGCCACGGCAGCAGTTCCTCGTCCATCGCCATACCCATGTTGCGGTATTGCGGCGCATGTACATGCAAGTCGTAGAATGCAGGAATCAGCAGACGGTCGCCGTAGTCGGTAACGGGCAACGACTCATACTCACGAGGCAACGTCTCACATACACAACGGATAATACCTTCGTCCGAAACGCAGACATACCCCCGCGGAATCATCTTAAAAGCCTTGGGTGTAGGCGTACAAACAATGTTAGCGCGATAGATTTTCATAGGTCGTCGGCTTGCTTATTGGGTTTGAAAAATATACTTTGCATAAGAAAGTTGATGATACCTGCGAGGAAGATAACTATCAGGCTGACCAAGCCTACATTAAGCCCCTTCAGCCATGCCGTTACCAACGGCAGTACCACTAACTGAATCACCAGATTGACAGCACGGGCAAAAACAAATCCTCCTGCATTCCTTGGCGTAGGCGACTGCCCAAACGTATAGCAGCACGAGGCAAAATAATTCGGAATCATCTCCAAAACGAACCCAGCCACAAACGCCACAAAATACAGCGCGGTATTCTTTTCGGGTTGCCCAAGCGCCAGCATGACCAGCAGGAAGAACCCCGTCTGGACAAACGAACCGATATTGCCGAGTATCATAAAGCGCAACCCGCTCCCCCACGGCTCTTTGATTCGCCGCGAGAGGAGTTTAGATTGTAATCGATCAATAAAGGGTTGCCAATTCATAATGAAAAAACAATTTGCTCAAGATGAGGCATACGCCTTATTTCAATTCCGCCAAGATAGCGTCTATGGCAGCCTTCAGTCCGCTTGCGTCACGTCCTCCGGCAGTAGCCAATGCGGGTTGACCGCCGCCACCACCCTGAATCAGTTTGGCAGCCATCTTGATAAGGTTGCCGGCAGACTTGCCTTCGGCAATTAGAGGTTGGCTCAGATAAACGGTCAGAGCAGGTTTGCCGTCGGCTACCGTTCCAGCCACCAAGGCAAAACGCTCCGTATCAAATTGCGCCTTGAGCGTCGGCACCATATCACGTGCAAATGTAGCAGGATACTCACCCGTCAGGCGGAGCAGACGCAGATTGCCGACAGTCTCCACTTTCGACAGCAGTTCTTTGGCTTTATTAGCCGTCTCGCGGGCTTCAAACTCCTCCACCTGTTTCTTCAGTTCGGCATTCTCCTCTTGCAGACGGTGAATCGAAGCGAGCAGGTCCTTGGTATTGTTAAAGAGCAACTTAGCCGCCTGCAATTGGTCTGCCTCGGTAGCATAAACCGCTTCCGCAGCCTTAGCCGTTACCGCCTCGATACGACGCACACCCGCAGCCACGGAAGTCTCCATCACAATACGGATACTGCCGATTCGACCGGTGTTATTCACGTGGCAACCGCCGCACAACTCTATCGAAGGACCATATTTGATAACACGTACATCATCGCCGTATTTCTCGCCAAAGAGTGCCATTGCCCCCATCTCTTTTGCTTTCGCAATAGGGGTATGCCTACTCTCCTCCAGCCCATAGCCTTCACGCACCAGTTGATTGGCAAGAGCCTCTACCTGACGCAGTTCTTCGGGACTGACCTTCTGGAAGTGGCTGAAGTCGAAGCGCAGGCTATCGGGCGTCACCAACGAACCTTTTTGCTCCACGTGCTTACCTAATACCGTACGCAGAGCGTAATGCAGGATATGCGTTGCCGAGTGGTTGCAAGCAATGGCTTGACGACGTTCTGTATCTACCGATGCTATCAGTTTTGCATTAGGAACTCTAAATTCTGCGGGCAAGTCTTCCACGATATGAACAGGCAGTCCATTCTCACGTTTGGTATCTATCACCCTCACTCTCTGTGTATCGTGTATCGTGCATTGTGCATCGTGCACTCTTAACTCTCCTGTATCTCCTACTTCACCACCCATCTCAGCATAGAAAGGCGTCTTGCTGAGTACGATCTGGTAGAAGTCTTTGCCCTTTTGGCTCACCTGACGGTAACGCAAAATCTGCGTCTCGCATTCCAACTCGTCGTACCCTACGAACTCCGTCTCATTATGCGTTGCGCCTTGTGCATCGTCAACCAATATAGTCCAGTCGCCAAGGTCTTGTTTGTTGGCACTTCGTCCCATCTCTTTCTGATGCGCCAACGCCTTGTTATATTCTTCCTCGTTGGTGGTCATATTGTTCTCACGCAGGATAAGTTCGGTCAAATCCAAGGGAAAACCGTAAGTATCCTTCAGCGTGAATACATCTACACCCGAAATCTCGGTCTTACCTTGCTTACGTGCCTCTTCCATCAGTTTGTCTAGCAAACCGATACCTTTGTCCAGCGTACGCAGGAAAGCCTCCTCCTCTGCTTTGATAACAGGAGTGATCTGGTTCTGCTGCTTGACGAGTTCGGGATAAGCCTCACCCATATCAGCAATCAGTTGCGGAACCAGACGATAGAGGAACGCCTCACGTTGTCCGAGGAAGGTATAACCATAGCGCACGGCACGGCGCAAGATACGACGAATCACATAGCCTGCTTTCTCGTTGCCGGGCAACTGCCCGTCGGTAATAGCAAACGAGATAGTGCGGATATGATCGGCAATCACACGCATAGCGATATCGGTCTTTTCGTCCTTTCCATAGGTGCAACCACATATTTCGCCAATCTGATTGAGCATCGGCTGGAAGACATCGGTATCGTAGTTCGATTGCTTGCCTTGCATCGTGCGCACCAAGCGCTCAAAACCCATGCCCGTGTCTATCACTTTGTTCGGCAGTCCTTCCAGCGAGCCGTCGGCTTTGCGGTTGTACTGCATGAAGACAAGATTCCATATCTCAATCACCTGCGGGTGGTCCTTATTGACCAACTCGCGTCCGGGAATCTGTTTCTTTTCCTCTTCGCTACGGCTATCCACGTGAATCTCCGAACAGGGTCCGCAAGGTCCTGTATCGCCCATTTCCCAGAAGTTATCGTGCTTGTTGCCGTTGATGATATGGTCCTTAGGCA
>JAKSNN010000093.1 GCA_024399755.1 Paludibacteraceae bacterium | reverse complement strand
AGGCGGTCAAGCAGAGCAGCATAGTTATCCTGTGCCGTGAGGCAAGTGTCCCGCATTTTCAGATAAATACTTCATCGGAAAAGTTGTATAACGATTTCGGGTGCAAAGGTACTGTTTTTTTCCGACATCGGCAAACTTTGGGGCAAAAAATATCCAAAATAAAGAACATGCTTGAGAATGCGCATACAATATGCGCACTAATCAAGTGTGCAGAAGTATTGTTGTTAGAATCCTGCCCAGAACTTGCGCCAATAACTGCGATACAGTTCGTCCCAACGAAGCATTGTAGCACCAACGAAATCTGCCGTATAGCCATTGAGGAGTTCGGTGGCTTCTTTCTCGGACGTTTGCATCAGTTTGGTATATTCAGCCTCAACCATAGGCAACTCGCGCAACCCTTTGTGCAAGAAATAGTCGCGTGCCGGTTCAAGAGTCTTACGGCATATACCCCAGCGGACAGCCGCCAGTTTATTAGCCTGACGATAATGCCAAAGGAGGCAGTCCTCGCGATAACGATGTTGTCCGCAAATCTTCAGCACAGAAGGCAACTCCGTTCCGCCTGCAAAGATCGGGAACCGAGGTGACTGACCCGGGTTATCCAACGACATCCAACATACACCACCAATAGCATTCGGTTTGTCGCCACGTACTTGAATAACAGTAGAATAAGCACATTGTGGAACAGCAATGGTGCGCACCCATTGGAAACGCTCGTCGCCCGTCATAGCGTAATACGTACTAATCTCATCGAAACGCATCCACGGATTAGCAAAGTTAGACACCACGCTATCTTTCGACTCCCATTTCTCGGTTGAGAACAGTTTACGACTTGTAGAAGGTATTCGCT
The DNA here is from genome assembly GCA_024399755.1 of Paludibacteraceae bacterium. Classification (GTDB taxonomy): domain Bacteria; phylum Bacteroidota; class Bacteroidia; order Bacteroidales; family Paludibacteraceae; genus Colicola. Next base: position 4,553 of record JAKSNN010000093.1, on the reverse strand, counting down.
GAAGTTGGGTCAAGTCCTGTTCCGTTCCTTCGAAATACGACCCGAGCAAACGGCTCACATCTTCCACCGACACTTTCTTTTCGGGGCGAACGCTCAGAGGCAGTTCGTCCATATCGGCATTCAGCCCAAGCGAAGGAGCCAGTTGCTGCATGATGAATAGTTCGCGATTGGCATAGTTCTGCATCTTGCCAAAGAAGTTCTTCCCGCTGTATGCACGCCAGAAAGAGAACTCGCCCTCTCCGTCCCACAGTTTCAGTTCGCGGGCAACCGAGAACACGTTTTGCGAAGCCATCACGTTTTCCGACTGAAGAGGAGCGTAGGCTGCCTTCTTCTTACTTTTCCTCATAACCGGCTCCTTGAGCGGGCTTAGGCTACCTATACGACTGATGTTTGCCGATACGCACACTTCATCTGCGGGGATACGGCAAGCAGCCCATACAGCACCAATCTTATTAGGTCCTTCGCCTAAGATTTCGAATATCCATGCCTCCTCGGTATCCGCAATAGTCAGGCATTCGCCACCATCGCCATAACCGTACTCATACACCAGTTCGCCCATCATCAAGATGGCTTCACGGGCTTTTGTACAACGCTGCAACGCAATACGGCTCAGTTCCTCAATCATAAACATACCGTCTTTGTTGCGGAGAGTATCTTTGCCGGAGAAAGTGGTCTCACCCATAGCCAATTGCTCGGAATTAAGGCAAGGATAAGCGGTATCAAGTACACGATAAGTACGTCCTGCCTTTTGAGCCACCTTACCTTTGACTTTCACACCGTCCATACTACCGGGGTATTCGGTGTGCATTTTTCCGGAATACACTTCTACAAGGGTATCGTTTTTATATTCGACAGAAGGAATCCATTGCATCCATGTTCGATACCAAGAGTCGCAAGTATGCGACGTAATGACACTGCCGTCTGTAGTTGCGTTTTTGCCGACTAAAATACTGGTACAATGGTCGCCAAAATCGGGCATTGCCATTTCCGTGTTATTCACTTGTGCCAAAGCACCAACCCACCCCATCTCGATGAAAAAAGAGAGTGCTAACGTTTTCAATGTTGATTGTTTCATATCAGATTATCGCATAAAGTTGTGCAAAGTTACATATTTCTTGCGTATATACGCCTTTTATACTATCCAATCAGGTATAAAAATACGTTTTTTCTACTTTTTCTATAGAAATATTTGCGGGAATGGAAAAAATGTAGTACCTTTGTGCGCTTTTTCGGCAATTACGCAGGAAAGGCTTGTATAAAAACAAACCAAATTTATTAACCCGCACCGCTCCGTCGGTGCACAAAACAAACAAAACATTATGTTAAATCACTACGAAGCCGCTTTCGTTTTGACTCCCGTTTTATCTGAACCACAGATGAAGGAAGCGGTTGACAAATTCGAGAAACTTCTCCAAGAGAATGGCGGTACCATCCTCAACCGTGAGGAGTGGGGTTTGAAGAAATTGGCTTACCCTATCCAAGGCAAAACAACGGGATTCTACGCCTTACTTCAATTTGATGTAGAACCTGCTGTTATCGCAACGCTCGAGACAGAGTTCCGTCGTGACGAACGAATTCTTCGTTTCCTCACCACCCGTCTTGACAAGTATGCTTTCGAGTATGCTGAAAAACGTCGTAACAACTTTAAAAAAGAGGAGGCTTAATTATGGCACAAGCAACTGAAGAATTTCGTTATCTGACTCCACAAACAACTGAGCAGAAAAGAAAAAAGTACTGCCGTTTCCTGAAGAGCGGTATCAAGTACATTGACTACAAGGATCCAGAGTTCCTCAAAAAGTTCCTCAACGAACAAGGTAAGATTCTGCCTCGTCGTATCACCGGCACCAGCCTGAAATACCAACGTAAGGTGGCTCAAGCCGTTAAGAAAGCACGTCACTTGGCACTCCTGCCATACGTTACCGATATGATGAAATAATGTTGAACCCCTAAAAGAAGTAAAGATTATGGAAGTTATATTGATTCAAGACGTAGCCAACTTAGGTTACAAGAACGACGTGGTAAAAGTAAAAGAGGGTTACGGACGTAACTATCTGATTCCTAATAAATATGCCGTTATCGCCAATGAGGGCAATATGAAGCAACTGCAAGAGAACATGAAGCAACAAGCCCACAAAATGGCTAAATTGCTCGCAGACGCTCAAGCATTGGCTGAGAAGATTGCCGCTACCACGATTACTATCGCAGTAAAAGCAAACGAAGATGGCAAAATCTTCGGTACCGTTACTACCGCACAAATTGCAGAGGCTCTTGAGAATGCCGGTATGGCTGTTGACAAGAAAGTCATCACCGTTGAAGCAGTAAAAGAACTCGGTGAGCACGTAGCATACGCACGCCTCCACCGCGAAGTAAAAGCAGAAATTAAACTCAACGTTGTTGCTGAGTAATACATTTACAAATTTACTAATTTTTAATTTACAAATTATTATGAAGCAAGGAATTCATCCAGACAACTACCGCGTGGTAGTTTTCAAAGATATGTCCGATGGCACACAGTTCTTCAGCCGCTCATGCGCAGCAACGAAAGACACCATCGAGATTGACGGCGTTACTTACCCACTGATTAAGTTGGAAATCTCTAACACCAGTCACCCGTTCTATACCGGTAAATCCAAACTTGTCGATACCGCAGGTCGCGTAGATAAATTTATGTCTCGCTACGGCAATCGCCACAAGAAATAAGCGATTCAAGAAAAAAGGGCAGGCATAACGCTTGCCCTTTTTCAATTAAATACCATGAACACACGATATAAAGAGTTCGGCACGAATATGGGCTATGCCGTGATAGGCGCAGCCGGATTAGCAGGATTATTGCTGCTCGCGGAGCACCTATGCGGAATACGTCTGATGGAATGGAATAATACGGCTTTTTGTCTCGGTTTTGCAGCCAGTATCATCGGTGTGGCATACATACTGACCATCAAGAACCCTAACAACTATCTTGGTTTCTATGGCGGTATCGTGATGTCGCTCCTCTTGGCGGGACAGTTTGTTCTTAATCGGCAATACGACCTTGTAGTGCTTTATTTGTGTGTGTTTATTCCGTTCCTCATTCGCTCCATCGTGGTATGGAAAAAAGGAGAGGACAATGGGCTACAACCTGCGTGGCTTCAGCCGAAAGCGCTATGGCTGACAATAATAGCGGCAATGCTGATAGTAGTAGCCGACTATGCCCTTAACACCTGCGTCATCTACAGGGACGCCTGGAGCGACCATTGCCTCTTGAAACTTATGAGTGCGATGTTGATTTGCTCCAGCACTATTGCCAACTACTGGCTTATCTACAAGAAAACCGATGCGTGGATCTGGTGGGTAACCTATGCCGCAGTAGGCATCGTTTTCTATGCTATTTTGCCTATCCCTAACGTATTTCTAATCGTACTAAATATCATCTTCCTGCTCGTAAACGGCTCTGCCCTATTGGCATGGAGAAAACTCTGTTAAGACTATGTTTGTAAAGAAAAAGAACGATACCATATTTCACGCCAAAACAGCGACTACGCTTCTGCCTTTCCTTCTGGAACATATAGGCGGCAGCCGCACCAGTGCGAAGTCGCTTCTTAGTCATCGTCAAGTAAGTGTAAACGGCAGTATCCAGACTCGTCATGACACCCCCGTCGCAGCAGGTGATACCATCACCTTATCGGCTTCCAGAGGGAACACGGAACTAATCAATCCTAAACTACGTATCATCTTCGAAGACGAGTACCTGATTGTGGTAGAGAAACGCGAGGGGTTGCTGACCGTTCCCACCATCGCAGGCTCAAGAGAGACGACAGTATTCTCCATCCTAAAGAACTATGTGCGCAAGCAAAATAGTCGCGCCTGCATCTATACCGTCCATCGTCTGGATAGAGAGACAAGCGGAATCTTGGTATTTGCCAAGACACAGGAACTGCAGGAATATATGCGTACCTACTGGCGTCAATTGGTGACACGTCGCACCTACGTAGCCGTGGCAGACGGACGTTTCGAAGAGAAACAAGGCACGATAGTCTCATGGTTGACAGAAGACAAGCGCAATGCAATGGTCTATTCCTCGCCCGTAGATGACGGCGGACAAAAAGCTGTGACGCATTATAAAGTGCTCAACGACAACCCGTATTATTCGCTATTGGAACTGAATCTTGAGACGGGACGCACCAATCAGATTCGTGTACACCTTGCCTCAAAGGGGCACCCCGTAACAGGCGACCGCAAATATGGTCACGGCAACGAAGAGTCGCCTCTTGACCGCCTTTGTCTGCATGCACGTATCTTGGAGTTCACTCACCCCGTAACGGAACAGACCGTTCACTTTGAAACACCTATTCCCAAAGAGTTCAGAAAAATTGTAGCAAAGCGTCTTCCAATAGAACAATCCGACGAAACGGAAACATCGAGATAGTGATTCTTTGCAGCAAGTGGAAGTCCCGCAAAGGCATTGTAAAAAGTAAGAAATCGTCTATCTACATCGAAATAGATAGGCGATTTTTTATGCAAAATGCAGAAATATTTGCATATTTCAATTTTTTGTTGTACTTTTGCGGTCGTAA
>JAKSNN010000092.1 GCA_024399755.1 Paludibacteraceae bacterium | reverse complement strand
GATCCACAACGGGCAACTCTATATCCGCCGTAACGGCATCCTCTACAACGCCCACTGCGGAAGGATGAAATAAGAAAACCAAATAAAATAGAACGATTATGAAAAAACTATTCTTTTTATTGGCAGCGATGCTTGTGTGCTGCAGTTTGTTTGCCGATCCTGATTGTAAAATTAATGGCCTCTACTACAATCTTAACACCTCAGACAAGACGGCACAAGTAACAAATAAAAATGGTGGTGGACAAATAGGTTCCCAAAAAGATTACGCAGGGGATATGGTTATCCCATCCACTATTCTTTACGACGAAGAGACCTATACGGTCACTTCCATAGGAGAATGTGCTTTTATAAACTCTTCAATAACCTCTATTACAATTCCGGCTTCCGTCACCACGATTGGAAGTGAAGCCTTCTATGATTGCTCCAAATTGACCTCTATCACGATTCCTGCTTCCGTCACCACGATTGGAAGTTTTGCTTTCTGTTATTGCAGTGGTTTGACCTCGGTCACCATCCCCAATTCCGTCACAACGATTGGAGATTGGGCTTTCTATGGTTGCTGCAGTGGTTTGACCTCAATTACGATACCTAATTCCGTCACCACGATTGGATATGGGGTTTTCAAAGATTGCAGAGGTTTGACCTCAATTACTAGTGAAGCCATCAATCCTCCTACTTGTGGAGATGATTGTTTTTTTGAGGTGGATAAATCTATTCCTCTCTATGTGCCTGCTGAAAGTGTAGAAGCGTATAGAGATGCAGAAGGTTGGCAAGATTTCACGAATATACTACCTATTACTGCTGAAGAAGTAGAAGTGACAGAGCCAGAGACTGAACCAACAAATAATTCAGTCGTAATCTCATGGCCATCTGTTGCTGCCGGCGAGACATACACCATTGAGATTCGCAAAGGAGAAGAACTGATTTGCACACTTGTCTTCAATGCCAACGGACAACTGATGTCTATCAACTTTGCTGCTCCCGCACGTGGCGGAGAACATAGTTCACGTTACGCTACTGCAACGGCTACAGGTTGGACCTATACTATCACAGGTTTAGAGGTTGGTACAGAATATACCTATACGATTGTGGCGAAAGATAATAGTGACAAAACGCTTTATTCCGAAACAGGTTCATTCAAGACAACGAAGATAACAACTTCTGTGGAGAATATGGATAGCCAAAAGTCGCAAGTAGAAAGTCAAAAGGTTATCCGTGACGGCATTCTCTACATCCGCCGCAACGGCAAAACCTACGATGCACAAGGCAGAAAACTATAAATGATGAAAAAGTAACCGTGCAATGAAACTACCTGATATTTCAGCTTTACAGCAAATCATCTCTCTTGTCAAGCACATCATCTTTCCCGGGTATTTCGAGAGTTGCCCTACCGACGAAACGCTTCGCCGGTGCTACATTGAGGCTCAACAGCAACAATTGCGTTTGCTGCTCTGCCAACAAATCTCTGCGGAACAAACAGAGACGTTTCTGCAGGCACTTCCCGAGATTGACCAGATGTTGCAGACCGATGTAGAGGCTATGATTGCCAACGACCCTGCTGTAGATAATCGCGATGAGGTTATCTATTGCTATCCTGTTATCCAAGCGATGATTCACTACCGTGTGGCACATTGTCTGCACCAAATGGGCGTGCGCATTATTCCACGTATCCTGACAGAAATGGCGCACTCTACCACGGGAATCGACATTCACCCGGGAGCACAAATCGGCAAGTATTTCTCTATTGACCATGGCACGGGGGTTGTCATTGGAGAGACCTGTATCATTGGCGAGCATGTTACTCTCTATCAGGGAGTTACATTGGGAGCAAAGAACTTTATAGCCGACCAAAACGGACAAATAATGAACATTCCGCGCCACCCTATCATTGAGGACAATGTGACCATCTATTCCAATACCTCCGTACTTGGACGTATCACGATCGGACACCATTCTGTCATTGGCGGTAACGTTTGGCTGACCCACGACGTGGCTCCTCATTCGCAAATCTTACAAGCAGGCGCAAGCAAATAAATCTCAGGCATTATGATGTACGATTCTCTTACAGAACTGATTGGCAATACACCCCTGTTGCGATTGCACAAGATAGAACAAGCCTTCGGGCTGCAATCTGCCCTTTTAGCCAAAGTAGAAGCCTTTAATCCGGGCGGCAGCAGCAAGGACCGCGTAGCCCTCAATATGATTGAAGACGCAGAGAGGAAAGGACTACTCAAGCCCGGCGCAACTATTATCGAACCCACCAGCGGCAATACGGGTATCGGCATTGCGTGGGTTGCCCGTGTGAAGGGTTACCGCGCTATCTTGACCATGCCCGACACGATGAGCCAAGAACGTCAATCCGTGCTTCGTGCGATGGGAGCCGAGGTAGTACTTACCGCTGGCGCAGAAGGCATGACCGGCTCGATTCGAAAGGCTCAAGAACTCAATCGGGAGATAACAGGCTCTATCATCTTGCAGCAATTCTCCAATCCTGCCAACCCTGCGGCACATCATACTACCGCAGAGGAGATTTGGCGTGATACGGAAGGCAAAGTAGATGTCCTTGTTGCAGGTGTCGGTACTGGCGGTACGCTCAGCGGTACAGCGCGTTATCTGCGTGAATACCGTCGCCCGCTTCATACCATTGCCGTCGAACCGGCATCATCGCGCGTTCTCAGTGGAGGACAGGCTGCGCCTCATGGCTTGCAAGGCATTGGAGCAAATTTTGTTCCTGATAACTACGATCCCAAACAAACCGATGAGATTGTAGGAGTGACCGACGATGAAGCCACTGCTGCAACACGCCTTTTAGCAGAGCGAGAAGGCTTGCTGGTAGGCATATCTTCCGGCGCAGCCCTACATGCCGCTATCGAATATGCCAAGTGCCACAAGGGACAAAATATAGTTGTCATTTTGCCCGACTCCGGTGAGCGCTATCTCTCTACTCCACTCTTCGGCTAACTCATAACTCATAACTCATAATTCAAAATTCACAATGTCTGACGACAAGAAGATTATTTTTTCCATGGTGGGCGTAAGCAAGAGTTTCAGCCCACAAAAGAAAGTACTGAACAATATCTACCTGAGTTTCTTCTATGGTGCAAAAATTGGTATCATTGGTCTCAATGGTGCCGGTAAATCTACGCTGATGAAGATTATCGCCGGTGTCGAGAAAGAATACGAAGGCGAAGTAGTATTCTCACCGGGTTATACCGTAGGCTACTTGGAACAGGACCCTAAACTCGATCCCAATAAGACGGTCAAGGAGTGCGTTCAAGAGGGCGTACAACCTATTATGGATATGCTCCGCGAGTACGACGAAATCAACAATGCTTTTGCCGAACCCGATGCCGACTTCGACAAGTTGCTTGCACGCCAAGCCGAACTGCAAGATAAGTTGGACGCTGCCGATGCTTGGAACATTGATACCAAGTTGGAGCGCGCTATGGACGCTCTGCGCTGTCCTGATGAAGATGCCAACGTCAGCAATCTCAGCGGTGGCGAACGCCGTCGTGTAGCCTTGTGCCGACTGCTATTGCAGCAGCCCGATGTGCTCTTATTGGACGAGCCTACCAACCACCTTGACGCAGAGTCGATTGACTGGTTGGAGCAGCACTTGCAGCAATATGCAGGGACGGTGATTTGCATTACCCACGACCGTTATTTCCTCGACCACGTAGCAGGCTGGATTTTGGAACTTGACCGAGGCGAAGGTATTCCTTGGCAAGGCAATTATTCCTCTTGGCTGGAGCAAAAGACCAACCGTATGGCGCAGGAAGAGAAACAAGCCAGCAAGCGTCGCAAGACCTTGGAGCGCGAGTTGGAATGGGTGCGCATGGCACCTAAAGCACGTCAAGCAAAGGGTAAAGCCCGCTTGGCTGCCTACGATAGAATGCTTAACGAGGAGCAAAAAGAGCGCGAAGAGAAGTTGGAAATCTTTATTCCCAATGGTCCACGTCTTGGCAACAAAGTAATCAATGCCGAAGGAGTAGCAAAAGCCTTTGGCGACAAAGTGTTGTTCGAGGATATGAACTTCATGCTCCCGCCGAATGGCATTGTGGGTGTGATTGGACCTAACGGAGCCGGTAAGACAACCCTCTTCCGTATGATTATGGGTTTGGAGAAAGCGGATAAAGGTACGTTTGAAGTCGGCGAAACCGTCAAAATTGGTTATATTGACCAAGTTCATTCGAATATCGACCCCGAGAAGACGGTATATGAGACCATCTCTAACGGCACAGAGTTTATTGGTGTCGGAGGCAAAGAAATCAATGCCCGCGCTTAGCTCAGTCGCTTCAACTTCACGGGTAGCGACCAAGAGAAGAAATGCGGAGTTCTCTCCGGCGGTGAGCGCAATCGCCTGCATCTGGCTTTGACGCTCAAATCCGAAGCCAACGTGCTATTATTGGACGAGCCGACCAACGATATTGACGTCAATACCCTGCGCGCATTGGAGGAAGGTTTGGAGAACTTTGCCGGTTGTGCCGTCGTTATCAGCCACGACCGCTGGTTCCTTGACCGTATCTGCACGCATATCCTTGCCTACGAAGGAGATAGCAAGACCTTCTGGTTCGAAGGCAGTTATTCCGACTACGAGCAGAATAAGAAAATGCGTCTCGGGGACGATGCTGTCGAACCGAAACGCATTCGCTATAAGAAACTGATGGAGTAATCTACTCTATTGCCACTTTCGTAGTACCGCTGGCGCTACGAACGATATAGAGTCCGCTTGGCAATTCGCCGTTAGCGGACTCTATTGTTTCCGCTTGCAGCGTAGTGACAAATTGTCCCGTCAGGGTGTAGAAATAGCACATTCCCTGCAAATCGGTCAAAGGCTTATCCTCTTTCTCTTCGGCATAAATGACGTCTATCGCAGTAACGGGCGTTTCGCGCCAGCCATCACTTTTGCCAAGCACAAAATCCACATCGTATGCCGACATCATGTGCGCCATATCCAACGTCTGACCTTTCTTTTTACCCCAAAAGTACTCTGCCAAATAGGGATAGTCGATAAAGGGGTTACGATTGCCTTGTGTCTGCTCAATGGCGTCATTACGGTCAATCTCTTTCTGCGAAACAGGGTCTTGCCGATGCCATTTCATAAGGAGCGCTATCGAATAGGAAGTCAAACCAAAACCGCCATTAGAGGTATAATTCCCCGTGAACATCACACTTCCATTTTTGGTAGTCATATTCTTGAGCATCCATTTCACAATCGTACCGAAATAACCACGGGCGAAGTCTCCCTTATACTCGTCGATCGGCTCAAATACAGTACCCGAATAACCGCTAAAATTCGACTTACCCGATTTGCAGCCATTATACGTATATTTAGCACTTCCTACTTCGCCAAACGGGTCATTATCACGCACATTATTCACTTTTCCGTCGGTAGGAACGACATGAAAAATATCGC
>JAKSNN010000091.1 GCA_024399755.1 Paludibacteraceae bacterium | reverse complement strand
CGATGGCTTTCTTCTGGAACTCGGCATCGCCGACGGCGAGGACTTCGTCCACGACGAGAATCTCTGGGTCCAAATGCGCTGCGACGGCAAATCCCAAACGCACCATCATACCCGACGAATAACGCTTAACCGGTGTATCAATATAGCGTTCGCAGCCGGAGAAATCAACAATCTCATCCAACTTGCGCTGAATCTCAGAGCGGGTCATACCCAAGATGGCTCCGTTCATGAAGATATTCTCACGACCCGTCATCTCACTATGGAAACCTGTACCCACCTCCAACAGAGAGCCGATACGTCCATGAGCACGAATAGTGCCCGTAGTAGGTCCAGTAACACGACTGAGAAGTTTGAGCAAAGTACTCTTACCTGCTCCGTTCTTACCAATGATACCTACTACATCGCCCTGCTCAACATTAAATGTGATGTCACGGAGTGCCCAGACATACTCCGAGTTTCCCTTGCTGGCGCGGTCGTTGGTTTCGCCAATCTTAAGATAAGGGTCCTCACGGTGCAAGATATTAGTTATCCAAAAACGACGGATATCGTGACTTAGTGTCTTGGTGGACACTAATCCCAAGCGGTATTGCTTGCTGACGTGGTCAAATTCAATTGCGTTCATAATTATAATGATGCGAATGATGCGAATGATGACGCTACGCTTAATGATGCGAGGCATATTCTTATCATACGACTTCTTGTTTACTTTGTTATATCGCGAATGATGCGAATGATGACGCTGCGCTTAATGATGCGAGGTATATTCTTATCATACGACTTCTTGTTTACTATTTAGACATTCTTTTTCTTGTTGACATTATACTCGCAGTCAACATACGCATTATTTCCTCTGCTTCCTTATATAAATCTTCGAATTGCTCATCTGACAAATATTTCGTCTCATGAAGCAGTTCTAACCAATAGAGCGTTTCATTGCATTCTTTCTGTGCAAGTGCCAACTTGTGAATAAAATCCAAATTACTTTCCGCAAAAGTAGTTTCTCTGTGAATAGCTCCTATAGCTGTACCCGAACGCTGAATTTGATCCGCCATATTGAATTCATGCTGTGTCTCATTCAAATACTTTTTGAGATTTACCATTCGAATAGCAAACCTCATAAATTTCTCTCGATATATCCTATCTTTTTCATTCATCATTTCATCATTCCATCATTTGCATCATTAAATGGTGTCGATGAAGAACTTCTGCTTGCGGTTGAACATCAGGATTCCGACTACCATCAGCACCAGCGTACACAATATCGAATAACCCAAACTCAACCACGAAAATGAACCCGCACCAAAAGCACCATACTTGAACGTCTCAACCAAAGGCGTCATCGGATTCAACAACATCACCTTATGCAACATCGGATTCGTGACATAACTCAACGGATACACAATAGGTGTAGCATACATCCACAAACTCACAAAAGTGCCAAAAAATCCAGTCAAATCACGGTACTTAGTAGTCATACTCGAAACCATCAAACCCAATCCCAACGCCATGCCAATCATACACAACATAATAATCGGGAATAAAAGCAAATACCAGTTCGGACACAAGTGTACCCCTCTCAGCACGAAATAGATGTACACAATCACAAACGTGCTCAATTGCAGACTAAAACGGAATAACTTACCGAAACAAACCGACAAAGGACTGACTAACCGAGGGAAATAGACTTTGCCGAACAAGCCTGCATTCGTAGAGAACGTCGTGGCACACGTAGTCAAGCACGTGGAGAAATACTCCCATAAGCAGATACCACTCAAATAAAATACCGGTTGAGGAATATCGTCAGTAGGGATAGCAGCAATCTTACCGAACACTATCATGTACATCAGCGTGGAATAGATCGGAGCTAAGAAGTACCACCCCATACCGAAAATGGTCTGTTTGAACTGAACCGTGATGTCACGCTTCACAAACAGCCAAAGGAGATAACGCTTCTGCCACACCTCTTTCAAGCCTAAACCCACTCGACGGTCACGAGGCTTGATTACCGTTGTCCAATATGAGTCTTGCGCTTTTGCCATTAAACCGTATCCATAAAGGATTTTTGAACTTTGTTGAACAACATCAACCCAAATATCAACAACACGATTGTACATAGGAGCGAATAACCTAACCAAAGCCACGAAAATTCACCTACCCCCAACAACGAATACTTAATCGCTTCCATCACCGGCGTTACGGGATTCAAGGACATTGCCGTATATAAGGTTTTATTCGTCACCATCGACAACGGATATATAACCGGCGTAACATACACCCACAATGAAATAATCTTTGCCAAAGCTATTTGCAAATCGCGATACTTAGTCGTCATGGACGAGAAAATCATTCCAAACCCGACTGCCATCATTGCCAACACAAACATCAGCACAGGGAACAACACTACTTGCCAATGGATATGCAACTCCATACCCTCTATCGGGAAGAAACGATAATACGCATAGAAAGCAAAGAAAATGACCAACTGAATAAGAAAACTCAGTACATTAACCGTAACTGCCACCAAAGGCATAATCATTCTCGGGAAATAAACTTTTCCGAATATATCCGCATTGCTGACAAACGAATTAGACGTACTATTAAGGCACGATGCGAAATAGCCCCAAACCGATATGCCCAACAAATAGAACAAAACGGGCGGAACACCATCGGTAGGGATATTAGCAATACCGCCAAACACAGCCACATAGACAATCACGCTCAAAACCGGTGTAATCAAAAACCATAGCGGACCTAAAACCGTCTGCTTGTAAGCCGTGCGAAACGAGCGCATAACAAACAGCCAATACATGTCGCGATAACGCCACATCTCCTTCCAATCCACAGCCAAGAGTCTATCCTTTGGCGTGATTAGGAGTTCGTAATCTGATTTCTCTATGTTTGTTTTGTCGCTCACGGTAACGATAACCGATGCAATGTTATAAAAATCGCCTGCAAAGATACAACAAAAAAACGATATATGCAACAATATTGTGAAAAAAGATAACTTTTAGAGTATTTTCACAATAAAAAGAGGCACAAAATTGCAAATAAACACCTCTCAAGAAAGCAAAGAGGAAAAGAAGTGATTAGCGTTCTGCACGAATTGGATTATGCAGGAAATCCTCATAAGCCAGACGTATGCCATCTTCTAATTCCGTCTTATACGTCCAGCCCAGGGCTGTAGCCTTGCTAACATCCAATAACTTACGCGGAGTGCCATTAGGACGTGTTGTATCCCATTCGATACGTCCTTTATAGCCCACAACATTAGCCACCAATTCAGTTAACTGTTTGATAGTTAATTCCTTACCAGTTCCAGCATTAACTGTCTCATTACCACTATAATGATTCATCAAGAAGACACATAGGTTAGCTAAATCGTCCACGTAAAGGAACTCACGCAGAGGCGAACCATCGCCCCAACAAGTGACCGATTCTGCCCCACTCTCTTTTGCCTCATGGAAACGGCGAATGAGTGCAGGAAGGACATGGCTATGCTCCGGGTGATAATTATCATTTGGACCATAAAGATTAGTAGGCATAACAGAGATATAATCCGTTCCATATTGGCGATTAAGGAACTCGCAATACTTGAGTCCAGATATCTTTGCCAAAGCATACGCCTCGTTGGTTTTTTCCAATTCGCTTGTCAGCAGACACGACTCTTGCATAGGTTGCGGAGCCATACGCGGATAAATGCAACTGGAACCTAAGAACTCCAGTTTCTTGCAGCCATTCTGCCATGCAGCATGAATAACATTCATCTCCAAAATCATATTTTGGTACATAAAGTCTGCCAAGGCATTCTGATTAGCGATAATACCTCCTACCTTAGCGGCAGCAAGGAAAACATATTCGGGTTTCTCCTGTGCAAAGAATGCCTCTACAGCATCTTGACGTGTCAGGTCAAGTTCCTTGTGCGTACGGGTGATGATATTGACATAGCCTTGTCGTTGCAATTCACGCACAATAGCGCTTCCTACCATACCGCGATGACCTGCAACGTAAATCTTAGATGTTTTTTCCATCATTTCACAATTCCTTTCTCTAGATATTCAGCGAGGTTGGTGCGGGCATGACCAAGAATGACTTCATTGCGGACTTTTTCCATATCGCTTTCAACCATCAATTTAACCAAATCTTCAAAACTCGTCTTAGCAGGATTCCAACCTAACTCGCGTTTTGCTTTGGCAGGATTACCCCAGAGATTCACCACGTCCGTTGGACGATAGAAATCAGAACTTACTTCCACTAATACCTTTCCAACCAAATCCATATCACGCAGGTTATCACTCACGCTAACACAAATTCCTTTTTCATCTTTTCCTTCTCCTTCCCAGCGAAGATGAATCCCTGCATATTGGAAAGCGAGTTCGCAAAATTCACGAACAGAATGCTGCACACCAGTAGCTATTACAAAGTCCTCAGGGCGTTTGTTTTGCAAAATCAGCCACATGCACTCTACATAATCTTTAGCATAGCCCCAATCACGTAAAGAAGACAGATTACCCAAATAGAGTTTAGTCTGCTTACCTTGCGCTATGCGTGCAGCCGCTAAGGTTATCTTACGAGTAACAAACGTCTCACCTCGGCGCTCCGATTCATGATTAAATAAGATACCCGAACAACAGAACATATCATACGCTTCACGATATTCTTTCACAATCCAATAGCCATAGAGTTTGGCTACAGCATACGGACTATATGGATGGAAAGGTGTTTGCTCGTCTTGAGGCACTTGCTCCACCTTACCATAGAGTTCAGACGTAGAAGCCTGATAGATACGGCACGAATGTTCCAAACCATTTTGGCGCACAGCCTCCAGAATACGCAATACGCCCGTGGCATCGCAATCTGCCGTATATTCCGGTGAATCGAATGATACCTGCACGTGGCTTTGCGCAGCAAGATTATAAATCTCATCAGGACGCACTTTACCCACAATCTGCACCAAACCCATCGAATCGGACATATCTCCATAATGGAGGTGAAAATGGGGAGTACCTTCGAGGTGCGCAATACGCTCACGATAATCTACACTACTACGACGAATAATGCCATGTACATCATAGCCTTTTGCTAACAAAAATTCGCTCAAATAAGAGCCGTCTTGACCAGTAATACCTGTAATAAGTGCCGTCTTCATACACATAATATATTGTTTGCGACTGCAAAGTTACAACATTTTTTTATATTATACAAGATAAATACAAAAAATAATGTTTATTTGCCTAAATAACGGATACATAACATCGTAATGTCGTCGTTTTGTTCGGCATCTTGGGTGAAAGATTGAACATCTGATAAAATGCTATTAACCAAGGTTTCGGCTGATTGGGAAGATATTGTGGAGTTGGATTGGGGAGATGATATAGGGTCAGATTGGGGAGATGATGTGAGTTTAGAATTAGAAGATGCGGAAGAAGCAAAGGGAATTTGCAGTTGGCTATGGAGCGTAGCAAGCAAGCGAGATTCGCCATAAAGCGATAAAGCGGAATCCTCTGCTTCCGTAATGCCATCGG
>JAKSNN010000090.1 GCA_024399755.1 Paludibacteraceae bacterium | reverse complement strand
ATCAGATTTTGGTTCTGAGGGGCGAGGTTCGACTCCTCGTTAGGCAACAAAACAAAGTCTCGCAAGAGACTTTCGTTTTGAAAGGAGGGTTCTGCCGTAAGTGAACCGCACGTGTGATGGAAAGTAGGACGGCATCGCACCGAAGGTAAGTAGCAATGTGCTACACCCGACCATTTCCGCCCGAATTAGTAACACTAATCTAAAAAAACAATGAAAACGTATGAATTGACCGGCACTCTGCGTGCAGAGTACGGAAAGAAAGCCGCTAAGGCTCTCCGCAAGCAGGCATTAGTGCCTTGCAACATCTATGGTATCGAAGCTAACAACATCACCTTCACCGTTGCTGAAGCTGACGTTCATAAACTTCTCTACAGCCCTGATACCCAAGTAGTGGCTCTCACTCTTGGCGACCAAAAGAAAATGGCTGTCGTTAAAGAGACACAATTCCACCCTGTAAGTGGCGAAGTGCTGCATATCGACTTCCTTGAGGTAACCGAGCAAAAACCTGTAGTAGTTGAGATTCCTGTACAATTGAGAGGTCTCGCAGAAGGTGTTAAAGCCGGCGGTAAGTTGAGCCTCGAAATGCGCAAACTCCGCGTGAAAGGTATCTATACCCAAATTCCTGAACGCATCGTGATTGACGTTACCGGTCTCGGATTGGGCAAACGTATGCCTGTTAGCGAGGTGAAAGTAGAGGGCTTGACGATGATGAACGTACAAGACGCTTGCGTAGCACAAGTTAAAGTTACTCGTGCAAGTGCCGCTGCTGCAGCAGAATAATTACCTTTACTGCATGTTGAATAAAGAGTGGAGAGTTAGATTACTTTCCACTCTTGTTTTTCTAAACGAAGATTACAAACCTTTTGCCACATAGCAAGTTATGAAATATCTGATAGTAGGACTTGGGAATATAGGCGACGAGTATGTTGGTACTCGCCACAACATCGGTTTCCGTATGATTGATGCCTTTGCGGCTACCAAAGAAGCCGTGTGGGAGGATAAGCGCTATGGCGCCGTTGCACGTTGTCGGGTTAAGAATGCCGAATTAGTGCTTCTCAAACCCTCTACGTATATGAATCTAAGCGGTAACGCCGTACGCTATTGGCTTACGCAGGAGAAGATACCCGTAGAGAATCTGCTTGTCTTAGTAGATGACCTCAATATCGCATTCGGGGCTATTCGCATACGCAAACAAGGTAGCAATGGCGGACATAACGGACTCGGCAATATCCAGTCCGTCTTAGGTACGGAGAACTACGCACGTGTCCGTTTCGGTATAGGCAACGCCTACACCCGCGGAGCACAAATCAATTTCGTACTGGGGCATTGGACAGACGAGGAGGAACAACTGATGCCGGAACGCTTGGCTCTTGTATCGGAGATTATTCCTGCATTCTGCCTGCAGGGCATTGATAAAACGATGAACCTCTATAACGGCAAATGAACGAGCGAGTAGATAAATACCTCTTTGCCATGCGCATTTATAAGACGCGCTCCATCGCAGCCGATGCTTGCAAGAAAGGACGTGTCACGATGAACGGCACGGAACTCAAACCAAGCCGCACGTTCCAGATTGGCGATAAGTTCTCCGTGCGCAAAGGACCAATCACCTACTCCTACGAGATTCTGCGCCTCAGCGAGAACCGCTTAGGTGCAAAGTTAGTGCCCGACTATCTGCGCGATATCACGCCGAAGAGCCAATTAGAACTATTGGAGTTAGCACGACTCGCAGGGCAAAGCGGACGCGACAAAGGTACGGGTCGCCCTACCAAGAAAGACCGCCGCGAGATAGAGCAGTTCCTCAGTAGCGACTACGATGAAGAATTAGACGACCTTGATGACTTAGATAACTAGAACCAGACAACTAGATAACTAGGAAACTAGAAAAGAAACGACAATGAGAAGCAAAAAAGATAATATCGCCGAATATATCCTGTATCTCTGGCAGATAGAGGA
This sequence comes from Paludibacteraceae bacterium, assembly GCA_024399755.1. Lineage (GTDB taxonomy): Bacteria > Bacteroidota > Bacteroidia > Bacteroidales > Paludibacteraceae > Colicola. The sequence goes on along the minus strand of JAKSNN010000090.1, from coordinate 3,651 downwards.
CTACCTGCGGGCGTTTCCGCAAGAGGCAGAGAAGGCTGATGAACTGAAGGAACTCTTGCAGATGATGCATAGCGAGAATATCCTCCATGGCGGACACCTGCAATTAGCCCAAAACGCCTTAAACGAATTAGAGGAGTTGCACCTGTCGCTATTGGACGAAGATGCTATGTATCGCGCTTCTATCATACGTCTGCAACCCTCGTTGGCACTACTGAAATCAAAGACCGACCGCCCTACAATGTCCGATATAGAGGCGTGCTTCATATTGATGTACCAGATTATGATGCTTCGCTTGCAGAAGAAAACTATCTCGGCAGAGACACAAGCGGTACAGCAGCAAGTTACCTCACTGTTGCAATTTCTGTCTAAGACGTATAAGAACGAAGAATGACTACCAAACAACGCTTCGAACATATATTAGGTTGGTTTGAAGCCAACATGCCTGTGGCAGAGAGCGAACTGCATTTCGATAATCCCTACCAACTGTTGGTGGCGGTGATGCTGTCTGCGCAATGTACCGACAAACGAGTAAATCTTGTTACCCCTGCGCTGTTTGAGGCATACCCTACGCCTGCCGACTTGGCAAAAGCCACGAAAGAAGAAGTCTTAGGCTATATCCATTCCGTCAGTTATCCTAACGCAAAAGCGGAGCATTTGGTGCAGATGGCGCAACGCCTATGCGAGGTATATCATGGCGAAGTACCCGATTCGGTAGAGGAGTTGCAAACGCTCTCCGGCGTAGGACGTAAGACAGCCAACGTGGTGTGCGCCGTGATTTGGAATCAGCCTACGATGGCGGTCGATACCCATATATTCCGCATATCGGAGCGATTGGGACTCACCACCCACAGCAAGAACCCGCTACAGACGGAACGCCAATTAGAGAAGTATATTCCTGCAACGATTATCCCGAAGGCTCACCATTGGCTTTTATTGCACGGACGATACATCTGCCAAGCCCGCCGCCCAAAATGCGAGAAGTGTGGCTTATCGCTATGGTGCAGAGAATATAACAAACGGGAGAAATAGAGAAATAGGAAAATAGGGAACTAGGAAAATAGGAGACTAGACAACTAGACAACTATAAAAGCCGATGTTTTCACATCGGCTTTTATACAATAATGAGATACCCTTTGGGGTATCTCATTATCTATTACTAAGTGCATTAAATGCAGTCTGTAGTACGGTAGCGGGACAGATTAGTTGCGCTCTAAGCGGGCTCCGTCGCCTTCAAAGTCGCTATGCTCCGAACGGCGTTCAGGACGTGGACCGCGACGCTCTGGGCGTGGACCACGATCACCACGTGCTGGACGTGCAGGACGCTCCGGCTCTACATAACCTTCCGGCTTCTCTTTCAAAGCACGGGCAGAGAGACGGAACTTACCGGTCTTCTGGTCAACCTCAAGGAGTTTGATCATAATCTTATCGCCTTCCTTGATACCGGTCTCGTCCATCGTCTCATAACGTTTCCAGTCGATTTCAGAGATATGGAGCAAGCCTTCTTTACCCGGCATAAACTCAACGAAGCAACCATAAGGCATAATGGACTTGACGGTAGATTCGTAGGTCTCACCTACCTCCGGCAAAGCCACGATAGCCTTAATCTTAGCCACAGCAGCTGCCATTGAGTTGCCGTCGTTGCTGGCAATCTCTACCTTACCGCCTTGCTCGTCCTCTTCGATGCTAACTACTGCACCTGTCTCGGCTTGAATACCTTGGATAATCTTACCGCCAGGACCTATCACAGCACCAATCATATCCTTCGGGATATAGAAACTGGTGATACGCGGAGCATGAGGTTTGAGATCTGCACGTGGTGCAGGCATCGTCTCAAGAATCTTATCAAGGATATACATACGTGCTTGGTGAGCCTGTTCAAGGGCATTCTCCAGCACTTCGTAACTCAAGCCATCTACCTTAATATCCATCTGGCAAGCGGTCAAGCCGTCACGTGTACCGGTAGTCTTGAAGTCCATATCGCCAAGGTGGTCTTCATCACCCAAGATATCGGACAGAATCTTATAGTTGAGTTTGTCGCCAACCAGTTCGCTAATCATACCCATAGCTATACCGCTAACAGGTTTCTTGATAGGTACACCTGCGTCCATAAGGGCAAGTGTGCCTGCGCAAACGGTAGCCATAGAACTGGAACCATTACTCTCAAGGATATCACTTACTACGCGGACGCTATAAGGGAAGTCTTCCGGAACCATGTTCTTGAGGGCACGGCAAGCAAGGTTACCGTGACCAATCTCACGACGACCAACGCCACGCTGTGCTTTGGCTTCGCCGGTAGCGAATGGAGGGAAGTTATAATGCAGGAGGAAACGCTCCGAACCTTGAATCAAAGCCTCGTCCACCATCTTCTCATCGCGTTTCGTACCGAGAGTAACGGTAGAAAGCGATTGAGTCTCACCACGGGTGAAGATACTCGAACCGTGAGGACCCGGCAGGTAACCTACTTCGCACCAGATAGGACGGATATCCGTTGTCTTACGGCCATCGAGACGTTTGCCTTCGTCCAGAACGGCACGGCGCATAGCCTCTTTCTCTACATCGTGGTAGTAACGATCAACCATAGCGGCTACCTCATCAATGTCGATGCCTAAAGCCTCGGCACGCTGCTGCATATAGTCGAGTTTATCGGTCTTGAAGTCAGCGCAAATCTGCGAGAACATAGCCTCACGATGGTGTTTGTCGGTATCAGCGCTGGTAGCCTGTGCGTATGCACGAGCGTAAGAATAGTCGTGAATTGCTTGACGGAGTTCGTCATCGTTTACCTCGTGGCAGTATTCGCGTTTTACCTCTTTGCCGTATTCCTTCATCATCTCGTTGATAGCGAGGCACTGAGGTTTGATGGCTTCGTGAGCCGCCTTGATAGCCTCCAGCATAACGCTTTCGGGCACTTCCTTCATCTCACCTTCTACCATCATGATGTTGTCGTAGGTAGCAGCAACCATCAATTCGAGGTCAGCATGTTCGCATTGCTCGAAGGTAGGGTTAATCACCATCTTGCCATCAACACGTGCTACGCGCACTTCGCTGACGGGACCTTCGAAAGGTATATCTGAGCAAGCGAGAGCAGCACCGGCAGCCAGTCCTGCAACGGACTCAGGCATATCAATGCCGTCAGCGCTATACATAGTTACGTTGACGAATGTCTCTGCGTGATAATTAGCAGGGAACAATGGGCGCAAGGCACGGTCAATCAGACGAGCAATCAAAATCTCGTAATCAGAAGCCTTTCCTTCACGACGGGTAAAACCGCCCGGGAAGCGACCTGCGCTGGCAAATTTCTCTTTGTACTCCACGGTAAGGGGCATAAAGTCGGTACCGGGAACTGCGTCCTTAGCGGAGCAAACGGTAGCAAGCAACATCGTGTTGCCGATAGTAGCCATAACGGCACCATCAGCCTGTTTCGCGAGCTTGCCGGTCTCTAACTTGACGATTCTTCCGTCAGGCAGAGCAATCTCTTTTGTAATGATATTCATAATTGTTTTACGTTTGTGAGTGGCGTTTTCCACTCGGTTATTTTATTGACCACTAAATGTCGGCACAAAGGTACTGCTTTTTTTCGATATACGCAAGTAAAAAGGATTATTTATTTGTGATTTGTGATTTGTTATTTGTGATTGGGGATATGTGATTTGT
>JAKSNN010000009.1 GCA_024399755.1 Paludibacteraceae bacterium | reverse complement strand
ATAAATTATATTGAAAAAGAACAGGCCCAGGCTGAGCAGCATGATGCCTATAAATACTGTGTAAAGTATTCTTATTCTTTTGATATTGCTAACGTGTGCCATGATACGCTTGCTTCTTTATGCTGCTGCAAATATACATCTTTTTTCAATCGCAGGCAAAAATATTGTGTTTTACGTGAAAAATATATCGTTTTACGATAAATCTTGTTTCCTGCTTGCTTTTTTATACTTGCGTATGTGAAAAAAAGTGTACTTTTGCAGTCTGGAAAGATGGCGGAGTGGTCGAACGCGGCGGTCTTGAAAACCGTTGACCTTCACGGGTCCGGGGGTTCGAATCCCTCTCTTTCCGCACTTTGTTTGAAATCGAGGGAGTTCTCACCCAAGGGTTCTTAGCCACAAGGGCACGATTAAGCTGCGCTTTTTCGAATCCCTCTCTTTCCGCACGGAAAAAGAAAAAAGCATGATGCAAGTTTACTTGTAATCTGCTTTTTCTTTTTTGTTTGTATGGTATGCTTGTGGCAGACTATGAGGATCGCAAGGGATAGTGCTTGCGTAAGGATTCAAACTGTGCAGGCGATGACTTCAAAGTTGCAGAGATGCGGGAAAGCCAACCTTTAGCCGAGTCACCATAGTTGAGTGAGGACAAAGGCAATGCAGCAAGAGATGACATACGGAAATACGAAGCCAATGCGTCTAAACACATCTGTGTGGCATTCCATTTTCCTTGTAACGAATAGCCTGCAATGTGCATCGAACCAGCCAAAAGACGAGGTGACAGCAACAACGAAGGATTGATATTCGGTTCGTTCTCCCAACAGTCTAAAACAGCACCTCCAATATGCCCTGTCGTAAGTTTGTCTAAAAGGGCGCTTTCGTCCACAATTCCCCCGCGGGCTGCGTTGATAATGACAACATTAGGTTTGCACTTATCCAAAAAGGCTGCATCGCAGAGATGAAAAGTAGGATAATCACCATCTGCCGTTAGGGGCGTATGGAACGTGATAATATCGCAAATTCGTGCGATTTCATCGAGAGAAACGCCTATGTGCTTCGGCGGGTCGCAGAGCATAATCCGATAGCCCTTTTGCTTTGCCATCTGCGCCACTAACGAACCTACGTGTCCCACGCCCACAATACCTATAACCTTGCTATAAGGTCTTTGTAAGATACCTTGAATCACCCGATAACAACCCGTTAATAACCCGTTAATCACCCGATACAACTGCTGTTTTGCTTTAGAACAGGTAGTATCGTGTTTAGGAAGATGAGGCTCTATGAGCGTAAGGGCTTCCTCGATATAATCGCAGACGGCTTGGGCATTGCAGCCCGGGCATGCCGTCCAGAAGATATGATGTTCATCGCAATAGGCGGTATCAATATGGTCGTAACCGATTGTGGCTGTGGCAATAAAACGGACGTTACTGCCTTCTAAAAGCGTTTGATTCACCTTGGTACGTGTTCGTATAATCAGGGCATCTGCATCATGGACAGACGCAGGTGTAAACTCGTCGGGCGAGAGGTAAAGAACTTCTGCAAAAGGCTCTAACACGCCTTGGATAAAGGGAATATCTTTGTCAATGAGAATCTTCATACGCTAATAATCTTTATTTAACGGCTTTTCCTAAGGCAAACACGCTGATGTGGCAACCCCGAAAGGCTTTCATCGTTTTGATACACGAGCGGACAGTATTGCCGGTAGTTACTAAATCGTCCACCAGCAGGATATGTTTGCGATAAAGTTCTTCGGGGTGATTGGCTTGGAAGATACCTTTCACATTCTCTTCCCGTTGTTTGCCCCGCATAAGTGCTTGCTTGGGATTATTGACGATACGTGTGATATGTGTCGTGTCTATCGGAATACCCGTAACGTCGCTAAGGGCTTTCGCAATATAGAAAGATTGGTTATAGCCCCGTTGTCGGAGTCGTCTTTTATGGAGCGGGATAGGTAAAATAACGTCGATTTCATCGAAGAAATCCGTGTTTATAAAATCGGCTGCAGCCTCCTTTGCAATCGCATACGCAACGTCAGGGCGTTGATTATATTTGATGGCATGAATGAGACGTTGAGTGGAAGCACCTTTTTGAAAGAAGAGGAATGCGGCAGCACGTACAAAATTAGGAATATCGCGAAATAACTCTTCCGTCATATTATCGTGCAGGATCGCTTGCTCGGTACGCGGCAACGTGAGTAGGCAGTGTCGGCAAATCGTTTCATTCTCCTCAATTGCATTGCCACAGATAGGGCAGGTTCGCGGAAAAAGAAGCGAAAATAAGTATGTAAAGAATCGTTTCACAAGGCAAAGGTAGTGTATTTTTTGTAACCTTGCAAGATTTTTGTGGAAATAGTTTGCAAAAGTGGAAAATTTGTAGTACCTTTGTAGTCTAATTTGCGCAAATATGCAGTTTAAGGACATCATAGGGCAAGAAAGTGTGAAGGAGCAACTTCGCAAAAGCGTCCGCGAAGGGCGTATCCCGCATGCGCGCCTGTTTACGGGTCCGAGCGGTGTGGGCAAACTGCAATTGGCTATTGCGTATGCCCAATATTTGGCTTGCCAGAATCGTACGGAGGAAGATTCGTGTGGCGTTTGTCCCGCTTGTCTGCAATTCAGCAAGTTGCAACATCCCGACTTGCATTTCGCTTTCCCCATTGTGAAAACGGGTACCGGCGATGTCGTTTGTGATGAGTTTGTGGGAGATTTTCGCAAACTTTTGTTGGAGAAGGGGTATTTCGATTTGGACGATTGGTACAAGGCGATGGGCGTGGAGACCAAGCAGGGAATGATTTATGAGAAAGAAAGTAGCGAGATATTGCGAAAACTCTCGTTGAAATCGTTCGGAAATGGCTATAAGACTATGATCATTTGGCTGCCGGAAAAGATGAATGCTGTCTGTGCCAACAAACTGCTGAAGATATTGGAAGAGCCGCCGAAGGATACACAGTTTCTTATGGTAAGCGAGCAGCCGGAATTGCTGCTCACCACGATTCTCAGCAGAACACAGGAAGTACACGTGTCACGACTGAGCGAGGAGGAAATAGCGCAAGCGTTGGAAACCAAACTTCAGATTAGTAATACGGACGCCCATGATTATGCCCATATCGCTAACGGCAGTTACCTGAAGGCGCTACAAATAGCCGAACAAAGTGCAGATACATCTAAATACTTTAACGACTTTGTGGCGCTAATGCGTAATGCGTGGTTGGTAGGACAGAGAAAGAACTATAGTGCGCTACTGGATTTAAGGAAATGGAGTCTTGACATGGCAGATGCTAAAGTGGGACGCGAGAAACAAAAAGCCTTTTTGCAATATGCTCAAAGACAAGTGCGAGAAAACTATATCTACAACCTGCAACACCCGGAAATGAACTACCAAACGAGCGAGGAAAGACAGTTTTCGACAAAGTTTGCTCCGTTCATTCATTCGGGCAACGTAGAACAGATGATGCAAGAATTAGACAAGGCAGAACGACAGATAACGCAAAACGGAAACGCCAAAATTATCTTCTTTGACCTATGTCTGCAAATGATAGTATTAGTTAAAAAATAGACGATTTAGACGGAATATGAATGACGATTTTACATTAAACAATGAGACCTGCAAGTTCTCAATAAAAGGTTGTCGTCGCAACTCGGCACACATGTTGCCCGTAACCGACTGGCTATGCGATTTGCCGGAAAACGTGAATGAATCAGACCTTGTGGAAGTGCAATTCAAGAATACGCGAAAAGGCTATTACCACAATGTGAATCATCTTAATTTGGAGAAGGGTTCGCAAGTGATTGTAGAGGCTAACCCGGGAGTAGATTTGGGTGAAGTGGTGCTGACAGGCAGACTCGTGAAACTGCAGATGGAGAAAAACCATATTGACACTACTCGCTATGAGATTCGCTCTATCTTGCATTTTGCTACGGAACAGGACCAAGAACGTGCTGCTATTGCCCGCGAGAAAGAGCATGCAACGATGATTAAAGCACGCCAATTAGCCAAGTCATTAGGACTGGAAATGAAGATTGGTGATGTGGAATATCAGGGCGACGGGAGTAAGGCTATCTTCTATTATATTGCCGATGGACGCGTAGATTTTCGCCAGTTGATTAAGGTCTATGCCGAGACGTTCCGTATCCGTATTGAGATGAAGCAGATTGGTGCGCGTCAGGAAGCAGGGCGTATCGGCGGAACAGGTCCTTGCGGAAGAGAACTGTGCTGCTCGACGTGGATGACTAATTTCTCGTCGGTAGGAACGGGTGCTGCACGCTTGCAAAACATTTCGCCTAATCCACAAAAATTAGCCGGGCAATGCGCAAAACTGAAGTGCTGCTTGAACTACGAAGTGCCTGTATATGAGGACGCTATGAAGGATTTTCCGCCACGTTACGCTCAACTTGAAACGCAAGAGGGAACGTATTATTTCTTCTCGGCTGACCCGCTGAAAGGCGAGGTGACCTATTCCAGCGTGCCCCATGTGCCAACCAATTTACAAGTGTTGACTCCTGCTAAGGCAAAACAAATAATCGAAATGAATAGCCGTGGCGAAAAACCGGTTTCGTTAGGAGGAAAGACTACCATTGCACCTGTAGAGGAAAGCGGTTATCAGAACGTTGTGGGGCAAGACGACTTGACCCGATTCGATAAAAAGAAGAAAAACCGCAATGGTGGCGACCGCAGAGATAACCGACGTGACGGCAATCGGGATAATCGTAGGGATCACCGTGACAGTCGCAGAGATTTTCGTGAACATCGCGATGGAAACAAAATGAACGGAAACAATGAAAACAAAAGTATTCCAAATAGTAATTCTGCTGAGTAGCCTGCTGCTTATGGCTTGCCATAAAGATGTGGTATATTCGGAGTTTCGCGAGATAGAAAACGTAAAATGGCATCAAGATAGCGTGATGCGCTATGAATTTGAGATTACGGATACCTTGTCGGAATATACCTTGCTGCTTTATGTCAGGCATACCGAGACTTATCCTTATCAGAATATGTGGCTCTTTGTAGGCGATGCTGCTAAAGAAGATACTATTGAGTTCTTCCTTGCTGACGACCGTGGCAGATGGCTCGGAAACGGGAAAAACGGACTTATCGAGATGCCCGTGCTCTACGAGCAGCATTTTCGTTTTGCACATAACGGACTATATCAACTAACCGTGAGACAAGGTATGCGCGACAGTTTGCTGCGGGGTATAAGCGATGTGGGGTTAGTGGTGAAAAAGGAATTTGGCAATGGGCAAGAATAAACTGAAGAAATTTGCGGAAATGGAGACGTTTAGCAACGTCTTCCAATGCGGAATACACGATATAGCCCCCGACAATCCTGTTGTACAGATGGCTGGTAACTGGCGCAAGACGTATTTTCATAACGATAACCCCATCGTGTTGGAATTGGGTTGCGGGCGTGGCGAATATACAGTAGGTTTGGGCAAGTTATATCCCGAAAAGAACTTCATCGGTATAGATATCAAAGGAGCCCGTATGTGGGCGGGAGCAAAGGATGCTGATGGAGCAGGAATGACCAATGTGGCATTTCTCAGAACGAATATCGAGATGTTGCCACGTTTCTTCGCACAGGACGAGGTAGATGAGATTTGGATTACGTTTCCTGACCCTCAAATGAAGAAGGTCGGCAAGCGGCTTACCTCTACAGGATTTATGGAGCGCTACCAACAGATTGTGAAGGCAGGCGGACTGATTCACCTGAAGACGGATAGCCCGTTTCTCTATACCTATACGCGGGAGATGCTACGTGTCAACCAGTATCCCGTATTGGCTGATACCGCAGACCTCTACGCGCAAAGCGATTATAAAGATGCACAGGCGCTACAGACCCACTATGAGCACCAATGGCTCGATAGGGGACTGACTATTAAGTACCTGCGTTGGGCACTTGAGCCAAAAAGCACTTGGCAAGAACCGGAAATCGAAATAGAAAAAGACACGTACCGTTCGTACGGAAGAAATTATGTATCCACAACAAATAATTGATGCCTTACGGCATGTGAATTACCCGGGTACGGGCAAGAATCTCGTAGAGAGCGGAATGCTGGAAGACGATATCCGCATATCGGGTATGGAGGTGAGTTTTTCGCTTATCTTTGATAAGGAGAACGACCCTTTCCAGAAATCGGTAATGAAAGCCTCGGAGGTGGCTATTCAGACCTATGTCGATGGTAATGTTGCTGCTCATATCCATGCCAAATATCGCAAGGAGAATGTGAAGCAGGCTACGGATGCGCCACAGCCCTTGCAAGCCAAACATGTGATTGCTGTACATAGCGGTAAAGGGGGCGTCGGTAAATCTACGGTGGCTGCTAATTTGGCAATTGCTTTAGCGAAAAAAGGCTTGCGAGTAGGATTGCTGGACGCTGATATTCATGGTCCGAGTATGCCTAAGATGTTCCATACGGAAGACTGCAGACCTATCTCAGCGGAAGTGAATGGTAGAGATTTGATAGAGCCTATCGAGCAATATGGCGTGAAGATGTTGAGTATCGGTTTTTTTGTTGACCCTGCTTCGGCAGTAGTGTGGCGTGGCGGTATGGCAAGTAATGCTATCAAACAACTGATACAAGATGCCCATTGGGGAGAATTGGATTACTTCTTGATAGACCTTCCTCCCGGAACGAGCGATATTCACCTTACCTTGGTACAGACACTCCGTCTGACGGGTGCGATTGTGGTAACAACCCCCCAACCGGTAGCATTAGTAGATGCGCGAAAAGGTGTGGATATGTTCCGAAACGAGAAAATCAACGTGCCCGTATTAGGTTTGATTGAGAATATGGCATGGTTCACGCCTGCTGAATTGCCGAATAACCGCTATTATATCTTTGGTAAAGAGGGCGGTAAGCAATTGGCAGAAGAACTTAATATACCTCTATTAGGGCAGATTCCTCTGGTACAGAGTATTCGTGAAGCGGGCGATGAAGGTACACCTATCGCTATGCAAGAGGGGCACCCTGCTGCTGCGATTTTCGGCGAAATAGCAGATAAATTGATTTAATTTACAAATTTACAAACTTACAAATTGTCCACTCTTAAAGCCACAGAATTAGGGACTGAACCCATACGGCAACTATTGTTTAAGTATGCCTTGCCCGCCATCGTTGCGATGACGGCTTCTTCGTTATACAATATCGTAGATAGTATCTTTATTGGGCATGGTTGCGGAGCATTGGCGTTATCGGGATTGACGGTAGCCAAGCCGTTTATGGATATATGTGCCGCCTTTGGTAGTTTGGTAGGTGTAGGTGCCAGTACGATTGTGGCGATTAAGTTAGGCGAGAAAGACTATAATTCGGCAGGCAAAGTATTGGGCAATGTAATCGTGATGAACGCTATCCTCGGTGCGTTCGTGATGATAGTGGGATTGATTTGGCTGGAGCCTATTTTGCGTGCATTTGGTGCAAGCGACAACACGTTGGATTATGCGCGTGAATACATGGAAATTATCCTCTTTGGCAATATATTAACTCATATCTATTTCGGGTTGAATAATATGTTGCGTTCCATGGGACACCCAAAGTCGTCGATGGCTGCTACGATTGTGGCGGTAACGGTAAACGTGATTCTTGATCCAATTTTTATCTTCACGTTGGATATGGGTGTGCGCGGAGCCGCATTGGCAACCGTGATTTCACAGTTAATCGCCGTGATGTGGCAATTCACAATTTTCTGCAATCCAAATGAGTTGCTGCATTTCCATAAAGGCATTTGGAAACTGGATAAGGAGATTACTTTGAGGGCGTTATCTATCGGGGCTGCACCCTTCTTGCTGAACTTTGCTCACTCGTTTGTGGTGATAATCATCAACAACCAATTGGTGAAGTTTGGTGGCGATATGGCGCTCGCTACGTATGGTATTATCAATCGTTTTACGTTTGTCTTTGCGATGATTGTGATGGGACTTAACCAAGGCATGCAGCCGATAGTAGGCTACAATTACGGGGCTAAACAATACGACAGAATGTTAAAAGCCTTTCGCCTGACCGCTATCTGTGCCACGTTTGTGATGGGAACGGTTTGCTTATTAGGACTGACAATGCCGAGCAGTATGATACGGATATTTACCCACGATGAGGCATTATTAGCGCAATCTATTGCACCTATGCGCATACTTAGCTGTATGATGCTCTTTGTCGGTTTTCAGATGGTTACGGGTAACTTCTTTACCAGCATAGGAATGGCAGGTAAGTCTATCTTCCTTAGCCTGACACGACAAGTGATATATCTTATTCCAATGTCGCTTCTGTTACCTTTATTAATGAAGGAAGACCCCATTCTTGGTGTTTGGTGGAGTCTTCCTTTGAGTGATTTTCTATCGGCATTGACGGCTTGCGTGATGCTTTGGATACATCTCCGCAAGTTCCACCAAGCGTAAGGTTATTTGCTGAATATTACTTCAACGCAACGGTTGAGCGCACGTCCTTCTTCCGTATCATTGGTAGCTGTAGGATTGTCCATGCCTACATACTTTTCGGAGATACGGCTTTCTTCAATGCCACGTTCTACTAAGGCTTGTTTTACCGATGCCGCACGACGTTGGCTCAGGATCATATTGTATTGGTGTGTACCGACATTATCTGCGTGACCAATCAATAGTACGGTGAGATAGTGGCTATCCTTCATAGTCTCAGCCAAATTGTCTAATCGCGCAGCACGTTCCTCATTGATGTCGTATTTATCGGTTTCGAAATAGAGGTGACTCATTTCAGGAACGACATACTCAATATTCTCAATAACCACTACAGGAGCAGGTTCCGGTTCTGGTTCAGGTTCTGGTTGTGGTTCCGGCTCTGGCTCAGGTTCCGGTTCGGGCTCGACAGGTTTCGTTGCGATAGGTTCGTCTGCTACTTTCTCCTGTGGTTGGTCGTAGAACTCGTAATATACATTGAATTTAACGCCAATGCTCCATGGTACCATGCGAGAGTTGGTGATGTCCTTAAACTGTGCCACAGCGTATTGCTCTACTGCTATAGGTTCGCCCTCAACGATATTGCTCTCGTTGTAGATGGTTTGAGTAGGTTGGTGATAATCGTTTACGCCTACGTTGGCGAAGAGTGCAATCTCGTAGTGCAGCAACTCGCGGAAAGACGGCTTAACGCCAATCTCGCGCTCAGGACGATATGCAGCCCATTTATCCAAGTTCATACCTACCTCCATAGCGATTTGTGGGTTAACGTTGAATTGGATATTATCCTTATGGTTGATATACTCGTTGGTAAGATCGTGAATACCCTTGTATTCGTCTATACCGTCTTCCTTCATTAGTCCGCGCTCTACGTACGCTTTGGTATGATAAGAGGCTGCTGCGGGAATACCAAGACGCAGTCCTGCCATCGCATAGAAACCTTTGAAATCAGCGCCTAACATAATAGGGATACCTACTTCGAATACGTCCTCTTGTTCGCGGATATCGTTGAGATGGAAGAGGTATTGGCTATTTTCGGGATAACTTACTGCCGGTCCATTTGCAGTCAGGTTGCCACGAAGGCTGTTGCCGAGATACGAAAGGTCGATACCCGCTGTCAAACGGAAGGCTTTATATTCCATCTTGTAGCGGAACTCCAATCCGGCATTGGCACCGCCGGGGAAGGCGAGCCCTTTGGTCGGCATATTAAATTGACTATATCCCAATCGTCCGCTGGCACCAAGATAATGAATAGGTTTGGTATAGATGTCTGAAGAGTCTGCTTTCAGGCGATCCAGTACATTCACGGATGTTGCTCTTTCTGCAAAGGAGAATAAAGGCAAAAGCAACAAAACTAATACAAATATTTGCTTTTTCATGTTTGCAAAAAATTATTCGATAATGATTTTAATAGATTTATTCGTTCCATTTTCGCCACGGCAGTTCATGATATACGTACCGGCTGCGGAGGTTGTGGTAATCTCCGTTTCAGAAGCGTTATATTGTGGTCCGAAGTGTCCGGAGAGAAGCGATTGACCATATATAGTATATAAGGTATATTCGCCTGATTCTTGTTCGGAAGTAATCGTAATGCGTCCGGGAGCGTTAGATGTCACTTGAATATCGAATTGGATATTGTCGGCATATTTCTGTTTGCTCGGTTGGCAAGAGCAAGTGCGAATAGCCTTACCATCATCGGTACGGGTCAGTTCTGCCCAGTAATAATCGCCTTCTTCAAACTTCGTTTTGTTATAGAGAAAAGCCCCATGTTCGCCACTTCCTGCAAGTTTGTCTCCGTTTTTATACCATATTACGGACGAGATGTCGTACCCGCCATTGTAATTCTGATTCTTAACATAGAGCACGTCATTCCAGTCTTGTCCTAATACGAATGAAGGATATAGGACCGAGAATTTCTTTGTAGAGGTTATTGTCGAACCATCTGCAAGATAGGCAGTTACATCAGCAGAATAAACGTTTGGACGGACATAATGAGTAGCGTTTGCTACAGGCATGTCAATGGTGACGGTCTTATCTGCTGCAACGGCTATGTCGGTTGCGTTTTGGAAGCCTTGCGCCAATGCTTCTTGCGAGAAAGCGATATCGCAATGGTCGATATTGGCTTGCAGATTATTCAGCGAGAAAGAGAGCGTTTGAGCATCTGCGCAAACCTCATAATTGCCACAGTTGTCGAGGAAGAACTTCTTTACAATAGCGGTGTCAGGAATAACATAATGCGCTACAGCACAGCACATTGTGTCGCTACGATGGTTTGTTGGTATCGTTATTTCAGAGGTCGTACCTAATACATTATCGGGTTCGCTGCTGTAGTACCATTTATAACTATAGAAGCCTTCCGGCATACGAATCGTAGTGGAACCAGCTTCGCAATCTTGATTTACTACAGGTTGGTCACTTGCGCAATCCACATTGCAATACAAACGAGCCGTGTGGCGGGCTCTACAAGGGATAAAATCGAGCGCACCGGTGGTCAAATCTAAGAGATAATCTTCAAAAGCGCAATCACGTACGGTAGCCACGATATTTACTTGCTCTCCGATATATTTCGTTAAGTCAAACGCCATCGTAGTCCAGTCTCTCCATACTGCTGCATAGCCTCTGGAGTCTATCACGGGAGTCCATGTGCGAGAATTGTTAGGAGTAAAGTGGATAGGTGTTTCTTTGAGTGTTTGCTCATGTCCCTTTTCTCCGATTGTCATGTAAAAGTCGATAGATGGCTGAATGTAATCGTCAAAATTGAGAATTTGCGGGCAAGAGAGGTGAAGCGTTTTCTCCATGATACCTGCAAAGTTGAAAAGAATAATCGGTGCGTCAGCCGTCACAACGTGTTGAAAAATGATGCCTGCTCCTTGTGCATATTGTCCTGCAGCATATTCTTGTGCGGACAGCATAATCGTTGGTTGACCATTAGGAGGCAGCACTTTCAAATCCGTTACCAAAGCATCATACTCACGGCTATCTGTCTTCACGTGTTGTCTTGGGTGGTCGGGGGTCGTGTTTGAAATGTACCAAGCGTACAGGTTCAAGTCAGGAGCAGGTTGTGCCATAACGATGTCTTCATCAAAACAGGAGATTACATCTTGTCCCAATTGTGTCATGTCAAAGCATTTTTGAGCGTTCATGGTAGGCGCCAACAATGCCATCGCAAGCCACAACGTGGTAGTTTTTAAGTTTGTTTTCATATTATTTATTAGTTTTTTGTTGATTTCAGTTAGATAGTGAACAAATAGTCTAATGCCTCTTTGATAGTGCGTTCGGGTACAGTTTGGTCAAATTCTGGTTCGCCGATGGCGCGTAGAAGCGTGAAATTTATTTCGCCTTGCTGACGATTTTTCTTATCGTGACGCATTAGTTCAATTAGGGTATCTACGTCCTTGCAGGGGCACATGGGTTTGCCATATTGTTCGATAGCCAAATGTGTCATCTGCGATAGTACGGCAGTATCTAATCCCAATTTGACATGACTCAAATACAACTCTGCCAACATTCCGTACATTACTGCATATCCATGGAGCAGGGGTTGATTTTTGGCTAAACTCAATTCCTCTATTGCATGTCCAATGGTATGTCCAAAATTCAGAATCTTGCGTTTCCCCTTTTCCTCGGGGTCTGCCGATATGATAGCCTGTTTGATGGCGTTTGATTCCTCAATCAAAGCATGTATTTGCTCGGCAAATTGCTTATTATAGGGTGATAGCACATCTAAAGCGAGCAAACTATTGAAATGCCGTTTATCTCCGATTAATCCGTGCTTGAGCATTTCTGCGTAGCCGGATAGTAATTGTGCAGCGGGGAGTGTCTGCAAAAAGCGCTCATCAATAATTGTTTCTTTAGGTTGTCGGAACGTACCGATGATATTTTTTAGTCCGCGATAGTCAAATCCTGTTTTACCGCCTGTTCCTGCATCTACCATTGCCAATAGGGTAGTAGGGATATTCACGAAATCAATTCCTCTCATGAAAGTAGATGCTGCGAAACCGCCCATATCAGTAATCACACCGCCGCCCATATTGATTAGGACAGACTGACGGGTGGCGCCGTTGTCCACCAAAAAATCCCAGATTTTCTGAATAGTTGCCAACGTTTTATGCTCCTCTCCGGCAGGCAAAACAAGTGTTGAAATTCCTTCCAACCCTAATTGACCCGCATACGAAACTACATTAGTGTCCGTTAGCAAAAAATTCATAGTTACACAAATTAGCGCGCAAAGGTACTGCTTTTTTTTCATATATGCAAAAAAAAAGCAGTATTTCATACTATTAATTGGCTTATAGCCTATGTCTTAAAGACGTATCTGATTAATAATTAATAAGTTATATATATAATACATGAATAGTAGATATAAGTAATAGAGTAAAAAGTGTAAAGTGTAAAGTGTAAAGTGTAAGCGATTTGCAAACATCGCGCGCACGCGTACGCACGAGAGAGACTCTTAGATAGATGTCAAAACAAAATCGCTTCGACTTTACACTTTACACTTTACGTTTTAGGGCATCGCAACTTCTCGAAACTTCTTGTGTTAACTAAGTATTCGTCCAACTATCATTTTGTCACGTAAAGGTAAGTGGGCAATGAGTATACGATGAGTATACGATGAGTATAGGATAGTCGTATTTTCCGTTGTTACTATTTTGTCCCCAAAAGTAGCAAAATGAAAGCAAAAAGATATTTATTTGCAGATATTAGAAAAAAGTTGTCATTCACTCTTCGTTCAGTTGGCGGACGATTTCTTCCATTTCGTCGGTAAGACGATGGTTAATCTTGAATCCGATTGCGCCTCCGGCAATACCGCCAATTACCATAGGTAACAGCATCATAAGGAAGGCTTTCCAATCTGCCGTAATGTAGTATGTCTCTATACCGAGCCAGATACCCCAAATAGAAATAATCGTACAACCAATCTTGATCCAGTCCTTGTAAAACTGGCGCAGACGGCTTACCTGCTCTGCCACAACTTTGAGATTGCCCGTCATAATCTCCTCTTCTTTCACCATACGATGAGAGAGGATAGTCGCCATAAAGCACCCAATCATCATAAGGATTGTCGCTCCAACAAACCACCAACTAAAACCTAAATGGCGAAAACTGTATGAGCCAAATGTGATAACAAAGAGGCAGCAAGCGCCTTCAAACCAGATGTTTCGGTTGATATGGCTCATCTTTTGCTTAGTTACTTCGCGCAATAGGCGGTTACTAATAATCGTTTCTTTATCTAATTTGTCTTTGAGCGCAGAGAGTTGCGTGCGCATTTCTTCGAGTTCGTCCATAGTAGTAGATTTTTTAATGTTTAGAGTTAAGATTTTGTTGTTTTAGTTTTTCTTTAAGTCGGAGTAGTTTTACACCGACATTATTGGCAGAGATACCTAAAATATCCCCGATTTCATCGTAAGAAAGTCCTTCGAGCCACATCATAATCAAGGCACGGTCAACAAGCCCTAATTGATGGATTCTGCGGTAGAGAAGTTGTACTTGTTGGGTATCCTCATTTGTTTCATTAAAGAGGTCGAGATTGATATCCAGCGGAATATGCGTGCCGAGACGTTTTTTCTTTCGGTCAGCACTAATGCAGGTGTTCATACTAACGCGATACACCCATGTTTCGATTTTCGACTCTTTGCGGAAAGAGGCAAAACCCTTCCATAAGTTGACGAGAATATCCTGAAAGAGGTCGTCCACTTCATCTTTGTTGTTAGAGAACATGTAGCAAACCGTGTAGATGGTAGATTTATTCTCTCGCACAAAGAGTTCAAATTCTTTTTCTTGGTTGTCCATTTTAGTTAATTACAGAAGTTTTTAGACATTAGACGAAATATGTAGAAAAATATTACAGAATCTGTAGAGATTTCATACAAAAGTACCACTTTTTTTGCATATCTCAAAAAAAAAGCGTAATTTTGTGCGTTTTTTTAGATAGGACAATGTATAATAATCGTTACGAAAAGGAAGATTTGGACGAGGCGTTGCGTGTCTTGCGCGCCGGCGGGGTGATTCTATATCCTACGGATACGGTGTGGGGAATAGGTTGCGATGCCACGAATGCCGAAGCCGTCAAACGCGTGTATGAGATTAAACGTCGTGCGGAACAAAAGTCGATGTTGGTACTGATGGAAGGGGCAGGTAAATTGCAAGGTTATGTGCGGGAAGTGCCCGAAGTGGCATGGCAACTCTTGGAAGTGACGGGTGAAGATGGACAAAAACCGCTGACAATCGTGTATCCCGATGCTAAGAATTTAGCCCAAAATCTTGTGGCGGAAGATGGCAGTATCGGAATCAGAATCACGAACGAGCCATTTACGAAAGCCCTTTGTACAGGGCTGAAACATCCGTTAGTTTCCACTTCGGCAAATATATCAGGCGAACCTGCAGCCAAGACCTATCGGCAAATCAGCAAAGACGTGCTGGAGGCTGTAGATTATGTGTGTCGCTATCGCCGAGACGATGAAGAGGAAAAATTGCCGTCATCGATTATCAAAGTAAATAAGGACAATAGTATCGAAATCATTCGCAAATGATGTTGGCGTATCGCAGACATAGACAAATACTCTATATCGTGGCAGATTTTCTGTCGGCATTGGTTGTATGGTTGTGCTTTCTTTTGTTCCGATGGCTTGTATATGATGGGCGTATATTTTCTACGGAGCAGGTGCTGATACCCGCGTTTAGTTTTGTGAGACCTCTCTTCATTTATCCGTTTGCCTGTATCATTATTCATTATCTTTCAGGCTATTATCTCAATCCCCTGAAGAAACGCTATTCGCAAGAGTTAGTGACCACGTTTTGCGCATCGGCAGTAATTGCTCTTGGGGCATTCTTTGTGATTATTATTGACGATGTAGTAGATAGTTACCATCGATATGTGGTGACGTTAGCCGTTTTATTCGGCTTGCAGTTTGTTGTGAGTTACCTGTTCCGTCTTGTAATACACTTTAGTATGCGTCATGGACTGGAAAATGAGCGTATTTATACCTTGACATCTCTCAAAGATATTCCGCATTTTATTGAGGAAAATCAAATTCGGGCGTTTGATAGGGTAGTAATAGCCTTTTCCGATACCGATGAGAAGAATATCTACACCGCTATTAGCAGTTTGTATCCTTGTGGTGTAAGTATTTCCGTTGCGCCGCGAATCTATGATATGCTGACCGGCGCGGCAAAGATTTTGGATTTGGAGGGCTCTCCGCTTATTCGGATTACGGAACATAAGATGTCGGAGGCGCAAATATGTATCAAACGTGCCTTTGATGTGGTGGGAGCGTTGTTATGTATCGTTTTGCTGTCACCATTATATATTGTGCTTGCCCTTTTGGTGAAATGCACATCACAAGGTACAATCATCTATCGTCAGGAGCGTATAGGGCTATATGGCAGACCCTTCCAAATCTTAAAGTTTAGGACTATGGTGGAAGGTGCGGAAACGGATATGCCATTGCTTAGTTCGGAAGACGACCCGAGAATCACCTTGATAGGGCATTGGCTTAGGAAGTATCGTTTAGACGAGTTGCCGCAGATGTGGAATGTCTTGCGAGGCGATATGTCGTTTGTCGGACCGCGTCCTGAACGTGCCTATTTCATTCGGCAAATCGAGGAAAAAGCACCATATTATTGTCTGCTTTATCGTATTCGGCCGGGATTGACCAGTTGGGGACCGATTAAAGTGGGATATACGGATACCATAGAAAAAATGGTGGATAGGTTGAATTACGACATCGTGTACATGGAAAACATGTCGTTATGGCTCGACGCAAAGATTTTGTTTCACACGTTTTTTGTGCTGATAGACGGCAAAGGAAAATAAGGTTTCTACATTTACAAATTTACAAATTCTTAACTTACAAATTTACAAATTGTCATGACGTACGATGAAGCCATAGAGCAAGTAGAAACAATAGTGAAATCGCTGGAGCAGGCAGAAGCCATCAGCGTGACCGAATATAAGAAAAAAGCCCAAGAGGCAAAGAAACTCTTGGACTTTTGTGAGCAGCAAATCGGTGCGATGGAGAAAGACTTACTCGTCTGAGAAGTGTACTAATACGTGTCGGTAGGAATTGAATATCTTGGATTTGGAGACAAAACCAAGATATTTTTTATTTTCATCTACTACGGGCAAGTTCCATGCTCCGGTATCCTCAAACGTTTCCATCACTTTATCCATTGGCATATCGTGCGAGAGAACGGCTTCCGGCGAAATCATCAGTTGTGCCACAGTAAAACGGTCGTAAAGCCGAGGTTGGAACATGATATTCCGTACCTCGTCGAGCAGTAGTACGCCACGCAGTTTGCCTTCGTTATCTACAACAGGGAAGATGTTCCGATGGCTTTCGGCAATTACCTTTACGAGTTCGCCCAACGTCATATCGGGGTGAACGGTTTTGAGGTCGGTTTCCAGTACGTTATCCATCTTCAGCAACGTCAGTACGGAGCGGTCTTTATTGTGGGTCAGCAGTTCGCCTTTCTGTGCCAAACGCATAGCGTAGAGGCTATGGGGTTCAAAGAGTTTGATGGTAAGATATGATACTACCGACACAATCATCAAAGGCATAAATAAGTGGTATCCGCCCGTGAGTTCCGCTATGAGGAATATACCGGTCAAAGGGGCATGCATGACGCCGGACATCAGTCCTGCCATACCTACTAACGCGAAGTTGTTTTCGGGTACTACGATACCTGCCATATTGTGCAGACGTGCTACTACAAAACCGACAAGCGAACCGATAAAGAGCGAAGGCGCGAATATACCGCCGACGCCGCCACCGCCATTGGTTGCCACAGAGGCAAAAATCTTGAAGATAATCACCAGCACGAAGTAAGCAATCAGAATCCACGTTGTTGACCCAAAACGAACTAAAGGACTATTGATAAAAGCGGACTGTGAGTCTCCGTTGAGCAGTTGAATAATGACATCATAACCCTCTCCGTAGAGTGGCGGAAAAAGGAAGATAAGGAGCGACAGGGTTGCTCCTCCGATAAGAATCTTCATGCCTACAGAACGCACGTGGTGCTTGAACCATTGTTCCGCGGTATTCATACCGCGAGTGAAATAGAGTGATGCAAACCCGCATACAACGCCTAAAACTAAATACCAGGGAATACGATGTACGGCAAAAGGAGCGTAGTCGGAAAGGCTAAACATGGGTGTTGCTCCGCTGACGATATAGGAAATAGCGGTCGCAGTAACGGAAGAGATAAGCAGCGGACCTACCGACGTCATCGTAAGATCCATCAATAACACCTCCAACGTGAAGACCAGACCTGCTATAGGTGCTTTGAAGATTCCGCCAATGGCGCCTGCAGCACCACAACCAATCATGAGCATCATGGTCTTTTGGTCGAGACGGAAGAGTTTGGCAAGGTTAGAACCAATGGCTGCACCCGTCAGTACGATAGGCGCCTCTGCTCCGACGGAGCCACCAAAACCAATCGTAAGACCGGAACCTACAATCGAACTCCAGATATTATGTGTCTTGATGATGGATTTGCGTTGCGAAATAGCGTAGAGAATCTTCGTGATACCATGCGAGATGTCATCTTTCACGACGTATTTCACGAACAGCGCAGCCAGCGTAATACCGATAATCGGGCAGATGAGATACCACCATGTATGTCCGCCCGCAATCAGTTGCGAGTTGATAAGATGTTGGATAAAATGAATAAATGCCTTCAGGATAGTGGCTGCAAGGGCTGCAAATATGCCGACAAAAAAACTCAGCACCAAGACGAGTTGTTTCTCGCTAATGTGCTGTTCGCGCCACTCGATAAAGCGGTCATATAGATCCTTTGTCTGCATTATTGGTCCCAACCGATTCCTTTATATTTATTGAGGTCCCACTCTTCCTCCACCTCGTTGAGATAGATAGTCTCCTGCTGCTCTTCTTCGGGCGTTTCCTTATGCTCGATGAGCGTAACATCAATAGGCGCATGCGAAATCTCAATAACTTGATTCTGCTCCTTGTTCAGTTCGGTCCAGAGCATATCTTTCAGTTCGGCAATGCCCGTACCGCTGATGCTGGAAATGATAGTGACAGGCAGACCTAATTTTGTCTCCAATCGCTTGCATTTCGTTTCTAATTTTTTAAGTGCCGCAGCATCTAAAGTATCTCCTTTCGAGATAGCCAATAGACGTGCTTTCGTGAGCAATTGCGGATTATATTTCTCCAATTCGGAGAGCAAGATTTTGTATTCTTTTTCGATGTTTGTACTGGTGGCAGGTACCATAAAAAGCAGTACGGCATTTCGCTCGATATGACGCAGGAATTGCAGCCCCAAGCCCTTTCCTTCTGCTGCGCCCTCGATTATACCCGGAATATCTGCCATACAGAACGATTGCCCGTCGCGATAGGACACAATGCCTAATTGCGGGGTAAGGGTAGTGAAAGGATAATCGGCTATTTCTGGTTTGGCGGCACTAACTACGCTGAGCAGTGTCGATTTACCGGCATTAGGGAAGCCTACCAATCCTACGTCTGCCAGTACTTTGAGTTGCAGAATGACGTTACGCTCCTCTGCGGGTTCACCCGGTTGGGCATAGCGCGGAGTCTGGTTGGTAGAAGTGCGGAAATGCCAGTTGCCTAATCCTCCACGTCCGCCTTTGAGCAGGGTAATCCGTTCTCCGTGTTCCTTCACTTCGCACAGCCATTCGCCGGTATCACCATCATAAACGACCGTGCCGCAAGGTACTTCAATGATTCTGTCCTCGCCATCTTTTCCAAACGAGCGTGACTCGCCGCCATGTCCCCCGTCGGTAGCCATGATGTGCTTTTGGTACTTGAGATGAAGTAGCGTCCATAGGTTGCGGTTACCTTGCAAGATGATATGTCCGCCGCGTCCGCCGTCTCCGCCATCTGGTCCGCCTTTCGGCACGTACTTGGCGCGATGAAGGTGCATACAACCTGCTCCGCCCTTTCCGGAGCGGCAGTAGATCTTTACGTAGTCGATAAAATTACCCGACGGCATAGCGGACGAATATTATTTGCTTACCAATTGCAGGATAGTGTCGATTTGGGCAAAGGTGTCCTCCATCGAGTTGTTGCCATTGATAGCAAAATAGTTATGTTGTAGCATGTAGTAGTCACAAACGGGGTGGGTTACCTCGTGGAAGACCTTGATGCGTTGCTTAATAGTCTCATAGTTGTCGTCTGCACGACCGCTGGTCTTACCGCGATTGAGAAGACGGGTGATAATTTCCTCTTCCTCTACAAGCATATCTAGCATAATGGCTTTCATATTGCGTTTCTCAAGCAAAATGCCAAGTGCTTTGGCTTGTTCTACCGTGCGGGGAAAACCGTCGAAGATAATGCCTTTGCAGTCTTTTTGCAGGTTATCAAGATAATGCTCAATGAGGTCAATCATCTTTTGGTCGGGAACCAGATTTCCTTTCGAGATGATTGCGTCAATCTCTTTACCAAGGGCGCTACCCGACTTAATCTCAGCACGCAAAGCGTCACCTGTAGAAAGGTGATTCAGACCGTATTTCTTTACGATAAACTCGGATTGCGTACCTTTTCCGCTACCCGGGGCTCCACATAAAATTACGTTTAACATAGTTGATATTTACTGAAAAAGGTTCTCTTTTTAACGCAAAAAACGAGTTGCCCGATGAGCAACTCGTCTAATGATGTAAATTGCTAATTAGAGAGCAAGTTTAGCACCAGCTTTGAATTTAACCACTTTTCTTGCAGGAATAGTGATTTGGGCTTTGGTTGCAGGGTTGATACCCTTGCGAGCTGCTTTCTTAACTACAGCGAAGGTTCCGAAACCAATCATTTGTACGTTTTCACCTTTCTTCAAAGATTTAGCGATAGCCTCAAGAGTTGCGTCAAGAGCCTTACCTGCTTGTACTTTGGTCATCTCTGCTTGTTCTGCGATAGCAGCTATGAGTTCTGCTTTGTTCATAGTTGTAAAAATTTAATGAATTAAACGTTTAATTTTACCATTTCCGAGAATCGGTCTCGCGAAATACATCTGCAAAGGTACAACAAAATTTTGAATCTGCAAATATTTGGCTAATTTTTTTTCACTTTTTTTACGGAAAATGTGCTATTTTGTTCGTTTTGTACACTTTTTGTAGTGATAAATGAGAGATTTTTTGTACTTTTGTAGTTAGAAAATGATACTTTATGAGAGAATTACCGAGAATTACCAAGAATTTGTTGCTTGCTAACGTAGTCGTATTTTTCATAGATGCCTTGCTGCAACGTTATGGCATTGATTTGACTCGGTTGGCAGGTCTGCATTATGTGCTTGCCGACCAATTCTATATCTGGCAACCGCTGACGTACATGTTTATGCACGCCAATTTCACACATCTTTTCTGCAATATGTTTGCCGTTTTGATGTTCGGTCCTGTCTTGGAGCGCGAGTGGGGTGAACGGCGATTCCTTATATATTATATGGTGTGCGGTATAGGTGCCGCCATTGTGCAAGAGGCTGTCTGGAGTCTGCAAATGCTTAACGAGTTGCAGTCGTTGCCGATGGACTACCTGCGTGTGCTGACAAATCGGTTCTGCACCATCGGCGCAAGTGGTGCCGTGTTTGGTATTTTGTTCGCATTTGGCTGGCTGTTTCCTACTGTTCCAATGTTCATCTTGTTTATCCCTATCCCTATCAAAGCCCGCACGCTGGTGATACTCTATGCTGCCGTCGAACTCTTTGCTGGATTAGGCAGTATGAGCGGATTAACCTCCGATAACATCGCCCACTTCGCGCATTTAGGCGGATTGTTGTTCGGGTGGCTTCTGCTGCTGTGGTGGCGATACAAAGACGATAATCAGCCTACTTTCAAGATACATTTCCCGCGTCGCGACAAGAAAGACGACGAATCACGGGGCAAGGACTTTTCCCGCTATCATTACCATAAGAATGTAGATAAATAAATCATTAAAACCTGCTGTTTATGAATATCGCACACCGTTTTTTTGTTTACTTATTGTTGTTGCTTACCCTTTCTTCGGGTATGGAGGCACAAATAAGGCGTGTGCCTGCACGCAGAGATCCTATGCTTCGAATCCAGCCCGATGGCGACAGCCTTACCATTCTTTTGCGAGGCGACGAATGGAAGCATTGGACAATGACCTTAGACGGCTATCTGATTCGCGAAAACCGTCACGGCACACTCTGCTATATTCGCCAGACGTGTGGCGACAAGCAAAAGATTAGTTGCCGACAGGCTCACGATGCCGACAAGCGGACGAAACGCGAACGGAAGTGGCTCAATAAACATGGGATTCAGCAAACGCAAATACATTATTGCCCGCCACGTATCGCGCCTAATGCTACCGGCGAGGAGAGGCAGGCAATACTTAGGCGGTATGCCATGAGTGCGCAACAACAAAAAGAAGCCGCATTATTGTCCCGTAAGATATTTCCAAAAGTGCCGGTTATCTTAGTCAATTATCCCAACCTCAAATTCTCCAGCACAACGATTCGAGCGGGTATTGATTCGATGTTCAATGCGCGTGATTATGTCAATCCGTTTGGAGAACACACGGGGTCGGTCAGGCAGTATTTCCATGACCAGAGTTACGGCAAGTATGTCCCGCAGTTTGACATCTACGGACCCGTAACGGTGGGGCAAAACTATAGTAATTATACCTCTCCTCGTGTTGGCTCTCTGGTTGCCGAAGCCTGCTCTTTGATGAACGATTCTCTTGACTTCAGCCAATACGATACCGATGGCGACAAGCAGGTGGATTTGGTATATGTCGTTTATGCAGGACCGCCAGCCAGCGATGAAGATTATATCAATCGCAAATGGATTGCTGACCCCAAAAACCTTGTCTGGCCACAGTGTTCGACAATTGATAATGTCGGGTGTGGCTCTAACCCGCGCACGTTTGATAAAGTCACTATCAACGATTACGAAGTGAGTTCCGAGTTAGATGGCTTGTTTTCTTACAATCCCGAAAATATGTACGGTGATAGTGTTCCCGTTCCGGCAGGGATAGGTGTTCCGTGTCACGAGTTTGGGCATGGATTAGGGCTTCCGGATGGCTATCATACTATCTCAAAAGCGAATAACAACTTCGATTGGGATATTATGGACTACGGCTGCTACAATGGTAATTGCTGTGTCCCAGCTGGTTACACAGCTTATCAGCGTTGGTTTATGGGTTGGCTGACGCCCCGTCAATTATCTACTAACGAGACCTGTTCGTTACCCCCTTTAGAGAACGATAGTGTGGCTTTCTTGATTTGCGAGGAAGGCACGCATAATCTTGACGGAGAACACCCTTCGCCTGCGTCATTCTATCTCATTGAGAACCGCCAGCAGATAGGGTGGGATACATATCTGCCGGGGCATGGAATGTTGCTGACCAAGATTAATTACGATGCGAAGAAGTGGGAGAAGAATATTCCTAATAATTCCACCCCTTTAGGCATAGACATCATCGAAGCCGACGGAGTGCGTATGCAATCGAATAAAGGACCAAAGCCAACAGATGCTTTTCCTGCGGGAGCCACGTCGTACAAAGGTATTGCTGCTTATCCGATTGAGGATATTAAGGAAACCGGCGGGGTGATTACTTTCCGTGTGACGGGTGAAGTGCCTACGGGTGAAAACGTCTCGCAAGTTCAAACCCAGGAAAGTGGTGTTTTAGTGATTAAGGAGGGTAATATCTATATCCAAAAGTCCAATCGCCTCTATGATCTTTTAGGCAACTGCCGTTGATGTAACATAACATCAACATAACATCAACATAACATGCCAGTACTCTTAACGAGGGGAGAAAGTGATTTCTATCTTTTTCTTGCGCATTCAAAAAAAATGTTGTACCTTTGCAGTCGGAATGATAAAGAGTACGAATAACCCCCTCCCCGTAGGGCATGACCCTGCAAGAGGATAATAAACACGCATAGTGGACGAATTGCAGAACATATTTACATCAATTGCACATAAAGGTTTTAGTGTGTCCACTTTGGCATATATTGATCAATTTACTAACGATATACTCAATGGAAGAACAAATCTTACTCGATTCAATTTACAAGAGCATGCAGGTCTCTGCTTTGCAGATTCGGTGCTCATTGGGGCGTACACCGTCGCATGCTACGCGCGAGCAAGCTTTGGCACAAGTAGCGATGCTACAACAAGCCAAGCAAACCCAACAAACTGGGAAATAGATACCAAACAAGAAAAATTAGTACAACACTGGGCAGAAAAGAAAGGATGTTGGTTTCCTAACTTTGAATCACTATCTGTTTCTACATTTGGACCAAAAATTGCGCAAGGGGCGGAAGCGATTGTGTTTTATAAGGCTGGTGACACGTCTGTTGTAAAAGAACGCACTTCTATTTATGCTACCTTAGGCAAAGCATTTGAGGCGATTGTATTGCACAATACTTTATTTCCAGAAACTCAAATGAAGGTGATAGGTTTTACCAGAGATTCAGACGGACTATTCCGTACGATTCTCACTCAACCTTATGTGGAGTGTAAGCGATTAGCCACCAAAGAGGAGATCGATGATATGGTGGCAGCAAAAGGTTTTCGGGATAATCGTGACGGGCAAGGAGTGAATTATATCGGTGATCGATTATATCTTGAGGATATGCATCCTGCAAATGTATTTATAGATAGTGTTAGTGGTAAACCGATTTGTATTGATTGTATTGTAAAATTCATATAATATCTGAAATATAACAAAAAAAGAAGAAAATTAACCACTCCCGCAGGGCATGACCCTGCAAAGACAGAGTAAAATATAGCGTTGTAAGCCTAACTTGATTTTCTGAAACCTGAACAATTTCAAGAAAAATCAAAACACTTCAAGTACGGTTTTGCACGCTCACGTTTTGGCGTGAGTTTTTTGTGCGTACATTTGAAGTGTTTAAGGTAGTTCAGGACCTCAGAAAATCAAATGAAGCGAGCGAAAGCCCACGCTTTCTTGTGTATATTCTCGGTTTATTAATACGTAGAAGATAGAAAGCATAAACGTTGAAAATAAAAAAGCAGTAGAAAAACCAAAACGACATATAAATTTACAAACTTACAAATTTACAAATTTACAAATTGATTTATTGCGGAGAATGCCGAAAGCCGAATAATAAAGTGGAGGCAACATTAAAAACAAACAAATTATTATGATTAAACACAAGTTTTTAACCCTTTTCGTGGCACTTATTGCTACTACCGCCCTCTGGGCACAGAACAATGTCATAACTTACACTACAAATGATCGTTGCCGTCTGATGCGTATTGGTAATGATTTTGGGGCTCAAATGTTATCTCATACATGGAATGATACTACAAAACAAGGTATTATCATCTTTGCAAATCCAATTTCGAAGATAGGTGATTATGCATTTGATAGTTGTTGCGAACTAACTTCGATAAGCAGTATTCCTTCTTCCGTTGTATCAATTGGGAAAAAAGCATTCTACTATTGTTCAATAAATTCTATTATCCTTCCTTCTTCTGTTAATTCGATAGGAAATTATGCTTTCTACAGATGTTCGAAATTAACCTCAATAACTATTCCCAATTCTGTGACTACGATAGGAGACTATGCTTTCTATGACTGCTATAATCTGACTTCCCCTGTTTTTAATAATAATTGTTTTGCATATTTGCCTCCAACTTATGAGGGCACATATGCTATTCCTGATGGCATCAAACAAATTATTGGAGGTGCTTTTTATGATTGCACTTCGCTAACATCAATAAAAATTCCCAGTTCTGTGATAAGCATAAAAATAGGGAAACCTTTGTATGAGCAGGTTTTTGATATTCCTGCTTTTGCTCCAAGTCTGTCTCTCTTATCTATTGATGTAGAAGCATTTAATACACATTATGCTTCCGAAAATGGAATCCTCTTCAACTTTACAAAGGATACGCTAATACAATACCCTGCTGGTAATAAAAGGGTGAATTACACGATTCCTAATAAGGTGTCACACATAAACAGCGGAGCTTTCTATGGTTGCAGCAATTTGACATCTATAACGATTCCCTATTCCGTTAAAACGATTGGAAAAGGAGCTTTTTGTGGTTGCACCGGTTTGACCTCGGTAACGATTCCTTCTTCCGTCACAACAATTGACGAGTATGCTTTCGGTAACACTAATTTGACCTCGGTGACATGCTGTGCTGTTGATCCTCCAACGTGTGGTGGGTATGTTGGTTTTAGTTGTTATACTCTCTATGTACCTGCTGAAAGCGTAGATGCATATAAAAAGGCAGAAGGTTGGAAGAATTTTATCAAGATATTGCCTATTGCTGCTGCGGGAGTAGAAGTAACAGAGCCAGAGACTGAACCAACAAATAATTCAGTCGTAATCTTATGGCCATCTGTTGCTGATGGCGAGACTTATACCATTGAAATTCGCAAAGGAGAAGAACTGATTTGTACGCTTGTTTTCAATGCCAACGGACAACTGATGTCTATCAACTTTGCTGCTCCTGCTCGTGGTGGAGAACGTGGTTCGCGCTATGCCACAGCAATGGCTACAGGTTGGGCTTACACTGTCACAGGTTTGGAAAATGGTACGGAATATACCTATACGATTGTTGCTAGAGACAATGGTGGCAGTACGCTCTATTCCAAAACGAGTTCATTCAAGACAAAAGAGATAACAACTTTCGTAGAGAATGTGGATAGTCAAAAGCCGCAAGTAGAAAGTCAGAAGGTTATCCGTGACGGCATTCTCTACATCCGCCGTAACGGCAAAACCTACGATGCTCAAGGTAGAAAACTATAAATGATGAAAACCAACCGTGCATCGTGCACCGATTGAGTATACGATGAGTATAGGATGAGTATAGGATTACGGGGCGAGATGCAGCACGCATTTCGCCCCATAATCTTAATAATTGTACTAAATTTTCACAACGGATATTGTCAACCATCAACCGATGATGTTACACAGTTGCATTGTTGCACTAAAAAATATGCTGATTTTTTGCACACCATTCGCTCACAATTTTATGCAACAATGCAACAAGGCAACATAAACAAAACAAGCTTGCTTGATTTTGGTTACACAGTTGCACGCCATTTGTTCCGTGCTCGTCAGGAACAATGCAACAAGGCAACATAAATAAAATCCAAATTTACAAACTTACAATTTTCCAAATTAACATTTGTATAGAAGGGTCTTATATTTACCATTGAAGAGTATGCTCCAAATGAGTCACGAGACTTGTAGACTGACTTGTAGAATATATACTCAAAACGATGTAAAAATGTAAATAATTTTGCGTATCTCAAAAAAAAGTTGTAACTTTGCAACCGAAATTTAATAAAGGAGGTAAATATGGTTAGCACTATGCAAGCAACACAGCCACCTGTACTTAATACTGTAGATGCTCTTTGGACGCTGATTCAGGCACAGCCCAAACGTGTTCAGTATGCACTCTCTGCTCGACTGATGGAGAATGATTTAATAGCTCAAGCCTATGTTCGTGATTCTCTTCGTTCGGCTATTCAAGAGGTTAAAGAGGCCAAAAGAACTGGTCGTTCCTTCCAGACTGCGGACGACTTCTTAAAAGAGTTTGAGTGATGACAAATATCGTTCTTGGAGAAGAATTTAAACGTCAGTTCCGACGATTGGCAAAGAAATACAAATCCTTGCCAGAGGATTTTCGTGTTCTGAAGGGTGAACTAGAAAAGAACCCTCGTATGGGTGATGATTTAGGTGATGGGAAGCATAAAGTTCGTATGGCCATAGTGTCTAAAGGTAAAGGAAAGAGCGGTGGCGCACGAATTATTACATACGAACTAAATATTTCCGAAACAGGAGATGTGATAGACTTGATACTGCTTACTATCTATGACAAGAGTGAAATTGCAAATATATCAGATTTATTTATCAAATCCTTATTAACAAAGTTGTAATATATAGCAAACTACATTAAATGACCAGTCGGTTGTTTTCGCCCTTTGTCCCGTGCTCGTCAGGAACAATGCAACATTACAACAATTGAAATCAAGGCTTCGCAACATGTGTAGAACATCTGTATAACATGTGGATAGAGTTTGTAAAGAAAAAAGGGGTGTGCCACAGCGGCACACCCCCTTTTTTCTTTAT
>JAKSNN010000089.1 GCA_024399755.1 Paludibacteraceae bacterium | reverse complement strand
TTATGCTCCGAAGTTATCGAAGCGAATGTCCTCATCGGCAACGCCGAGCGAGTGGAGCAGGTCAACTACGGTCTTACTCATCATTGGAGGTCCGCAGAGGTAGTACTCAATATCTTCAGGAGCATCATGCTGCTTGAGATAGGTATCGCCCATCACAGGTGCAATGAAACCGGCAGTATATTTGATTCCTAAGCCGTCTGCTTTTGGGTCGGGACGGTCTAATGCCAAGTGGAAGTGGAAATTCGGGAAGTCCTTCTCCAATTGGAGGAAGTCGTCCAAGAAGAACACTTCGTCAATAGCACGAGCACCATAGAAATAGTGCATCTCGCGGTCGCGGCATTGGCGTGTCTTGAGCATGTGCATAATCTGCGCACGCAGAGGAGCCATACCGGCGCCACCACCTACCCAAATCATTTCCTTACCGCTGTCATAAACAGGACGGAACTCACCATAAGGACCACTCATCGTAACCTTATCACCCGGCTTGAGCGAGAAGATATAGGTGGAAGCAATACCGCAAGGTACGTCCATGAACTCCGGTCCGTTCGGGCACTGGTCTTTCGGTTTGAAAGGCGGAGTAGCGATACGCACGGTCAGCGTGATGATGTCGCCTTCGTCAGGGTAGTTAGCCATCGAATAAGCACGGATAGTAGGCTCGGTGTTCTTTTGCTTCAAGCCAAAGAGACCGAAGTTCTTCCATGCCGGCAAATAGAGGTCGCCAATCAGGCTCTTATCCATATCACGATCGTAATCAATGTCGTAAGCAGGAATACGAATCTGTGCATAACTACCCGGTTCGAAGTTCATGTGTTCGCCAGCAGGCAGTTTCACTTTGAACTCCTTGATGAATGTAGCCACGTTCTTGTTGGAGATTACTTCGCATTCCCATTCCTTAACACCGAGAATAGACTCGTTAATCTTGAGTTGCATATCGTTCTTTACCTTTACTTGGCACCCCAGACGCCAATGGTCTTTCTGTTGCTTACGGCTGAAGTGAACGGTTTCGGTAGGCAGAATCTCACCTCCACCTTCAAGTACTTGGCATTTGCACTGTCCGCAACTACCTTTTCCACCGCAAGCGGAAGGAAGGTGTACACCGGCAGCACCCATCGAAGCCAGAAGTGTACCTCCGGCAGGAATGTTAAACTCTTTATCCCCGTTGACTACGACTTTTACATCGCCGCTGGCAACCAGATATTTCTTTGCCAGCAAGAGGATAACTACAAGCAGGAGTATTACTATCAAGAATACTGCTACTGCATATAAAATTGCTTGAATATTCATTGTCTTATCCTCCTTTTTAAATGTTTAGTCCGCTAAAGCACATAAATGCCATAGCCATTAATCCGACGGTGATGAAAGTGATACCGATACCTTGCAGAGGTTTGGGTACGTCGTTGTACTCCATTTTCTCGCGGATACCTGCGAGGCAAACGATAGCCAACATCCAGCCCAGACCGCTACCGATAGCGAAAGCAAATGCGTCACCGAGGTTAGCAATAGCCTTGACATTCATCGGGTCGAGTCCTACACGTTGCTGCATAAAGAGCGAACCGCCCATAATAGCGCAGTTAACGGCAATCAGCGGAAGGAAAATACCTAACGTAGCATAGAGCGAAGGACTAACTTTCTCTACAATCATCTCTACCAATTGAGTGATGGCGGCGATAACGGCAATGAAGAGAATGAAACTGAGATAACCCAGTCCCAGAGGCTCTAAGACGTGAACTTGTAGCAGGTAGTTAACAGGCAACGTAATTGTCTGCACGAAAATAACTGCTACACCGAGTCCAAGACTTGTCTTAACGTCTTTACTTACAGCGAGGAATGAACACATTCCAAGGAAGAAGGCGAAAATCATGTTGTCCGCAAAGATGGTGCGAACGAATAAACTAAGTGCGTGTTCCATTATTTCTTCTCCTCATCATTTATTGAGCGGTGAGCCCAGATTACACATCCTAAAAGAATCAATGCCATAGCAGGCATGAGCATCATACCGCAGTTCTCGTAGCAACCGCCATTAGCAACGTACCAACTATCCGGAATGATTTGGAAACCGAGTAGTTTGCCGCTACCGAGCAGTTCGCGGAAGAAAGCTACAATCACAAGAATCATAGCATATCCGAAACCATTGCCAAGACCGTCCATCAGACTATCCTTCACGTTGTTTGTCATAGCGAAAGCTTCAAGACGTCCCATCAAGATACAATTGGTAATGATAAGTCCGATATACACGCTCAATTGCATAGCCACATCGTAGGCAAAAGCCTTCAGAATTTCACTCACGATGGTTACGAGAGCGGCAACGACTACCAATTGTACGATGATACGGATTCGCATCGGGATACTCTTGCGAATGAGTGAAATCACTACGTTAGCGAGTGCCACAATAATCGTCACGGAGATACCCATTACGAGTGCCGGTTTCAGTTGTACCGTTACGGCGAGTGCCGAGCAGATACCCAAGATTTGCACCAGCACAGGGTTATTAACATTAAGAGGACCTAAGAAAGCCTCTTTGGTTTGTTTACTGAGTGCCATATTACTTTTCCTCCACATTTACAGGTTCAACAATTTCTTCCGTTGTGGCAACTGTTTGCAGCGAGTCTTGTTCGGCTGCAGGTTTGTCGGCAAGGAACTCTGCATAGAGGTTCAGCGAGTTCAGAAGCATATCGTTCACACCGGTAGATGTGATGGTAGCTCCAGCCCAAGCATCTATTTGCTCTTGACCCGGTTCTGCGTTTTTGCCTACTTTGAGCACAGCCACGGAGCGGAGGTTACCCTCTGCATCGCAGATATGTTTGCCGAAGAAACGGCTACGGAAGTTTTCTGTTACGATTTCAGCACCCAACCCCGGAGTCTCACCTTCGTGACCGAAGTTGATACCGAAAATGGTGTTTTTATCTTCGTCCAAAGCGATATAGCCCCAGATTCCGCCCCAAAGTCCTTGACCTTTGAGAGGCAGAACATATTTGGTAGCGCCATCTACGTGGGCTACAAAAAGTTGCTTATCGCCCATAGTCTGCTCTTCTACGATTTGGTCATAGAGAGCAGCGGGATTGCCTGTGGTAACATCTTGATTCAAAGCCACCAGAATCTGCTTTTGCGTGTCGAGACGCTTGTTAGCAGTTTGGCGTGGACTCAGTACTTGGCTTACTACAGCCAACAGCACAGCCACGATAACTACAATCACGGTTGCGTAGAGTATCGTGTATAGATTTGATTCGGTTGATAATTGCTTAGCCATAGTTATGCTCTTTTTAGACGTTTGTTAATGTTTACACGTACAACGCACCAGTCAATAAGTGGAGCAAATGCGTTCATGAGCAGGATACTCAGCATCATACCTTCCGGATAACCGGGGTTAAGTACGCGAATCACGATAGCCATCACACCGATGAGCAAACCGTAAATCCACTTACCACATTCGGTACGAGCCGAAGTAACAGGGTCGGTAGCCATAAATACGGCACCGAAAGCGAAACCGCCCAATACGAGGTGCATGTACCAAGGAGTGTTGGCAGCGGCGTTATCTACACCAGAAACATTGAAGATGAACGCCATCAGTCCGCCACCTACGAAGATACTCAGCATGGTCTTCCAACTTGCTACGCCTGTCATCAGCAAGATGATTGCACCGAGCAGGATAGCCCAGATACAAGTCTCGCCTACTGAACCCGGAATGAGTCCGTTAACAGCGTCCCAGAAACCGATAGGATTGCCGAGCGTATCAGTTATCGTTTGGGTAGAACCTTCTGCGGTAGCTACTTGTGAGAGTGGGGTTGCGCCAGTGAAACTATCTACGATAGTCTGACCTTTATCCCAGCCCCATGTGCCACCCGTACGTACGAACTTGTCGCCCGTCATGTGAGTAGGATAGGCGAAGAAGAGGAATGCACGTGTGATGAGTGCTACGTTGAAGATGTTATAGCCCGTTCCGCCAAATACTTCTTTTGCAAAGATAACGGCAAAAGCAGTTGCAATAGCTACCATCCAAAGCGGTGTATCAATCGGCACAATCAGCGGAATGATAAAACCTGTTACGAGGAAACCTTCTGCTACTTCTTCGTGTTTCATTTGTGCTACAACGAACTCGATACCGAGACCTACGATATAGCTCACCAAGATGAATGGCAGTACAGCCAGCAGACCGAATGCAAATGATTTCCAGAATAAAGCGCAAGTCATAGCCCCCTTAACGAGTTCGCCAGTAGCGAGGAAGTGCTGATAACCTACGTTGAACATACCGAATAGCAGGGCAGGAACGAGAGCCAATACCACAAGAATCATCGTGCGTTTGCTATCGTTACCGTCGTGTATCTGTGCTCCCACTTTGCGTGCCGTTGCTGACGGGGTAAAGAGGAAGGTATCAAAGGCGTCATAGAAACTGCTTAGTTTCTCCAATTTGCCGCCTGCTTGGAAGTTCGCTCCGAACTTCTTCCAGAGATTATAAAACTTTTCCATTATTCTATCTCCTTCTTTAAGTTATCTAACGCCTGACGTACAATCTCTTGCAGAGGCATCTTGGAGGTACATACATATTCGCAGAGAGCGAAGTCTTCCGGTGCTACTTCGTAAGCGCCTAATTGCTCCATCTTGTCGATGT
Source organism: Paludibacteraceae bacterium (assembly GCA_024399755.1). Classification (GTDB taxonomy): domain Bacteria; phylum Bacteroidota; class Bacteroidia; order Bacteroidales; family Paludibacteraceae; genus Colicola. Next base: position 1,670 of record JAKSNN010000089.1, on the reverse strand, counting down.
TGCCGGCAATCATGGCTTTGATAAGGTGCTCGGGATAAATGTCCATAGGGAATACTTTGTCGTATTCGCCACTTACGATGATGGCACGGCGTCCGCCTTTTAGACGAGCGTCCCAGTTGTAATGCTTCTCTCCGAAGAGCCAACGCATCAGACCGTTGTCGAAACATTTAGCAGGATCGGTGTTGGAAGCATTGAAGTCGTTGAAACGAGGCAACAGCCAGCCCATAAACTCGTGGCGCTCCGTACCTTCGGCGATGACGCTCAGTTGATTAGCGCGATAACATATAATGTCGTTGAGGTCGATTTGCTTACCACTCAGAACGTTGCCGCTGATGTAGCGAACGGTCAGTTCTTTGTGGGCATTGCATGTCAGGATAGCACTTGCAGGCATACCCGGCAGAATGCGATAGTATTGTGGCTGATAAGCCATGTCGCCTGTCAGAGCCACAAGACGCTCTGCATCAACAATACCTTTGGTGAAGAATTTACCGATGATAGCAAGGTCCTGAATGTTCACCGTGAAGACGGTCTCGCCTTTAGCCATAGGTGCTACGTGGTTAATCTGTACGCCTACATTGCCAGCGGGGTGTTTGCCTGCTACTTCATAGAGAGTGCAGTTCTTCAGAGCACGCATCTCAGTAGCTTTTGCACCAGCCTTAATACCTACATACACGGGTGCCAGTTTGCTAAGAGCATTGATACCTGCTTGCAGCAGGCTTCCCTTACCTGCGAGTACGAACTCGTAGTCAGGAGCCAATGGTGCCGTGTCAAAACTGGAGATGAAGATAGCCTTAGGTTGTTTACTTGGCATAGCAATGCAGTCGTACGGGCGTTGCTTGATGTAAGCCCATAAGCCAGACTGCAAGAGCAAACCTTTCACATCAGCCTCGTTGCCTTGTACTGGGAATTCTTGGTATTCGATAGCCTTGTCGGCTTCGATGCCAATGTACATCACTTTGCGTCGTTCGCCGCGGTTGATTTCCACGACTTTTCCGCTAACGGGTGAGGTTACCAGTAACTTGGCAAACTGCTTGTCGTGGAAGAGGGGTGAACCTGCTTTCACGCTGTCGCCTTCTTTGACCATCAATTTTGGGGTCAAGCCGGCGTAGTGGTCGGGCACGATTTTATAGACGCTTGGGCGATTCACGCTACCGATGGTAAGCGCAGCCTTTCCGTCCATAGGAATGTCCAAACCCTTTTTCAGTTTGATTTGTTGCATGATTGTTTAGTTTATCAATTAGTTTATTCTATTTCTCGTTATGGTGCTTTTTCGTGGTATAGTTGGCGTGTTTTAGGCTCGTCTTTGTGTGTTTTCGCGCGCAGCGCACGCGCACAAAATTAGGGGTCGCACGAAAAAGCCCACAAAGGTACTACAAAAATTTGATATATGCAAACTTTATTTAATTTTGAATTAAGAATTTTGAATTATGATGAACTCGGGGAAGCCATATTCTTAGAGTGAGTCATACTATTCCTTAAGTGTGACTATACTAATCCTACGTGTATCCTACGTATATCCTACGTGTATCTTACGTATATCCTACGTAGTTGGTAGCGGAATGACAGCAAAATGATAACAAAAATGTTACAAGACTCTTTTATTGTGCTGTTAGGGTAAAATTGTCTGTATTTGTCCTTTACCAGTCATCATGCGAATGGTATCTTGTTCT
>JAKSNN010000088.1 GCA_024399755.1 Paludibacteraceae bacterium | reverse complement strand
GGCGGTAGTTGACTTTCACGCGCCCAATGCCTGTGTTTGTGACGTACTCTTTCATCGCTTGAATGGCATCTTTGACCTGCTTGCCGTTGAGGAAGCCGGAGTTAATCATCACGCCCTCTTTGGCATCATAACTCGCTTCACTGACGTCTGCACCCTCGATAAGCGGGATAATAGGCAAATCGAAATGTTTAGCGAAAGCATAGTCACGGCTATCGTGCGCAGGCACAGCCATAATGGCACCTGTTCCGTAGCCAGAGAGAACATAATCGCTGATATAAATAGGAATCTCAGCATTGGTGAGCGGATTGATGGCATACGAACCAGTGAAGACGCCCGTTACTTTGCGGTCGGCAATACGTTCGCGCTCGGTGCGGTGCTTGACCATATCGAGATAAGCGTTCACCTCGGCACGCTGCTTATCCGTGACGACACGTGCCACATACTCGCTTTCAGGCGCAAGCACCATGAACGTGACACCAAACACCGTATCTGCTCGGGTTGTGAAGATGGTAAAGGGCTCTTGTTGTCCCTTAATCTGGAACTTCATCTCCGTGCCTTCGCTGCGTCCAATCCAGTTGCGTTGGGTCTCCTTGAGACTATCCGTCCAATCAATATGCTCAAGCCCCTCTAAGAGTCGTCCAGCATAGGCACTGACACGCAGACACCATTGACGCATAACGCGCTGCTCTACAGGGTAACCCCCACGAACAGAAAGTCCTTCGCTGACTTCATCGTTAGCCAGCACCGTACCTAATTTCGGGCACCAGTTGACCTTCGTATCTGCCAGATAAGCAATACGATACTGCATAAGACGTTCCTGCTGCTCCTTCTCGCTTAGATTGTTCCAATTAGGGTCGTTAGCCTCCCATTGGGCAACGAGTTTGGAGATAGGTTGTGCCTTCTGAAGCGTGGTATCGTAGTAGGAATTGAACATCTGAATAAATGCCCATTGCGTCCAATGATAGAAGTCCTTGTCGCACGTCTTGACCTGACGGTCCCAATCGTAGCAGAACCCGATTTTCTTGAGTTGAGAGATATAGCGGGCAATGTTCTGCTCGGTAGTCTTTTCGGGGTGTTGCCCGGTTTGGATAGCGTATTGCTCGGCAGGCAAACCGTACGAGTCGAAGCCCATCGGGTGAAGCACGTTAAAGCCTTGCAAACGTTTGTAGCGGCTATAGATGTCGCTGGCGATATAGCCCAGCGGGTGACCGACATGCAGTCCTGCTCCACTTGGGTAAGGGAACATATCTAAGACATAAAAAGGCTGCTTTTCACTTGTGTTGCTTACTTTATACACACCGGCTTTTTCCCATTCTTCTTGCCAGTGCTGCTCTATCTCTTGAAAATTATAGTCCAACATGATATTTACAATTTGACAATTTACTATTTACGTTGTGTTGCGAGTTGATTAGATTAGCTGTTTTATTTGTTGATAGACGTTTTCTGCGGTGAAGCCAAGTTTCTCGTCTAACACTTTGTAAGGTGCGGAGAAACCAAAACTCTCCAACCCCCAGACCTTGCCGTTCTCGCCGACCAAGCCTTCTAACGTGCATGGCAAACCCGCCGTAAGTCCGAAACGGACAATACCTTTCGGCAGCACTTCCTCTTGGTATGCCGTGTCTTGACTGCGGAACACACCTTCGCTGGGCACACTGACTACTTGCAGTCGGATTCCCTCTTTGCGCAGCAGTTCGGCACCAGCCATCAGCGTACTTACTTCACTTCCGCTGGCAATCATCACTACTTGCGGGTTCTCGTCACGACTGACGATATATGCGCCACGGCGGAAACCTTCGGCGTTGGTTTCGGGCAGGTTCATTACATCTTGACGGCTGAGAATGAGTGCGCTTGGCGTATCGTTGTTCTCTATCGCCGCACGCCAAGCCAGCGTAGTCTCTTCGGCATCGGCAGGACGCATCACGAGCATACTGTTCTTGCCATGATGGTTCTTCAGTTTTTCCATCAAGCGAATCTGTGCTTCCTGCTCAACCGGTTCGTGAGTAGGTCCGTCTTCGCCTACACGGAACGCATCGTGGCTCCAGATGAACTTAACAGGCAGTTCCATGAGGGCAGCCATACGGACAGCAGGTTTCATATAATCGCTGAAGACGAAGAACGTGCCACAAGCGGGAATGATACCGCCGTGCATCGCCATACCAAGGCAGACACAAGCCATCGTGAGTTCGCTGACACCTGCTTGCAGGAATTGCCCGCTGAAGTCGTCGCGGGTGATGGTGTGGGTGTGCTTGAGAAAACCGTCGGTCTTATCGGAATTGCTGAGGTCGGCAGAGGAAACAATCATATTACCCACATTCTCAGCAAGATAACTCAGTACGGTAGCACTTGCTGCACGGGTAGCGACATTGGCTTTTTGCCTGATTTCGCTCCAATCAATGCAGGGTGTCTCGCCCGAGAAGAATGCTTCGTATTCGTTAGCAAGAGTAGGATTCTGCTGTTTCCAGAGATAATAGGCTTCGTAGCGTTGGTTAGCCATCTCACGCAGTTCGGCAGCGCGTTCGTCGTATAGGCGTTGCACTTCGGGGAAGATTTGGAATGGGTCTTCGGGATTACCACCGAGGTGCTCTATCGTCTTCTCGAAACTGGCTCCCGATTTAGAGAGAGGTTGACCATGGGTGGAGCACTTGCCTTCCCAACTGTCGCCGTCCGCAGTAACGCAGCCCTTACCCATAGCGGTATGACCGATAATCAGGCTTGGGCGTTTGGTTTCTTGCTTGGCATTGCGGAGTGCCTCGCAGATAGCGTCAGGATCGTTACCGGCAATTTCTTGCACGTACCAGCCCCAAGCCTCATATTTCTTCTTCACGTCCTCGGTGGACACTTCATTGCACAGGGTAGAGAGTTGCACCTCGTTGCTATCATAGAACATGATGAGGTTGTTGAGCCCGAGATGCCCTGCCATACGTCCTGCGCCTTGGCTAATCTCCTCTTGTATGCCGCCATCAGAGATGAAAGCGTAGATAGTAGGATTATGAACCTCGCCAAAGCGTGCGTTCATCCATTTGGCAGCGATAGCAGCACCTACAGCGTAGGTGTGACCTTGTCCTAATGGTCCGCTGGTATTCTCAATACCACGAGTGATGTCACGCTCAGGGTGACCGGGTGTGACGCTACCCCATTGACGGAGGTTCTGTAAGTCTGCAAGACTGAACTTTCCCGTTAGGCATAATGCGCTGTAGAGCATTGGTGCCATGTGTCCCGGGTCAAGGAAGAAGCGGTCGCGAGCCTCCCATTCGGGATTATCTGGGTCTTGCTCAATAAACTCGGAGTAGAGCACATTGATAAAATCGGCTCCTCCCATAGCGCCACCCGGGTGACCGCTTTTGGCTTTTTCTACTGCGGCTGCTGCTAATATGCGGATATTGTCTGCAGCGCGATTCATAAGTTCTGTCTTGTTCATAATTGGTTACTTCGTAACGTTAATATGGTTAAATCGGTGCCTGCGGCACGTTAGTAATTCATTGTTTGTTCTCAAAACATCCACCCGAGGTAGTAGTGGAAGCCCCAACCTATATCGTCTCTATTGCCGAAGCCGGGAATATAATAAGGTTTTGGTTCGCCTTCTTTGGCATTGCGCGTCATCAGCACTTTCAGCCGAAACGACCACCCCATCTGAAAGCCTTCCCACACCTGCACTTGGCAACCTAATGCCACTTCGCCCCACGCATCGCAACGAAACTGTTGCAGATAGTCTTGCTTTGGCAAGGGCTCTGCGTCTTTGGCTGCGGGCAGTTGTACGCTATAGAGGTCATATCCCTGCAAGGCTGTGGCGATACGTACGCCTACTAATAATGCGTTGAGCCGTTCAGGGTGCTTCTTTAGACCATTTATATCTACGCCTGCGCGCGCGAAGCCGCCTTGGCTCCTGTATGTTCCCTCATCGGCTGCGCCCTGCGCCTGATTATAACCCAATTCAAAAACGGGGTAGTAGCGTTGTTTGAGTCGCCAATTCATTCCTATCTCATAGGTCTGAATCGCGCCTTTGGAGGTGGCTATGTCAATGATAGGCGATGCAATGTCCAGTTTGAGGCTCATACCCTGATAGATGGAACTATCGGGATAGATACGTGTGCCGTCCTTGTGGCGATGGGCAATAGTATCAATCTCGTGGCGATGAGCAATAGTATCCGGCACGATGGTCGTAGAATCGTTGTCGGCAAGTATGTTGCTTGCCATCATCAGACCAACCAGCAATAGGAGACTATGTAACCGCCAACGTAACTTCAACATAACATTAACATAACATCAACATAACATCTGCGATGCTTCCTGCTTGAGTGCCGCAAGGGCAATCGTATGGGTGGTAGTACCATTATTTTCGTAAGCCGTGATGAGTGCTGTCGCATATTCGAGGGCAGTGCAGTCTTTGGGCGATTGAGCCGCTACGGAATTGATAAAGGTTGCCATCTCATCGCGGGCAGTAATAATCTTCTGCCAGACATCGTTGCTGACGTAGATTTGCTGACTGAGGTTATGGTCAAACTCTGTGCGGATTGTCAGCAGGAGGCGTTGCTGCAGTTGGATAGTAGTCATTTCGGTGAGGTTCATCTCTACGAGCATGTGTTCGGGCGTAGTGCGTTCCAACAACAGCGTCAGACGTTCGTAGGCGCGTAGGCGAGTGGGTGTAATCTCTTTCTGTGACTGGAGTTTAAGTTCCCAAAGACGCTTGTCGGCTTCGTTCTTGAACATCTTGTGCATCACAATCCAGACGCACGCTACGACCACTAAGGACGGAATCGTATAGGCTAAAATCTGTAACATAAGTTGCTGATTTATAGAGGCGTATTATTGAATCTTTTCTGCTCCGAAGTAGGGTTGTAAGGCGGCTGGGATATGAATGCCGTCTGCTGTCTGGTTGTTCTCCAATAGGGCTGCCACGATACGGGGTAGGGCTAACGCACTACCATTTAGGGTATGGCAGAGAGATACTTTCTTATCCTCGTTGCGGCGATAGCGACACTTGAGACGGTTAGCCTGATAGGTATCGAAATTGCTGGTGGAGCTGACTTCCAACCAACGTTGTTGCGCTTCGCTATATACCTCAAAGTCGTAGCAGATAGACGAAGTGAAACTCATATCACCTCCGCAAAGGCGCAAGATACGATAAGGCAATTCCAGTTTTTGCAAGAGTCCTTCTACATGACTAAGCATCTCACGATGGCTCTCTGCACTATGCTCCGGCGTATCAATACGCACAATCTCCACTTTAGAGAATTCGTGCAAGCGGTTAAGTCCGCGCACGTCCTTACCATAACTGCCAGCCTCACGGCGGAAGCATTGGGTATAAGCGCAGTTCTTGATAGGCAGTTGGCTCTCGTCGAGAATCACATCGCGATAGATATTGGTAACAGGCACTTCTGCGGTAGGAATGAGGTAGAGGTCATCTACTTCGCAGTGGTACATTTGTCCCTCTTTATCAGGCAGTTGCCCTGTTCCATATCCCGATGCTTGATTGACCACGGTAGGCGGCATAATCTCGGTATAGCCCGATTTGGCTGCCTCAGCCAAGAAGAAGTTGATGAGAGCGCGTTGCAAGCGTGCGCCTTGCCCGATATAAACAGGAAAACCTGCACCGGAAATCTTTACACCGAGGTCAAAGTCGATGAGGTTGTATTTCTTTGTCAAGTCCCAGTGGGGTTGTTTGGCTTCCGCGCAAACGGGGTTCCATTGCTCCTTCCAGTCGCTCAAACGAACACCGGCATGTTCGGCAGAGGTATAGTCGCCTGATTGCAGGCTTGCCATATCGCACGTAGGGAGGTTGCCTACTTTCACAGCGAGGTTGTCGTCTGCGGATTTGCCTTCAGGAACGACAGCGTAGGGCAGATTAGGAATAGTAAGCAAGAGAGCAGTCTGTTTCTGCTCTGCTTCTGCCATTTCGGTTTCGTAGCGTGCAATGTCTTGCTTGAGGCTACCTGTTTGGGCTTTGGCTTGTTCGGCTTCTTCGCGTTTGCCTTGCCCCATGAGCATGCCGATGGACTTACTTATCTTGTTCATCTCAGCGCTGGCATTATCTTTCTGCTGTTGTGCAGTTTTGCGTTGCCGGTCGATGGTCAGTACTTGCCCGATTACCTCGCGGGCTTGCTGAAAATGTTTCTTTTCCAGTCCTGTAATGACGCCTTCACGGTCGTCGTATATCTGTTTGAGTGTTAACATAAAGGAATGTATAAATGGACTATCTGCGTAATAAAATGACAATTCTCCTGCCGTACAGCCGAAGCGACGGTAGGAGAATTGTGTGAAGTATAGATTCTCTCAACCGATTATGCTTCAGCAATCGGTTCGATAGAGACGTATGACTTGTTGTTGCGTTTCTTGCGGAAACTTACGATACCATCAACGAGAGCGTACAGCGTGTGGTCGCTACCCATACCCATGTTTTCGCCCGGGTTGTGTACCGTACCGCGTTGACGAACGATGATATTACCTGCTTTAGCGAATTGTCCGCCAAAGATTTTTACGCCAAGGCGTTTGCTTTCTGATTCACGGCCGTTCTTAGAACTACCGACACCTTTCTTATGT
>JAKSNN010000087.1 GCA_024399755.1 Paludibacteraceae bacterium | reverse complement strand
TCTCCGTTGATAAGTATGAGATTGATTCCACATATTGGATACAATATAGTGATGGTAGTCATTTGCGAGCAGTTGATACTTTTTTTATTCGTGAACTTCAAACAGCGGTTGCAAAAGGAGATAAAAAAAGCGTTGCAGGAATGATTTCTTATCCATTTGAACGCTCTTACCCACTTAAGCCAATCGCTAATGAATCGGAATTTATAGCAAACTACAATTCATTACTTCCGGCACACATCCGAGAACGCATTATTCAATCTGCATTAACAGATTGGACTACTGTTGGTTGGCGCGGAACGATGTTAGACAATGGTCTGTTGTGGTTTACCGACTTCGATAAAGGAACAAAAATCAGTAGGATCAATTACGATGATAAGCAGCAACAGCAAATATTGATTGACCAAGAACGGAAATGGATTGGATTTAATCAGAATGAATCACCATCTTTTTGTTTCTTAGCCCATGATTCCTCATTAGTTGCGTATGTTACATATGATCATGATGGGTTTGGTTACCGTGTACGCTTGTATCATAGAGGTGACTCGTTCAAACATCCATACATCAATACTATTTGCAAACAAGGAGATGGAGGTACGGCTAGAAATATCTACCTATCTGCGTTAGTTGATTCATTGTGGATAGAGGTTTGGTATTGCTTTGATAGTGATTTAGTGGGGATAAACTATGGTTGCAGTTTTGCTGTGGTTGATAAAAATCTTCCTCAAGAGGAGTTGGATTATTATCCGGCAGATAGTGTTGTCGAGATGACTCCTGTTTATCTGCGTGATATTGTAAGGTGGTGGTAAGGTCATATCTCATTGTGCCGGTTGTTTGTCCATATCCCCAAAAGACAGCGATACTATCGCCGATAATGAACGGAATGGGAGAGAGAAAGGGAAAGGAAAGAGCGGTTTACCGCTCGATGAGAGATAATAAGAAGGTGAAGACTGCATATACGAAAGTGCCATGGCACTTTCAATTAGTGATTATCGAGTCTATACAATCAGCAGCATGGGGGAACAGCATAAGGGAATAGCATAGAATAAAAACATAGAATAACAACACCTCTGCCAATACACCATAAGAGAGTTGGCAGAGTAGTAGCATGTTATGTTGATGTTATGTTGATGTTATGTTGAGAGTTGGGTTAAGTTGCTGGCTTAATCGGGGAACTCCATCAAATATGCCTTGATAAAGGCGTCAATATCACCGTCCATCACGGCATCTACGTTACTGGTCTGGTAGTTGGTACGATGGTCCTTGACACGACGGTCGTCGAAGACATAACTGCGAATCTGACTTCCCCATTCAATCTTCTTCTTTCCCGCCTCTACTTTGGCTGCGGCCTGACGACGCTTCTCCAATTCCAATTCATAGAGTTGGCTACGCAAGTGACGCAAAGCATTTTCACGGTTCTTAGGCTGGTCGCGCGTCTCGGTATTCTCGATTACAATCTCATCAGGCTGCCCCGTGAGGCAGTTGATAAACTTATAGTGCAGACGTACACCCGACTCGACTTTGTTGACATTCTGTCCTCCCGCTCCACTACTTCGGAACGTATCCCAACTAATGCCTGCGGGATCAACCTGAATATCAATACTATCGTCAATCAACGGAACAACAAACACGCTTGCAAACGACGTCATACGTTTGCCCTGCGCGTTATACGGGCTGACACGGACTAAACGATGGACACCATTCTCGCTCTTGAGATAGCCGTACGCCATATCGCCTTCCACGTTGAAAGTGACGGTCTTAATCCCCGCAGAATCACCCTCTTGGAAGTTGCTAATCGTCACTTTATAATCGTGTTTCTCACAATAGCGTTGGTACATACGCATAAGTTGTTCTGCCCAGTCCTGTGCCTCCGTTCCGCCAGCACCACTCACGATTTTCAGCACGGCAGGCATCTGGTCTTCCTCGTGCGACAACATGTTCTTCATCTCAAGGTCTTCCACCTCTTTGACGGCTTTGGCGTATGCAGCATCAACCTCCTCTTCGGTAACCAATTCGTCCTTGAAGAAATCGAAGGCTAATTGCAACTCATCTGTAGCCGAGCGGACTCCCTCATATCCTTCTATCCATCGTTTGATACTCTTCACCTTACGCATCTGCGTCTCGGCTGCTTTGGCATCGTCCCAAAAACCGGGCGCCTGTGTGTGGAGTTCTTCTTCTTCCAGTTGAATGCGCTTCTCGTCAATCGCAAGATATTCTTTCAGTTTCTCGGCGCGTTGCTGTACGTCTTTCAGTTGTTCTATCGTTATCATTTCGGTATTATTTGTCGTGTGTCGTGCTTTTTGGGCATAAAACCCACTACAAAGGTACTGCTTTTTTCCTAAATTGCAGCAAAATAGCCTCCGAAATCTGTCAAAGGACATATTTTTGTCATTTTTCCTTATAATTTTCGCGTGCGCGCTTGCACATGTGAGAAAAATATAGTAACTTTGCACGACTTTGTGTAGAATGTATTAAATTCAATTCATTTGTTATGAAACGAATCAAACGAAACATCTTAGCCGGTATCAACATTTTGCTGGGCGCATTATTGTCGATTTTAGGCGTGAAAAATGCGAATGCAACACGCCCGATGGTAAAGTATGGCGTGCCTTCCGCGGATATTGCCGTGAAAGGTAAAGTGACGGACGAACATTGCCGTCCCGTAAAGAATGTGCAGGTGATTATGCGCCAGAAAGTGAGAAATCAGCAGGATACGTTGCTGACAAATAAACGCGGACGTTTCTCTACGGAGCCTCTGCGCTCGTGGCCGGTAGATTCGGTGGATCTGTTGGTCGTAGATCCATCGGGCAAATATGCTACCGATTCGGTGCAAGCACCTGTGCGCTACAAAAAGAACGGCAACGGCTTCTATCGCGGAACCGGCAAAGCCAAAGCCAAAATACGACTGAAAAGCAAATAATCAACAAAATATAAATCAATTAAAATTAACCACATCATGGCAGAAAACAAATTGAATCTGTTGGCTGACTTCCCTGCAATCTCCACCAAAACGTGGAAAGAGAAGATCATCACCGACCTCAAGGGTGCCGATTTCGAGAAGAAACTCGTTTGGCGCACTACGGAAGGCTTCAATGTACAGCCTTTCTATCGTCAGGAAGACCTTAAAGGTCTGAAGACTACTGTTTCCGCACCGGGTCAATTCCCTTACGTCCGCGGAACGAAAGAAACTAACGAATGGGCTATCCGTCAGAACATCTGCGCTTGCAAGAACGCTCGCAAAGCAAATGCGAAAGCGCTTGAAGTGCTTAACAAGGGTATTACTTCCCTTGGCTTCTGCATGGACGCAGAGAAGTTGAACTATCGCTTCATCAAGAACCTCCTTGAAGGTATTGATGCCCGCGCAATCAACATCAACTTCACTATTTGCCCTTGCAAAGCTCCTGAGTTGGCAAGTATCCTCGTTCGCTACTTTGGTCGTATGAAATACGATTTCAAGGCTGTACGCGGTACAATCAACGTTGACCCAATGAAGGGTATGCTCCTCCAAGGCAAGAAACATACTCGCGCAGAAGTGGCAGAGCGTCTCGTTGCTACCGTTAAGGCTGCTAAAGCACTTGTCAACTACCGCGTTGTAGGCGTTAACTCTGTTATCCTTAACAATTCCGGCGCATATTGCGCACAAGAGTTGGCTTACGCTTTGGCTTGGGGTGCAGAATATATGACTATGATGACCGAAACCGGTCTGCCAAACTACCTTGCAGCTCGCAATATCCGCTTCAATATGGGCGTTGGCGGCAACTACTTCATGGAGATTGCCAAGTTCCGTGCTGCCCGTATGTTGTGGGCTAAGATTGTAGAGGCTTACAAAGCACCTGCCTTCACAGCAGCCCTGAAAGAGGGTGCCAAGATGAATGTATGCGCAGAGACAAGCCGTTTCAATATGACCATTTTCGACGCTTACGTTAACCTGCTCCGTAGCCAGACAGAAACGATGTCGGCTGCTCTTGCCGGTGTGGACGAAATCGTAGTGACTCCGTTTGATGTTACCTACGAACAACCGACCGACTTTGCAGAGCGTATCGCTCGTAACCAACAATTGATGTTGAAGGAAGAAGCACACTTCGATAAGGTGGTTGACCCTGCTGCAGGTTCATACTACTTGGAGAACCTGACCGCTTCGATTGCTGCTGAGGCATGGAAACAATTCCTCGCTATCCAAGAGCAAGGCGGTATGTACGAAATGGTCGTTTCGAACAAGGTGCAAGAGGCTATTGCTGCTAACCTGAAGACTCGTCTTAGCGATGTTGCTAAACGTAAAGAGGTATTGCTTGGCTCTAACCAATTCCCGAACTTCAACGAGAAGGCTGCAAAGAAAATCAAAGCTACCGCTTGCGGTTGCTGCTGCGGCGAGAAGGGCGAGTTGATGACTCTGCCTTGCACTCGTGCTGCAGAGGAGTTTGAGACACTTCGTCTTGAGACGGAAGGCGCTAAGAAACAGCTAGTTGCATTCATGCTTACTATCGGTAACCTCGCTATGCGTATCGCACGTGCACAATTCTCTTGCAACTTCCTCGCTTGCGCTGGTTACAAAGTAATCGACAACAATGGCTTCAAGACTGTAAAAGAGGGTATCAAGGCTGCTCGCAAAGCAAAAGCCGATATTATCGTGCTCTGCTCCAGCGATGACGAATATGCAACCTTTGCTCCTGAAGCATGGAAACAATTGGAAGGTGCCAAGGAAATCTTCATTGTTGCAGGTGCTCCTGCTTGCATGGAAGACCTCCAGAAACTTGGCATTCAAAACTTCATCCACGTAAAGTGCAATGTTCTCGATACGCTCAAATCGTTTAACGCTCAACTTCTAAATAAATAAGCACTATGAAACCTAATTTCAAAGATATTGATATCAAAAAAGTAGCTGCTTCTAAGTTTGAAGGAGCCAATGAATCTAACTGGACTACTCCTGAACAAATTCAGGTAAAGCCCGTTTATACCAAAGAAGACCTCCAAGGTATGGAGCACCTCGGCTATGCTGCAGGTCTGCCACCTTTCTTGCGCGGTCCGTATAGTGGCATGTATCCTATGCGCCCTTGGACAATTCGCCAATACGCAGGATTCTCTACTGCTGCCGAGTCTAACGCTTTCTATCGCCGTAACCTTGCTTCCGGTCAGAAAGGTCTGTCTGTTGCATTCGACCTTCCTACCCACCGTGGCTACAATGCCGACAACATGCGTGTCGTAGGTGACGTCGGAAAAGCCGGTGTAAGTATCTGCTCGCTGGAGGATATGAAAGTCCTCTTCGCAGGTATTCCTTTGAATAAGATGTCCGTTTCGATGACGATGAACGGTGCCGTTCTTCCTATCCTTGCGTTCTATATCAACGCAGGTCTCGAGCAGGGCGCTAAACTCGAAGAGATGGCAGGTACTATCCAAAACGATATCCTCAAGGAGTTCATGGTGCGTAATACCTACATCTATCCTCCTAAGTTCTCGATGAAGATTATCGCAGATATCTTCGAATATACCTCCAAGAACATGCCTAAGTTCAACTCAATCTCTATCTCCGGTTACCACATGCAAGAGGCAGGTGCTACCGCAGATATTGAGTTGGCTTATACTTTGGCAGACGGTATGGAGTACCTCCGTGCCGGTGTGAATGCAGGTATGTCGGTTGATACCTTCGCTCCACGTTTGTCTTTCTTCTGGGCTATCGGTACTAACCACTTCATGGAGATTGCCAAGATGCGTGCCGGTCGTATGCTGTGGGCTAAGATTGTAAAGAGCTTCGGTGCAAAGAATCCTAAATCCATGGCTTTGCGTACCCACTGCCAAACTTCCGGTTGGTCGCTTACCGAGCAAGACCCATTCAACAACGTTGGTCGTACCTGCTTCGAGGCTATGGCTGCAGCTCTGGGTCATACTCAGTCGTTGCACACCAACGCTCTGGACGAGGCTATCGCCCTGCCTACCGATTTCTCTGCCCGTATCGCCCGTAACACGCAGATTTATATCCAAGAGGAGACTAAAGTCTGCAAGCAAATCGACCCATGGGCTGGTTCCTACTACGTAGAGGCTCTTACCAAAGAACTCATGGAGAAGGCTTGGGAGCACATTCAGGAGATTGAGAAACTTGGTGGTATGGCTGCTGCTATCGAAACGGGTATTCCTAAGATGCGTATCGAAGAGGCTGCTGCTCGCACGCAAGCTCGTATCGACTCCGGCGCACAAAAGATTATCGGCGTTAACGAGTATCGTCTTGACCACGAAGATCCTATCGATATTCTCGAAGTGGATAATACCGCAGTTCGTACTGAGCAAGAAGCCCGTTTGAAAGAACTTCGCGCTAATCGTGACGAGAAAGCCGTACAGGCTGCTCTTAAGGAGATTACCGCTGCCGTTCAAGCTTGGGCTGACGGCAAGAAGGGTACTAACCTCCTTGAGTTGGCTGTTAAGGCTGCAGGTCTCCGTGCATCTCTTGGTGAAATCTCCGACGCTTGCGAAGCTGTCGTAGGTCGTTATAAAGCAACAATTAGAACTATTTCAGGCGTGTACGCATCAGGAACTAAGAATGATGAGTATTTTGTCAAGGCACAAGAACTCACCGCTGCCTTCGCTAAGA
>JAKSNN010000086.1 GCA_024399755.1 Paludibacteraceae bacterium | reverse complement strand
GACCCTCGTACTCGTCATCACCTCTTCACAACACAAGGTAACGACCTACGTCAACCTGCGTTGAAAGTGCTGCCTGAAGGGGAGTCTTCCAGCATTCGTTTAGGGAATCCGTTTGGTTCCAAGACACAAGGAGGAGAATCTCCTGAAGGTGAAGCAATAGCATTTAATATCGCCATTACGGAAGAGAATGCTTTAATCTTGTTCAAATGGGCAGCCGTATTAGAGATATCTAATCACGAAAATAGCTCACTACATCAACGCTTCCGCCCACAGCAAATTGTCTATTTTACTGACATGGACGGCAAAAAACTTGATTCTGAAACGGATTTAAAGAGCGACACCTATCGTTTCTATTTTGAACGATATGGCGTAAACGACTTAGGATCTGTAGGTTGGAAGAAATTTACAGCCCACGATGCAGATGGTAAGAATCGCACTGCCTATTGGCAAGATTGGACAACCACAGGCTTTGACATGCGCAATTATATTGGTCAAACCGTGCAACTACATGTTGAAAACTTCGAATGTGCCGTTGAGGAGCAACTCACCACTACCCAAGGAGGGGTGAAATCGATTATCACAAAATATTGTGGTACCGAATATGGATATATTTATTTCCACATCAGTTGTCACGAACTCAACCTTATTGCCGATTGTTACGAAGAGGATCCAAGTCTCCATGCCTATAAAATTTCAGCGCCTGAAGGCTTTACGTATAAGTGGAAAAAGAACAACCAATCATGGGCTGCAGCCAATGATATGCGAGAGTTCCTTGTCCGCGCTGATGGTGCTACTAAATATACTTGCCAACTCATTTACAACCAAGGTGGTGGAACTTATACCGAAATCAGCGTCACACCTCCTTTCGCACACGCATACCTTAAAGATACGCTATGCACGAACGAGAAAAACGCATATAATTGGAATGGTTATACTTTCAACATGTTTAAGAAAGATGTTTCAAGTCAGTATTACTATGTACACGATACCGTCAGTTGTGATACTATGACAACTATGCAATTATTAGTGGCTGATACGTATAATATCCCTATCAATAAGACGATTCTGCCCAACCAACTACCTTATACATGGGACGGTTTAGTATTTGATAAAGAAGGCGCACAAGAGAAACACCTGACCTCTGTATATGGTTGCGACTCAACGATAACATATACGCTGTATGTAAACAAAGAGGTACGTACCACGGATTATGTTACCAGATGTTCCGATGAGTTACCCTTCGCTTGGAATGGCATACAAATTAGCAGCATTGCGGATAATGGTAAAACGGCGACCCTTGCAAGCAGTTTTGGAGGAGATAGCATTATTACGCTCCAACTGACCATCTACCAAAGTTATCCTCAACTTACTGAAAGTGCCACTATCTGTGAAAGAGAGTTGCCTTATCGTTGGAACGGATACGACCTGACGCAAGCAGGTGTTTATCAGCTCGACCTATCTACCATTCATGGTTGCGATTCCGTTATTACTTTCACGCTCAACGTGCAAAAGGCACAAGATATAGAAGTGAGCGAACAAACATGTTCCAACCTCTTGCCGTTTGTATGGCAAACGTGGCGAACAAATCAACTTACGGAAACGGGAACATATCATGATACTCTCCGTACTCCACAAGGTTGCGATAGTATCCGCTATACCTTGCATCTTATTGTCAATCCGTCAACCATGCAAGGTAATGTAACCCTTGCCCAAGACACACTCTGCGCAGATGATGACTTCCTCACGCTTAACTATCGTCATACCTCAGGTCAAGCACAATATATCAATGTTATCTTCGACCAAAGCGCGCATGTTGTGGGGTTCCAAGACATTCCGCACTTGTTGCTCAATGGCAATGAACGTACTGTTACCTTACCTATCCCAAATGGTGCTGACGACAAGCACTATACACGTCCTGACACCTATTATGGCTCCGTTGAGGTGGTGAATTCTTGTGATGAAACGACTAACATTCCTTTCCAGTTCACATTGTTGTATCCGTCGTGGATTATCCTGCAACGTTGGAACGATGTTTTGGCTTTATTCAACGAGAATTATAACGGAGGCTACTCGTTCTCCGACATACATTGGTATCACAATGGTATGCCTATTGATGGAAAAGGCGCACACAACTCTCAGATTTATACGAAAGATTATGGACAAGAGACGTTAGATTTCGGTACGGAATATTGGGCAGAACTTACTCGAACAAGCGATGGCAAGACACTCCGCACATGTGCTGTCCTTCCGCAATACCAAAACGAAACGATACCGGTTCAGCCTAACGCGCCACAAATCATAATCTCACCGACTGTTGTTAGTGAAGGCAACCGCCATATCCACATTGATACCAACATCTCTGGTCAATACAGCATTTATTATTCCAATGGTGCCGAGTTACAAAAAGGCTATTTCGGAGAAGCCTATGGCAACGAGTATATTGATTTAGATGCTTCCTTTACGAAAGGCACATATCTCGTTGTATTCTACGGAGATGAAGGCACACTTGATGTTAAAAAACTATTTGTTCGCTAAATATGAAACACCTCTCTTTATTCATTAGTCTTATCTGTAGTGCCCTTTTAACGGCACAAGTATCCACTCGCCCGACCATCATACCGATAGGTTACACAGGCGAGATAACCGTCATCTTCAATCCACACCAAGGCAATCAGGGAATGGAGGCAGCAACTGCCTGCTATGCTCATACGGGTATCACGTATAATGGTCAGTCTTGGCAAAAAGTGAACACCAAATGGCGTGACGGTTTGGATAAATATAAGATGACCAAGAACGCAGAGGGCAACTGGGAACTTAAGATAACGCCAAATATGTTCGCCTATTATGGTGTGCCGGAAACCACGCCTATCACACAGTTGTGCTTTGTCTTCAACGATGGTCCAAACGGAACGTTAGAGGGTAAAGCCGCTGGCAATCAAGACATCTTTATTGATTTAGGTGAAGCACCTTGTGAAGATATTTGGACTAATTTCACGCCTGCAGCAGCCATCACAAAGGCACGTCCAAGTGGAATCGTTAATGGTATTTATTATGGTCAAGATGGCACGTCTGTGACGTTGTGTACCTATGCGGCTTCTTCTAAGGCTGCAGCAAGACACGTATTCTTGTTGGGAGATATGACGGATTGGCAATTGAGCAACGATTATCAGTTATATCGAGACGGCAACTATTTCTGGATAGAATTGACGGGGCTGACAAAGGGACAGGAGTATCGTTTTCAATACGCGATAGAGCGTGCAGATGGCAAGCACGTGCAGATATCCGACTTGTTTTCCGAAAAACTTATTCATCCCGACGACCGTTACGAACCGCGAACGCTTGACCCCGATTTGATTACATATCCTCGTTGCGGAGCAGATGGTGGATACATAACGGTCATTCAACCGGGCAAGCCCGCTTACCAATGGTCGGACGCCACATTAAACTTCAAACGTCCAAACAAGGACAACCTCATTATTTACGAATTATGGGTGTACGATCATACGCCAAAACGCAGTTTGGAAGGTTTGATGGAACGTTTGGATTACCTACAGAATTTAGGCGTTAACTGCATCGAACTAATGCCTGTCAACGAGTTTGACGGTAACTTGAACTGGGGATATTCGCCCAATCACTACTTTGCGTTAGACAAAGCCTATGGCTCTCCCGAGCAACTAAAATCGTTTGTCGATGCTTGCCACCAACGTGGCATGGCTGTTATCTTAGATATGGTATTCAACCATGCCACGGATTACAACCCGATGTGCAAACTCTATGTATCTCCTGCGGATATGCCGTCAAACCCTTGGTTCAATGTTTCTGCTCCACATGGAGACGTTTTCTATAAGGACTGGAATCACGGTTTTGCGCCCGCACGCGAACATTTTACACGCGCCCTTCGGTATTGGCTTACCGAATACAAGATTGACGGCTATCGTATGGACCTTAGCCACGGACTATGTTCCGACCAGCCAAATACATCGGTGGAGAACCTGAAATACTATTATACCCATGGTATCAAGGAGGTGTCACCTGACGCTTATTTTATCTTGGAGCATTGGGGGAATAACATGGGGTCGGAACGCCCACAATTAGTTAACGAAGGCATGATGTGTTGGGAGAATACTTGTGTCGCTTTCCAGCAGACGGCGATGGGCTGGCTCAAAGACGGCGATAGTTTCAGCCAAGCCAACAGAGACGGTTATGTCAGTTATTGCGAGAACCACGACGAGGAACGTTGTTTCTTCAAGGCAAAGCAATGGGGCAACGGCACGATTGCCTCTGACGAAGCAACGCGCCTGTCACGTGTGCCGCTGAACATCGGTTTCCAGTGTATGCTCAATGGTCCGCAGTTGTTCTACCACTACGCAGAGTTAGGTTTCGACTATTCCAAGTTCCAGAACGACAAGGGAGCGTGGGGCAAAGATGGCAAAGCAGAGTATGGTACGAGTGTCAGCACCTCTTTTGCTGACGCGGAATACAAGATGAATGCCAAGTTCCGTCCTGAAAACGGAGGTTGGTTCCGTTCAGGAGCACGCATGCAGGCATATAAGAAAGTGGCACAAGCGATTCAACTTCGCACCCGTCTCTTGCCTTCCGTCTTTGAGGGCAATCCTACGGCGCAAAACATCGGCTCTGGAGTGTCGCTGCGCACTATACAATGGGGCAGCGAGGTCTTTGTTGCAGGCAACTTCTCGGCTACTACATTGCAAACGCTCAACCTGCCAACGGGCACGTGGTACGATTATTTCAACCAGGGTACCAAGGCTTCTTCCTCGTATTCGTTAGCCCCGGGCGAGTTCCGTATTTTCACGGGACGCTCGATAGCAGCACCAACGGACATTCCTGATTCCTATGATTTCCTCACCGACTTGAACGGCCTTTTCTTCTCGAACGAGGGCAAAAAAGATGGTCAAGGTACTATCAAAGTCCTTGACCATGGTCAGATAATCATTCTCCGTGAGGGTGTGCGCTACAATATCTTAGGAGCAAGAGAATAAACGTGCCTCCTTACTCTGCCACAATCTTGCGGAAGAGGTGTTTCATATCTACTGCTTTGGCAATCAGGTCGTGTAAGTCTTCTATCTTCACACGGTCTTGTGTCATAGTATCGCGATAACGCACCGTCACGGCGTTATCATTGAGCGTATCGTGATCCACGGTGATGCAGAAGGGTGTGCCGATTGCATCTTGACGGCGGTAACGCTTACCTATACTGTCTTTCTCATCATAAGTCGTCTTGAAGTCGAACTTCAGCAAGTCCATTACTTCGCGTGCTTTTTCGGGCAGTCCGTCTTTTTTCACGAGAGGCATAACGCACGCTTTTACGGGAGCCAACACGGCTGGCAAGTTCAGCACGACGCGCACATCGCCGCCTTCCAGTTGTTCCTCTTTGTATGCCGAGCACATGATACTCAGGAACATACGGTCAACGCCTATCGATGTCTCTATCACGTACGGAGTATAACTCTTGTTCAGGTCTGGGTCAAAGTATTCAATCTTCTTGCCCGAGAACTTGGCATGCTGGCTAAGGTCAAAATCGGTACGCGAGTGGATACCCTCCACCTCTTTGAAGCCAAACGGCATCAGGAACTCTATATCCGTAGCGGCATTGGCATAGTGAGCCAATTTCTCGTGGTCGTGATAGCGATATTTCTCGTCGCCAAGACCTAATGCCTTGTGCCATTTCATACGGAATTGTTTCCAGTGCTCAAACCATTGCATTTCCTCTCCCGGGCGGACAAAGAACTGCATTTCCATCTGCTCAAATTCACGCATGCGGAAAACGAACTGACGAGCCACAATCTCGTTACGGAATGCCTTACCGATTTGCGCGATACCGAACGGAATCTTCATGCGTCCAGTCTTTTGTACATTCAAGAAGTTCACGAATATGCCTTGTGCGGTCTCCGGACGCAGATAGATTTTCATTGTGCCGTCTGCCGTACTGCCCATTTCGGTTGCGAACATCAAGTTGAATTGGCGCACATCTGTCCAGTTGCGTGTGCCGCTGATTGGGCAAACGATTTCCTCGTCCAGGATAATCTGTTTCAGTGCCTCCAAGTCCATATCGTTCATGGCTTTGGAATAGCGCTCGTGCAGGTTGTCCCACTTGGCTTGGTATTCTAATACGCGGGGATTAGTCTGACGGAACATTGCTTCGTCAAAACTCTCGCCAAAGCGTTTCTTTGCCTTATCTACTTCCTTCTGAATTTTCTCCTCGATTTTGCCGAGTTGGTCTTCTATCAGTACATCGGCGCGATAGCGTTTCTTGCTATCTTTGTTGTCTATCAGCGGGTCGTTGAATGCATCTACGTGCCCGGAAGCCTTCCACGTGGTTGGGTGCATAAAGATGGACGCATCTATGCCCACGATATTCTCGTGAAGTAGTGTCATGCTTTGCCACCAGTATTGCTTGATATTGTTTTTCAGTTCTACGCCGTTCTGACCGTAATCATATACGGCACCCAGACCATCATAAATCTCGCTGCTTGGGAATACGAAGCCATATTCTTTGCAGTGAGCGACAATCTTTTTAAATGTTTCTTCTTGTGTTGCCATGATTATTTATTTTATGTTGTGACCCTGAGGGCTCAAATTATGCTAATTTGCGCCCACATGGGCGCGAGCTTCTGCTCTTTGTGACCCCGCTGGGGCTCAAACCCAGAACCTTCAGAACCGGAATCTGACACTC
>JAKSNN010000085.1 GCA_024399755.1 Paludibacteraceae bacterium | reverse complement strand
TCTTTCTTAGCGACTACGCCTTTATGACGTTTCTGCCGTTGCTGCCAGCGTTCACGGGCATATTGCTGCATATCGGTAACGACGTCACTTTCGTCCATAATCTCAAGTCCGAAAATAGTTTCGATGATGTCCTCCAAGGTCAAAATACCTTGGAAGCAACCGTATTCGTC
This sequence comes from Paludibacteraceae bacterium, assembly GCA_024399755.1. Lineage (GTDB taxonomy): Bacteria > Bacteroidota > Bacteroidia > Bacteroidales > Paludibacteraceae > Colicola. The sequence goes on along the minus strand of JAKSNN010000085.1, from coordinate 6,719 downwards.
GATGATGAGGGCAATCTGCGACTTCTGGCGAAGCATTTGGTCGAATATCTCGCCAATAGATTTATTCTCGTTGAAGAAAGGAAGCGGGCGCTTAATCTCGCCTAAAGTCTTATCAAAATGATCTTCCGCCAAGTCTTCCAACGCATCGTCACGAAGCACGTACCCCGTGATGAACTCAGGCGAATCGCTATAGAGAGGTATGCGGGAGAAGTGGTCGTAATCGTCCGACTGGTAGTATTCTTTCAAGGTCATAGATTCCGGAGCAATCGAAGCCACCACACGCGGAGTCATTACTTGCGAAGCCTTGATGTCGTCAAGACGCATAACGTTGCGGATAATCGTGTTCTCGTCCTCCTCAATCACACCTTCTTCTTCACCTACATTGGCGATGGCTACTACCTCTTCACGGCTGACGGACGTGTCTTCCGTGCGGGGGAAAAGGCGCGAAATATACTCAATCAGCAATACAAAAGGATACAAAATATAGATTAAGATGTGAATCGTATTGGCTGTAAATCCCATCAGACTTTTCCAGTAACTCGTGCCCAACGTCTTCGGAACGATTTCCGAGAAGATAAGAATAAGTATCGTTACAACGGCACTTACCAAGCCGAACCATTGGCTACCAAATACGATGGTGGCTTGTTGTCCTACACCTGCAGCACCTATGGTATTGGCAATGGTATTCAGCGATAAGATGGCTGCCAAGGGTCTTTCCGGCTCTGTTTTGTAGCGTTTCATACGTGTGGCAGGCTTATATCCTTCCTCCTCACGCATAGAAATGTAACTTAGGGTGGTAGTCATCAGTACCGACTCCAACGTGGAGCAGAGGAACGAGACTGCCATCGCAGTAAGTAGAAAGACTAACAAAAGGCTCATAGCAAAGCGAAATCAATTACTTCTTTAATGTCCTTAACATAGTGGAAACTGAGTCCTTTGAGATAGCGTTCCGGAATCTCCGTAACGTCTTTGCGATTATCCTCGCAGAGCACCAAATCGGTTATTCCTGCACGTTTAGCGGCTAATATCTTCTCCTTCACACCGCCGATAGGCAGTACTTTTCCACGCAAAGTCATCTCGCCGGTCATAGCAATCTTTGCACGTACTTTGCGATGGGTAAACGCACTCACCATAGCCGTTGTCATCGTAATACCTGCGCTGGGTCCGTCCTTCGGAATTGCGCCTTCCGGCACGTGGATATGTACTGATTGGGTATCAATATCCTTGCGTTTGATACCGAACCGGTCGGCATGCGATTTGATATAGCCTAACGCGATAGTAGCCGATTCTTTCATTACGTCTCCCAAGTTACCTGTCATGGTCAGAGTAGGCGTCTTCGATGGAGACAGACTGGTCTCGATAAAAAGTATCTCGCCACCCACTTGCGTCCATGCCAAACCGGTTACCACACCGATGTAGCGGTTATCCTCATAACTATCACGTGTAAAGCGGGGTTGACCGAGATAATCTATCAGATCATCCTTCGTAATGCTCACATTATAAGGCTCTTCCAGAGCCATCTTGGTGACCACCTTACGGCAAACCGTAGCAATCTGACGTTCGAGGGAACGCACACCCGATTCGCGGGTATAATCTTCGATTATTCTGCCGAAAATCTCTTTCTTGAAGCGCAGTTTAGAGGCGGCTATGCCATGGTTATCCAATTCTTTCGGCACTAAGTGGCGCTTGGCTATTTCCTCTTTTTCCTCTTGCAGATAGCCTGTCATCTCAATCAGTTCCATTCGGTCCAACAAAGGACGGGGAATACTCTCAAGGCTGTTGGCAGTAGCGATAAAAAGAACTTTGCTCAAGTCGTAATCTATATCCAAGAAGTTATCATGGAACGTGCTATTCTGTTCAGGGTCAAGCACTTCCAGCAGGGCAGACGTAGGGTCGCCCTTGTAATCTGCACCGATTTTGTCGATTTCATCGAGTACAAAGACGGGGTTATTGGTCTGCACTTTCTTGATGTTCTCAATAATTCGCCCGGGCATCGCCCCGATATAGGTGCGTCTATGTCCTCGAATCTCAGCCTCATCGTGTAATCCGCCTAACGAGATACGCGCATATTTGCGTCCTAAGGCAGCAGCAATCGACTTGCCAAGGCTGGTTTTACCCACACCCGGAGGACCATAGAGACAGAGGATAGGGGACTTGGCATCGCTTGTCGTTTTGCCGGAAAGCGATTTCTGCTTCAGTACGGCAAGGTATTCCACAATACGTTCCTTCACTTTATCCATGCCGTAATGGTCTTTGTCAAGTATCTGTTGTGCATTGCGTATGTCGTAGTTATCCTCGGTATATTCGTTCCACGGGAGTTCCAGCATCGTCTCCAGATAGTTCTGTTGTGTAGAATAATCGGGAGAGTGGGTAGGCATGTGCTGCAGTTTCTTCAGTTCGTTATCGAATACTTCCTGTACCGCTTGCGACCATTTTTTCGTTTTGGCTTTCTCGCGCATTGCCTCTACGTTCTGGGCACCAGTATCGCCCAATTCCTTCTGAATGGTCTCTATTTGCTGGTGGAGATAGTATTCGCGCTGTTGTTTGTCGATATCCTCCTTTGTTTTGGTCTGGATATCGGCTTTCATTTCAATCATCTGCACCTCTTTATTCAGGAGTTCCAGCAGGTGTAAGGCACGTGCATTGATGGATTCCAAGCCGAGCAAATCTTGCTTATCGGAAATCTTAATGCCGAAGTTGACGCAGATATAGTTGACCAGAGTAGGGGGATTATCTATATTGCGTATGGTCATACCTGCCTCAGCGGGCATATTCTCCGTCGCACGCAGGATTTTGGTGGCTTGGTCCTTGATATTGCTCACGATAGCAAAGAATTGCTTATCGTTCTTGTGTGGAAATATCTCGTTATAAACCTTGATATGCGCACGAATGATATTGGTTTTCGTAGAGGTAAATTCCTCGATATGGATACGTTCGATGCCTTCCAGAATTACCATAATGCTGGAATCGGGCATTTGCAGTATGCGGGCAACGCGAGCCGCTGTGCCAAGGTCGTATAAGTCGTTTTCGGTAGGGTCTTGCACATCACGATCTTTCTGGCAGCAGACAGCCAACATTTTTTCCTGTTGGTAGGCATTGGTTACCAATTTTTGGGAACGCGGGCGCGTGACAGCCACAGGCAGCAGCACACCCGGGAATAGAACTTTATTGCGCAACGGCAGCACACCCAACACATCGCCATCGTTCAGCCCTTGGAAGTTTTGCGCATCATTACCATGCAGCAGGGGAATCAGCTCCGTCTCTGCATCTTCACTCTCAGCAGTCAACAATATCGTATTCGGTTCTAAAATATCGTTCATCTCTTTAGGGATAGGGATTATCTCAAAAACACTATTTTACATAATCCAAATTATCAACATTCTATATATAAGGAATGATTAACCAATCATCACAGTTGAGTCAATCTTTCTAATGAGTCCTTTCAGTACGTCCCCCGGACCATATTCGTAAAACTCTGTGGCACCGTCAATCACCATATTCTTGATGGTTTGTGTCCAGCGCACAGGAGCCGTCAGTTGCATCAGTAGATTTTGCCGAATGGCTTCCGGGTCGGTCTGCGGATACGCATTCACGTTCTGATATATCGGGCAATTGGGTTCGGAGAACTTGGTTGCCAGAATGGCTTTGCTCAGTTGTTCAGCAGCCGGTTGCATCAATGGCGAATGGAATGCTCCGCCAACTTGTAAACGTATGGCACGTTTGGCACCGTTGGCTTTCAGCACTTCACATGCTTTCTCCACACCCTGAATCGTTCCTGAGATAACCACCTGCCCCGGGCAGTTGAAATTAGCAGCCACAACCACTTCACCCGATACTGTTTGACATAATTCGTCCACACGGTCGTCTTGCAGTCCAAGAATGGCTGCCATGGTAGATGGCTGCAAATCGCAGGCTTTCTGCATGGCTTTAGCACGCTTACTCACCAATTTAAGCGTGTCTTCAAAACTAACCGCACCACAAGCCACCAAAGCAGAATACTCGCCCAAACTATGACCTGCCACCATATCCGGCTGGGCTATGGTAAGTACCTTAGAAGCAATGATAGAATGCAGAAAAACAGCAGGTTGCGTGACTTTAGTCTGTTTCAAGTCCTCTGGCGTACCGCCGAACATGATGTCCGTAATACGGAAACTTAAGATATCGTTTGCCTGCTCAAACAGGTCACGGGCTAAAGGATAACTATCGTATAGGTCTTTGCCCATTCCCACAAACTGAGCACCTTGACCAGGGAAAACGTATGCTTTCATAACTAATTATTATTCAATTGATTACACAAGCCTACGGACATTATTTTCGTCCGAATCAGGCAATAAATAAACGGGAGCAATCTCAATCATCGTATATGCTCCTGCGCGCTGCTCATGTTTAAGGCGGAATGCTGCGCGTGCGCAAGCCGTCATCACTTGTCCTGTCAATGCAGGATTATTGATGGACATGTTAAACTCCATTCGCTGATTGTGTGTTGTTCCGCTAACTCCGTTTCTCACCAAGTTAACGCCATGTGCCACATTATTCAGTTCGTCGATATTATCCACAAAGATAACGTGTGTCTCATCGTGACGGAAATAGTCGTCCGCTTTGATACGGGCTTCTACCGCCTGCTTATCAGCCCCTTCGCAGGTTTTTACATACACCATTCGGCGATGTATGCCTGTTCCGAGAGGTATGGTCATCGAGAGGGCGTCCTCTACCCCATCGATGGCTTTGACGGCAACGGTATGTCCCATGGAGCGACCGGGACCGAAGTTGGTATAGGTGATTCCCTTGGGTGCGATGGCTTGCAGGAGGCAACGCACTACGCTATCCGACCCCGGATCCCAACCGGCAGAGAGAACGCTCACTGCCCCACTCTCTCGGGCAACTGCGTTCAATTGGCGGCGCAGATTGACAATCTCTGTATGGATATCAAAACTATCTACCGTGCAGATACCCTGCTTGAGCAAAGGCACAGCGTATGCGGATACTTCGCGCGTAGGCGTGCAGAGAAGCACCACATCGGTGTTTTGCGGACGAATCTTATCCATCTCGTTGTGATGATAGATGCCCACAAGCGTCATATCATCAGCGGCTTGGACTGCTTCTTCCGCACTCTTGCCGATATTGCCGTAGCCTAAAATGGCTACACGTATTTTAGATAATGGCAATTCCATATTCAAGTTTTTCCAAATTCGGTACAAAGGTACAACAAATTTTCCGAATGTGCAAGCGGAAAGGAAAAAAAGCGCCCGAAAGCGCTTTTTTATCAATTTGTAAGTTAAGAATTTGTAAATTTGTAAATTGGAGTGCCTTGAACGGCACTCCTCTACACACCCTCAACATAACATCAACATAACATTGCAGACATTTGCAAGCACTTTGGTAGTGTTGTGCTAATAGTGACGAAGTTGGTCATGACCAACTTCGTTGTGCGTAACGCTCATCGTATACTCAAAGTATACTTATTGGTCGTTGACCCAAAAAGTAACTATTATTAAGATTCTTACTTCACTCTTCCGCCAAGCGTATTATAAATTTTATCGCCACGGAAGATGTAGAGTTGATTATCTTTTATGAATTTGCCTCCATGAACAGACATATCGACTTTTTCCGTATTCGTAATTACACCACTATTTTGTGTAGAGAATCCCCCTTCATCGGTATTGAGGAGTTTACCTTCTTCATCTTTAGTTTCCATTTTATAGAAGTATTCCGTACCTGCACTTAAACCATTAATCGTTGTGGAGAACCCTTCTTCTTGATTTGCCATTGCAGAACGACGAGGAACACGTGTTCCAAAGGTTATACCTGTCAATTGCCCATATTGGTTAAATGTCAACGTGCAGAAAGGAATCGTGCAAGCAGCATCCAAATAGATGGTTAAGGTGTAAGTGAAACCTCCAACAATAAACGGCCACGTAAAGGTTGCCGTGGTATCAGATGGTTGCACTTGAGTGGTATCTGCTTCCTCTTCTTCAGCCATGAAAATAGCTAACAGATATTTGTCCTCTAAAATGCTGAACTTATACGGATTGTATTTCTTGCCGTCATTCCATTTAACAAACTTATAGCCGGAATTGGCAGATGCCTCTACCGTGATTTGTGTACCATAGTTGTAGTACTCATCGGTAAAGTCTGTATATACGGCACCCATCTCCAAATCGCTGCTTTCAACCAATCAACTGCATTGTTTGATACCAAATTGAGCCGTCAAAGTATAGTCTTTGTCAATGTTATAAATTATACGCGGATTTTCCGTATTGCCATCGCTCCATTGATTGAATTGGTAGCCCTTGTTAGGAGTTGCGGACAAAACCACCGTATCCCCTTTACTGTACGTGCCTGCTCCTTCTACCGAACCATATTTTGTATTGTTGACGGATAAGGTAACCATATAGATTGGCTTCGGCATTACAAACAAATGTATTTCTAATACTATTGAATCACATCCATATACATTGGGATATCTTTCATAGTAGATTCCAGTTTCTGTATATTTACCCCAATAAGATTGACCATCCTCAATGGTATCTTTAATAAGTTCATGTTGATAACCAGGATAACGCACGACCAATTGCAAAATGGAATCACAACCGCTTGCAGAGATATAGCTTCGAGTAACGGTATCTGTACGACTTCTCCATCTCCCACCATTCTCCCAATGCCCTACTTCTCCACCATAACGCACCGTATCTCCCTCCCAAACAAAGGGATAAGGGTGT
>JAKSNN010000084.1 GCA_024399755.1 Paludibacteraceae bacterium | reverse complement strand
TCGCACTATCCAGTAAATGTGCCGCTACAAGGGAATTTTTGTGGGTGAGAACGGCTGACGCCTTGCCAATTGCAAAGCACGCATCGGCTTATGTGAACCAGTTCCCAACGCCAAGCGTTCTTTACAATTGAGATGAAATCATCTATCTCGCTCACAAAAATTCCCTTTCCGCTTGCACATTCGGAAAATTTGTTGTACCTTTGCAACGGGATTGGAGTAAATATGCCCCTACGGATTAATGTAAAATGTTTATTAATACTCACATAATCAGGCGAATACCACTCTTTTTCGGGGGGGGGGGTAAACCTTCGCAACAAAGACACCGCAGATATACTGAGGTGTCCCTATGCAAAATACTTATCGGAGTGCTTGTCTTGTGTGTACTGACCTTGATATTCTACTGCATAAGCCTTTTTTGCTAAACAACTCAAATGATACAACATAACTCAACTCAATCATTATACTATGGATACAAATCAACAACCGATTCGCTTGCCTGAAAATGCGGCGAGAAAACTCAAACCCGGGGAAAAGTATCAGCCGATTCTCAAACCCGAGAACAACTATCCCGAAGTAACACCCTATAGCGTCATCTTGGGCGTTATCATGGCAGTCATCTTCTCTGCGGCAGCTGCTTATCTCGGATTGAAAGTAGGACAAGTCTTTGAGGCTGCTATCCCGATTGCTATTATTGCAGTGGGACTCAGTTCGGCACTCAACCGCAAGAACGCTCTCGGCGAGAATGTGATTATCCAGTCGATAGGTGCTTCGTCCGGCGTTATCGTGGCGGGCGCTATCTTCACGCTTCCTGCGCTATATATCCTGCAAGCCAAATATCCGGATATCACGGTTAACTTTGTGCAGGTCTTTGTGGCTTCGCTTTTGGGCGGCTGTTTGGGTATCTTGTTCTTGATTCCTTTCCGTCGTTACTTCGTGCAGGAGAAACATGGCGAATATCCTTTTCCAGAGGCAACCGCTACCACCCAAGTTCTCGTTAGTGGTGCGCAAGGCGGCAGCCAAGCCAAACCTTTGATTTGGGCAGCCGGCGTAGGCGGTTTGTACGACTTTGCGGTCAGTACTTTCGGACTTTGGACAGAGTCGCTCTCCACACGCATGACGGCTTGGGGTGAACTGATGGCGCAAAAACTCAAACTCGTCTTCTCCGTCAATACCAGTGCTGCTATTCTGGGTTTGGGCTATATCATCGGACTCAAATACGCGGCTATTATCTGCTGCGGTAGTTTCTTTACGTGGTGGGTTATTTTGCCGTTGCTGGGAGCAACGGGAATGGGCGATATGGACCCGCAAATGATTTATACCACGTACGGCAGAAACATCGGTATCGGCGCTATCGCTATGGCAGGATTGATCGGAATTATCAAATCGTGGGGCGTGATTAAGTCTGCAGTCGGTTTGGCAGGCAAGGAGTTAGGCGGTAAAGGCAAAGCCGTTGCGCAAAACGTACTTCGTACCGAGCGCGACCTCTCCATGCGCTTCCTCGTGATTGCTATCGTGGCTGCCCTGGTTATCACGTTTGTCTTCTTCTGGACAGGTGTGCTCCACAACCTATGGCAGGCTGCCGTGGCTTTCCTTGTAGTGACGGTTATCGCCTTCCTCTTTACGACGGTAGCCGCCAACGCTATTGCTATCGTAGGCAGTAACCCCGTTAGCGGTATGACGCTCATGACGCTTATTATCGCCAGCGTTATCTTCGTGGCTGTCGGTATGAAGGGCTCCAGCGGTATGGTTGGCGCTATGATTATCGGGGGTGTCGTTTGTACCGCCCTCTCGATGGCAGGCGGCTTCGTTACCGACCTCAAGATTGGTTACTGGATTGGTACTACCCCCCGCAAGCAAGAGACGTGGAAGTTCCTCGGCACCTTGGTTAGTGCCGCTACGGTAGGAGGCGTGATGATTGTGATGAACAAGACCTACGGCTTCGTAGGCGAGAACGCTTTGGTTGCTCCGCAAGCCAACGCCATGGCTGCCGTTATCGAACCGCTGATGTCGGGTCAAGGCGCACCTTGGATGCTCTATGGCGCAGGTGCTATCTTGGCACTTATACTGAATTTCTTGAGTGTTCCCGTACTGCCCTTTGCGTTGGGTATGTTCATTCCGTTGCATCTGAATATCCCATTGCTGATTGGCGGAACAATCTCATGGATTGTAGGGCGCAAGCGCGAGAAAGACGGCGAGAAAGCAGAGGAATTAGCACAAAAGCGTAACGAGAAAGGTACGTTAGTGGCTTCGGGCTTTATTGCAGGCGGAGCGCTGATGGGCGTAGTAAGTGCAGTTATCAAGTTCTGCGGCGCACAATGTTACCTGACCGAATGGGCAAGCAGTGTAGGTGCGGAGATTGTGGGCATCTTTGCGTACATCCTGCTCATCGCATACTTTATCTATGCCGGACGGAAAATTAACGACAAATAACTTAATGACTAAATATTAACGACTATGGTTAACTTTAAGCAAATCGGCTTGGTCAACACCCGTGAGATGTTCGCCAAAGCAATCAACGGCGGTTATGCAATTCCCGCCTTCAACTTTAACAACATGGAGCAACTGCAAGCCATCGTAAAGGCTTCTGCAGAAACGAAATCTCCCGTTATCCTGCAGGTATCCAAAGGCGCCCGCAACTATGCCAACCAAACGCTGTTGCGCTATATGGCGGAAGGTGCCGTAGAGTATGCCAAGGAATTAGGCTGGGAGCACCCTCAGATTGTGCTTCACCTCGACCATGGCGATTCCTACGAACTCTGCAAGAGTTGCGTAGATATGGGCTTCTCCAGCGTTATGATTGACGGTTCCGCTCTGCCATACGAAGAGAATATCGCTCTTACCAAGAAAGTGGTAGAGTATGCTCACCAGTTCGATGTTACGGTAGAGGCTGAGTTAGGCGTTTTGGCAGGTGTCGAGGACGATGTAAAGGCAGAAACCAGCCACTATACCAAACCCGAAGAGGTAATCGACTTCGCTACCCGCACGGGCTGCGATAGCCTTGCTATCTCCATCGGAACCAGCCACGGTGCGTATAAATTCAAACCCGAACAATGCACCCGTGACCCGAAGACAGGGCGTCTGATGCCTCCTCCTTTGGCTTTCGACGTCTTAGATGCTGTGATGGTCAAGTTGCCGGGCTTCCCAATCGTATTGCACGGTTCGAGTAGCGTACCACAAGAGTATGTGGATATGATTAACGCTAACGGCGGCAAACTGAAAGAGGCAGTAGGTATTCCTGAGGAGCAACTCCGTAAGGCTGCCAAGTCTGCTGTCTGCAAGATTAATATTGATAGTGATAGCCGTCTTGCTTTCACGGCTGCTGTGCGTAAGGTCTTTGCAGAGCAACCTGCCGAGTTCGATCCGCGCAAGTACTGCGGTCCTGCTCGTGACCTGATGGTAGAACTCTACAAGCACAAGATTATCAACGTACTTGGCTCTAACGGCAAAGCCGAATAATACGTAGCCTCCCGCCCACAAGACGGGAGGCTTTCCACTTTTCACTCATGTATCGCCTTCTTTCTCTTCTCTGCGTTTTAGTCCTGTCGCTTTCGGCGATGGCAGATATCGTGGTGCTGCGTAGCGGAAAATCCGTGGAAGGCGAGATTATATTGCATAACGAAGAAGTAGTGATTGTGCGTGACGTATCGGGCATGCGTCATCAGTATCCTTCAAGCGAGGTAGTACGTGTCAGTACACAAGCAGAGTCAACTTCTGCGTCTGCAACAGTTGAAGCCGAGAATACCACCCGAGAGAAGAAAGTGTCCTTTTCGCTTGAGGTAGCAGGCGGAGGAGCCTGTGTGCCGAAAGACTGCTGTGGAGGTAATTTCTCGTTAGACCTCCTGCTCGGTTCGTTCCAAATAGCCGATAAGCATATCTTTTTGGGAGGAGGATTGGGTTATCGTGCTATCTTCGCAGGGAAGACATATTCCTATCTGCCTCTTGAAGCCGTTGTGCGCGTGCCGATGTTGGAAGGAAAACATGCTCCCTACGCAGGAGCAGCATTAGGCTATGGTTTTGCAGCGAATAAGGCGTATAAGGGTGGTCTCTCTGCAGGTATCGACTTAGGTTATCGGTATGCCTCATCGGCTAAATCTGCGTTATTGGTTGCCTTATACGCTTCGTTCCAGCAGACGCAATTGGCTACTACCGAGACAATTGAGTATCCCGACCTTCCTCCACAAGAGTTTAATCAGTTTGCAGGACGCAGTTGGGTACTATTTGGTCTGAAAGCCGCAGTACAATTCTAAAAGGTAAGTTATCGTGTTAGCCACTCCAAGCCATAAAGGAAAGAAAGCCCCGCGTACGAATCGCGTTACTATCGTGCTGAATGATAGCGAGATGCGGGCTTTGAATAAATACTGCGACAAATATACGGTAAAGAATCGCAGCAAACTGATACGCGAAACGTTGATGCACAATATCTTGCAACGCTTCGATAAGGATAACCCTACCTTGTTCTAATGTATATCGAATTATGAAAAAGTTTCTATTCTTTGCGCTGTGCGCATTATCTTTGACGGCTTGTGCCGATGATAAACGAGTGATTACGTTTGCCTCGCTTCCCGAAGCAGCACAAACGATAATGGCAGCCTATGTGAATCCGGATAATGTCCTGCTTGTAACGCAAGAGGGCAGAAGCCGTTGGGCAGAATATGAAGTAAGAATGAACGACCAATCGCAATGGGAGTTTGATGCGCAGGGCGCTCTTGAGAAAGTGGAAATCCTATCCGGCGTGCCGGAGGCATTGGTGCCAACTGTGATTCTCAACCATGTGCGTGCGCTCTACCCGAATGCGGTTATCATAGAATACACGATTGATACGCGAGACCAAGAGATTAAACTCAATAACGGTATCGAACTTACCTACGACAAGAAAGGTAATCTCTTACAAACCGAGGTGGACTGATTCTACTTGCGGAAGAGGTCTTGTAAGTTGCGCTTGTCTTCGCGTTCTTTGATGGCTTGACGCTTATCGTATTCCTTTTTGCCTTGGCATAGACCAATCTCCATTTTGGCAAAACCGCGCTCGTTAATAAAGAGACGTAGCGGGACAATAGTCTTACCTGTTTCTTTGGTCTGACGTTCCAATTTGCGTAACTCCTTACGTTGCAATAGGAGTTTGCGGTCACGCTTTACCTCATGGTTGGCGTACGATCCAAACCGATATTCGGCGATGTGCATTTGCTTTACCCAAAGTTCTCCATCTATAAAGATGCAATAGGTATCGACAAGAGAAGCCTTCGACTCACGAATCGACTTAATCTCTGTGCCATAGAGTTGAATGCCTGCCACATACTTATCCAGCACGGCATAATCGAATGTCGCACGGCGATTCTTAATATTGATGTCACTCTTTATGCGCATATCTCTTTTGCTCCGTCACCAATCTCGGCGATGTAGAAGTCTGCGGTTAAACCTGTTTGCTTAGTATAGTTCTCTCCGACGATACGCCGGAAGTCGTTAATGGCTTCGTCACGCACAAGAGATACGATACAGCCGCCAAAACCTCCACCTGTCATACGACTGCCTAATACGCCTTCTACTTGCCAAGCCGTCTCGGCAAGCGTATCTAATTCCTTGCCTGTTACCTCATAGTCGTCCCGCAAAGAGATATGGCTCTCGTTCATAAGACGTCCAAACGTGGTGATGTCGCCCTGTTTGAGGGCAGCAACAGCCTTTCTTGTACGCTCAACTTCGCCTACCACGTGGCGCGCACGGCGGAAAGCAATAGGGTCGGAGATAGCATGCGAGTATGTGTCGAAGTCTGCTTGCGTCAGTTCGGCAAGGCAACTGATCGGGTGGACCGTAGAAAGTTGCTCCACTGCCGTATGGCATTGGGCTACACGGGCGTTATAAGCACCCGAATCAAGGTGGTGCGGGCTATGTGTATTGGCTATTACTACTTTGATGCCTTGCAATTCTACGGGTACTAACTCAAAGTCAAGGGTGTTACATTGTAGGAAGATGGCATGGTTCTTTTTCCCTTGCGCAGAGGCAAACTGATCCATGATACCGCATTGTACTCCTGCAGTCTCATGCTCAGAGGCTTGTCCAATCTTTGCCAAGTCGGTGCGGCTCAGTCCTGCTTGCATCAGGCTATTAAAGGCAAATGCGGTTACAACCTCAATGGCAGCCGACGAACTCAGTCCTGCTCCTGCAGGTACATCACCCGAATAGAGCAAGTCGTAGCCTTGTGTGAAGCGGTAACCCTGCTTCAAAAATTGCGCAATACAACCTAACGGGTAATTGACCCACGAAGGCAAGTCGTGAGGCGCTTCGGCTTTCGTTTGTGGCAACTCCTTCAGCGGAATAGTTGCCGTCTCAGGCATATTGAGCGAGCAGAAACGTAAGGTTTGCTTATCGTTCTTGGCAAGTAACAAGTACGTTCCAAAACTAAGGGCGCAAGGAAAGACAAACCCTCCATTATAGTCGGTATGTTCGCCAATCAGGTTAACTCGCCCAGGAGCAAAGAAGACTCGCTCTACAGGGTTATGGTAATGCGCTTCAAACGCTGCTTTAAGGTCTTGCATTATGCTATTTATTATTTAGATATTCGTGCATGGCAGCAGCGGCTTTGCGTCCGTCGGACATGGCAAGGATTACGGTAGCACCTCCGCGGACTATATCTCCACCCGCAAAGAGAGTAGGGATATTCGATTGCATATTGTCGCCTACTACGATGGTTCCTTTCTTGGATATTTCTAGTCCTTCTACGGAGTTAGGAATAAGCGGATTAGGCGATACACCGACCGACACGATTACCAAATCAACCGACAAGGTAATTGTTTTCCCTTCTACCGCTACCGGACTGCGGCGACCACTCTCGTCTGGTGCGCCTAATTCCATAACTTGCAGCACGGCTTCGCTCACACGTCCGTTCTCGTCAGCATGGTATTCGATAGGATTATGCAGGGTAAGGAACTCTATGCCTTCTTCTTTCGCATGACGCACCTCCTCAATACGGGCAGGCATCTCGTCTTCGCTGCGGCGATAGATAATCATAGCGCGTTCTGCTCCTAAACGTTTGGCAGTACGGACAGCGTCCATAGCCGTGTTGCCGC
>JAKSNN010000083.1 GCA_024399755.1 Paludibacteraceae bacterium | reverse complement strand
CCCACAACCCCCACATCCGTAGTGTGGTACTCTATTCAGTTGAGCTAATGGACCAAAAAGTCAGTTGAACTTGGCGGTGCGGACGGGACTCGAACCCGTGACCCCATGCGTGACAGGCATGTATTCTAACCAAACTGAACTACCGCACCAAGTAAGAAATTGTAGCAACGAAGTCCAACTGATAGGCTTCCTTTTTCCGAAAGCGAGTGCAAAGGTACTGCTATTTTTTCAATTGACCAAATATTTTGCAAACTTTTTTTCAAAAAAATGTCATAAAGGCTATATTTGGGACAAAAATGGGGGGTAATAAATAGAAAAAACATTAATGTTTTGCATATTTATATTTTTTTTTGTACCTTTGCGCCGTTTTTTATGGAACGCATACAAGATAAAAATAAGATTTATGAGTTCTTCCGTCCGTTTGTGGATTGGATGTTCCGTCATTCGTATCGTCACTTTCAGTGTGTAGGCAGCGAGAATATCCCTGCTGACGGGGCAGTAATCTTCGCCCCGAACCATACTAATGCCTTATGCGATGCGATGGCTATCTTAGGCATTGACTCGCGTAGAAAAGTATTTGTAGCGAGGGCTGACATATTCAAGAAACCACGTACTGCGCAATTGCTTAACTTCTTCAAAATCATGCCGATACGGCGTATGCGTGATGGCGCAGAGGAAGTGAAGAAGAACGATGAAACGCTGGATAAGGCTGTAGAAGTGCTGAAAGACGGTGTCCCCTTTTGCATTTTGCCGGAAGGAACGCATCGCCCGAAACATTCGCTATTGCCGTTGGGGAAGGGTATCTTCCGTATCGCATTGCGTGCAAATGAGAGTTTTGGTAAAGAAAAACCCGTCTATATCGTGCCTGTGGGTATAGAATATGGTGATTATTACCATTTGTGGGACTCGCTGACCGTGAATATCGGTCGCCCCATCAACGTGACGGAATACGTGCAGCAATGCGAAGAAAAGGCAAAGCAGGAGGGCGTAGAGCCTTTGACGCAACCACAAATGATTAACGAACTGAGAGAGGAACTGACAACGCGAATGCGTGAGCAGATATTGTGGGTGCCGGATGATGAGCATTACGACGAGAACTATCACGCCCTACGCGATAACCCACCTGCGCCGTTCGACAAATTCAAGAAACATAAGATTCCTCGCTGGTTACTGGTAGTATGTCTGGTACTGCTATCTCCTCTATTCCTCGTATGTGCCGTCATCACGTTGCCTCTGTGGGTAATGTGGCTGATTGTATGTTGGAAAGTGAAGGACCCTGCTTTCCACAACTCCGTGCAATACCTCTTGCAATTGGTGTCGTTGCCGTTGTTGCTCTTTATCCAAATGCCTTTCTGGATGTTCTTCCAAGAATATATGTATCAACTTCGTAAACTCAAACAAACGACTTAAATTCGTTATGATACGCGCCATTCTTATTTTGGTACTTTACATCTTAATGCCCGTTTTGATTATAGAGGGCTTCAAGCGTTGGATGTATGTAAAGAAAATCGGAACCGTTGTTTTGGCATACGCCGTCGGAATCATTTTGGCACTTTCGGGTGCTTGTAGTTTTGAGGCAGGAACGACAGCAGCCATCACATTTAGCAAACTGCAATCTACGCTGATGAGTGTAGCCGTGCCTTTGGCTATTCCGTTGATGTTGTTTAATTGCGATTTCAAACTATGGACTAAGGCTTTGCCAAAGACAGTTTGGTCGTTAGTAGGCGGTATATTGGCTATCTTGATAGCCGTAGTGTCGGGCTATTTCGTGTTCCGTGGAAGTCATATCCCTGACTTTGAAAAAGTATCTGCCATGATGATAGGTATCTATACGGGTGGTACGATGAATTTCAACGCTTTAGGTGCTTCGCTTGGTGTGGACAAGTCGATAATGGCTATTGTGTTGGCATTCGAGATGGTTCTTACGACACCATATATATTCTTTATTATAGGTGGCGGCTATAAGATTTTCCGCCGGCTGTTGCCTTATGAGGACGTGACGCGTAAAGGTCGTCGCGATAATGTTGAGGTGCAGACAGGCGATGTGGAGAATTATCAGGGAATGTTTGAGCGTAAGAACTTCTTCGGTATGTTAGCAGGATTAGGTTTGAGTGTCTTGTTCTTGGCTATTGGTGCAGGTCTGGCACTCTTGCTGACGGGCACGATGAACGAATTGGTTGTTATCCTGACTATCACCACGTTAGCGATTATCGCTTCGTTCTTCAAGAAAGTGAGAGAACTGCCGAAGACGTTTGAGTTGGGTATGTTCTTTATCTTAATCTTTAGTGTGATTGTGGCTTCGTTGTTTGATGTACATAGTATCAACGGCGGTGCTGCTATGATAGGTGCATTTGTGCTATGGATTATCCTTGCCGGTGGTGTGTTGCACCTTATTTTCTGCCGTTGTGCCAAGGTGAGCGGTGACCTCTTTACTGTGAGTCAGATTGCGTTGCTCTGTTCACCGCCTTTTGTGCCGCCTGTAGTGGGGGCAATGCAAAACAAGAAAGTGCTTATTTCGGGTATTGTGATAGGGCTTGTGGGATATGCTATCGGAACGTATTTAGGGGTAGGACTGGCTTATCTGCTGGCTCTCATATAATAAAAACAAGTATGAAAAAAGTAGTATTAGTATTGAGTATTCTTTGCCTATCCGTAGGAAGTGGTTGGGCAAAACGCACACCCAAACCTGCGGAAGTGGATTCGTTGGGGCGTAAGATTAAGACAGGTTGGAACTTTGGTATCTTGCCCTCCGTGGCGTATGATGCCGATTATGGTTTTCAGGGCGGTTTGCTCGCCAACGTATATTTCTACGGCGATGGCAGCCAATATCCGGAGTATATTCATTCGTTATATGTGGAGGCTGCCTATACTACCAAACATCATGGTATTTTCCGTTTTAATTACGATAGTAAATACCTGATTCCCAATCATCGCTTGACGCTTGACGCCACGTATCTGCCGGACGCAATGTGCGATTTCTACGGCTTTAACGGCTATCAGTCGGTGTATCACCCCTCGTGGCATTCGTGGAACAAGAATCCCGAAAAGATGACGGATAAAGAGGCATATCAGTCGCGCGTGTTCTACAAATATAAGCGTGACCTCATTCGTGTGGCTGGCGACATTGAGGGGACTATCTATAAAAACCTGAAATGGAATGCCGGATTGGGTGTGCTGGGCTATATCGTGAACGACTGCGACATCAATATGCTGAATGGCAAAAACGAGTTCGACCCCGAGTTGGCTCGTTATAATCAAAAGGCTTTAGACCCCAATGCAAAAGGGTTATACGACATGTATAAAGACTGGGGACTGATTGGAAAAGACGAGCAAAACGGTGGCTGGCACCCTTACGTGCGTGCGGGTTTCACTTTCGATACGCGCGATAAACGTCAGGGACCGAACAAAGGTATCTGGACGGACGCTTTCTTCACGTATAACGCTGCCTTTAATGCAGCATACGGTCAGCAGGCAACGGCAGGCTACAACAACCTGCAATTCAACTTCACTTTCCGCCACTATGTGCCTTGCTTTGTGGATAAGAAAGGCATTCAGCGTATCACGTTTGCTTATCGCTTGGGCACGCAGAATCTGCTGGCAGGTAATACGCCTTTCTATACCAACAACTACCTCTCTACGCTCTTTATCCAGCGCGTGTTGTACGAGGGCTTGGGTGGAGGAAACTCTGTACGCGGTATGATGGCAAACCGTATCTTGGCAAAGGGTTTTGCGTATGCGAATGTGGAGTTCCGCTTCCGCATCGTAGATTTCGACATCAAGCACCAACATTTCTTCGTAGGACTTAATCCGTTCTTCGATTTGGGTATGGTGACGCAGCCTTACGAGATTGCGGAGGAGGTTATGACGGCTCACCCGGAGTATTTCTCGCAGGATAAGAAAGACGTTTATCGCCCGCACATGTCTGCCGGTGTAGGACTGAAAATCGGTATGAACGAGAACTTTGTGCTTTCTGCCGATTGGGCAATGCCTGTTAACGAAAAATATTATATGGAGCAAGATAACGCCAAATTGGCTAACTTCTACGTCAAGATGGGCTATCTGTTCTGATTATCAACCCTTTTATTAAATCCTTACAAGTATGAAAACCTATTCAGAGTATCGTGCTGCTGCACGTCAAACCTTGGGCGACCGCTGGAACGAAGCGGCACTGGTCTTTTTCTTGATTACCTTAATTGCTGTGTTATTTAGCGGACCGAATGCTTGTGGCAGTTGGTTTCATTGGAGTAACGCGTTTTCGAATGCGTGGTCAGGGCTTTACTTGGCTGCGGCTATCTTGCTGATTATGCCTTTGCAAGCCGTATTTAGCATTATCATGTTGCGTTGGGTTCGTGGTTCGGAGGAGCGTCTGCTGGAATCGACGTGGAATACGTTCCTGCATAAGTTCGAGCATGTGGTAGTACCGATGGCTTTGGAACTTGTGATTATCGTCGCTATATCGGTAGTAACGTTGTGCATTGGCGGTATCATCTTTGCTTTTGCGTATGCAATGGTTCCTTTTGTGTTAGAGGACCATCCTGAGATGTCGGCAAGAGAGGTGTTGCGTACCAGTCGCGAGATGATGCGCGGACACAAGTGGGAACTCTTCATTCTCGAACTTTCGTATATCGGTTGGATTCTGTTGTGTATCATCACATTAGGTGTTGCAACCTTCTGGGTAGAGCCTTGGATGACTACTGCCATGGCTCATTTCTACGAGGATATCAAACCACAAGCAGCAGAAGAGGTTACTCCTGTTGCTGAATAATTGCGCCAGTGATGTCCCGCCTGTTGCTCATTGATGCGTATGCGATGATTTATCGCGCGTATTACGGCTTTATTCGGGTTCCGCGTATGAACTCGAAAGGCGAGAATACGTCGGCTATCTTCGGCTTTGTTGTTACGTTGGAGGACTTAATCAAGCGTATCAAACCTACGCATATCGCTGTAGGTTTCGACCCGCATGGACCTACGTTCCGCCACGAAGCCTACGAGCAATATAAGGCGCAGCGCGAGGAAACGCCCGAGGATATTCGCCGTGCTGTACCGATTATCAAGCAGATATTAGAGGCTATGAACATCTCTGTAGTGGAGGTGCAAGGCTATGAAGCCGATGACGTGATAGGTACGATGGCAGGATTGGCAGAAAAGGCTGGCTTTGAGGTGTTTATGGCTACGCCCGACAAGGATTACGGGCAATTGGTTACCGAGCATATACATATCTACCGCCCGCGTCATACGGGTGGATTTGAGCAGATGGGACCCGAAGAGGTCTGCGCCAAGTATGGCTTGCAGGACCGCTTGCAAGTGATTGACTTGTTGGGGCTGATGGGCGATGCCAGCGATAATATCCCGGGTTGCAAAGGGGTGGGCGAGAAGACTGCCGTACAACTCCTGCAACAGTTCGGTTCGATTGAGAATCTGCTGGCGCATACCGACCAACTCAAAGGGGCTTTGCGCACGAAGGTGGAGTCGCAGGCAGAGCAGATTCGTTTCTCGCGTTTCTTGGCGACTATCAAGACGGACGTGCCTCTTGTGTTTGACGCGAATAGTTTGGTTGTCAAGGAGAAAGACTGGACGCGCCTAACGCCTATCTATCGGGAACTGGAGTTCCAATCGCTATTGGAGAAAGGGCAGAAGGCGATGGATAGCCCTAAAAAGACTACTCCCTCAAAGAAGCCTCAACCGGCAGAGGCGACGCTGGATTTATTTGCGGATATAGAGGCAGAGCCTGCGCTTGCTTTCGATACCGGGCAGTCCAAGCAGTTTGATACGATTGAGAACCGTCTATGCGCTTATTTGCTTAATCCCGAAATATCCTTCAACCCCGCGAAAGAGCCTGATTGGGCTGCTTTGAAAGCCGATGTCAAACTGTGGAAACTCTACAACGAAGTGGAGTTGCCTTTGGTAGATGTTCTGCACGAGATGGAGCAAGCGGGCGTGCGGTTCGATGTGGCTCAATTGAAAATGGCACAAGAGCAGTTGTCGCGTGAGGTGCTTGAGTTGGAGCAGAATATCTATACTGCCGTGGGGCAGGTGTTCAACATCAACTCGCCGGCAAAGGTGGGGGAGATGTTGTTTGATGTGCTCCGGCTTGACCCAAAAGCCAAGCGCTCTGCTAGTGGCAAGTACTCCACTTCGGAGGAAGTGCTGCAAGCGATTAAGGAGAAACACCCTGCGGTAGGAATGATTTTGGAGTATCGCGAACTGAAGAAACTTATCTCTACTTATCTCAGTACTTTGCCCGAGTATGTCAATCCCAAGACGGGCAAGATTCATACTACGTATAACCAGACCGTTACTTCCACGGGGCGTCTCTCGTCGAGTAACCCGAACTTGCAGAACTTGCCTATTCGCTCGGAGCGTGGACAACTCATTCGTAAGGCGGTTATTCCCGATGA
This sequence comes from Paludibacteraceae bacterium, assembly GCA_024399755.1. Taxonomy (GTDB): domain Bacteria; phylum Bacteroidota; class Bacteroidia; order Bacteroidales; family Paludibacteraceae; genus Colicola. The sequence continues at coordinate 752 of JAKSNN010000083.1, read as the reverse complement.
CGGTTGTGTGTTCTTGAGTGCCGACTATTCGCAAATCGAATTGCGACTGATGGCACATTTCTCGCAAGACGAGCAGTTGGTGCGTGCTTTCCGTGAGGGGCAAGATATCCATGCGGCTACGGCGGCACGTATCTTTGGCGTGAAGTTAGAGGAGGTCACCAGGGAGCAACGCCGACGCGCCAAAACGGCTAATTTTGGGATTATCTACGGTATATCTGCTTTTGGCTTGGCGCAGCAACTTGATTGTCCGCGTGCAGAGGCGAAACAACTGATTGACGACTATTTCGCAGCTTTTCCGAAGGTGATTCAGTATATTGAGCAGCAGAAGCAACTTGCCCGTGAACGGGGCTATGCCGAGACTTATTTTGGCAGAAAACGCTATTTGCCGGACATCAATAGCCATAACTCTGTCGTGCGCTCGTTTGCGGAACGCAATGCCGTTAATGCGCCTATTCAGGGTACGGCTGCGGACATTATCAAGATGGCGATGGTGAATATCGCCCGTCGTTTGAAGGAGGAGAATCTGTGGTATGTACCTCATACGCAGTCGTTGAGTGGGGATAGCAAGGGGTGTGCTACGATGGTGATGCAGGTGCATGACGAGTTGAACTTCAGCGTACCCGAAGCGCATGTTGAGCATGTGCGTCAGATTGTAGTGGAAGAGATGCAGAATGTAGTTAGTCTTTCTGTACCTTTGATTGCCGATTGCGGTATCGGTGCCAACTGGCTCGAAGCGCATTAAATCCATCAAT
>JAKSNN010000082.1 GCA_024399755.1 Paludibacteraceae bacterium | reverse complement strand
AGGCGCTTTAGGCGCTGCCAACGCATTTCCGCTCAATAGCCCGGCTATTGCAACGGATACTAATGTAAGGATTTTGTTCATAATGTTAGTATTTATTTTGGTTGTTTATAATGTACGTTTCTTTCTCAGATAGAAGTCGAACACGATACTTCTATGCGCAATCGTGGCAGGGAACATTACTATCATCTTCTCCATATTCTCTTTGCGTTTCGCCCTAAATGAAGCCGTTCTGCGCATCTTGCAATAGTCCTTTCTTGCCCTAAAGGCTGCCATTGCATTCTCCTTCTGTTTGGTAACGAGCATCTGCAGGATAGCGGCATTGTCCATTGCGAAGCGCACAAGCATTATCCGCCATAATATCTTCGCCGGTGCGTTCTTATAAATCATCAAAAGGTTATTACGGAAGTTCAGGTAGGTCTTACGGGGATTATTATAACTCAATGCACCACCGCCCAAGTGATAAACAACCGACTGCGGAACGCATGCAATCTTATACCCACGGCATTGCATACGCCAGCAAAGGTCTATCTCCTCCATGTGCGCAAAGAACTCATCGTCCAGACCGCCTAATTCCTTATAAACGCTTGTGCGCACGCACATGCACGCGCCTGTAGCCCAAAAGATTTCCGTTGTGGTATCATATTGTCCTTTGTCTTCCTCTACGTAATTAACCACACGCCCGCGGCAGAATGGGTAGCCTAATATATCCATATAGCCTCCTGCAGCGCCGGCATGTTCAAACCGAATGGCTTGTGTAGGGTTCTTCAGGTGTTCCTCTTTGGAGGTCCAACTCAATACTTTCGGTTGTACGGCAGCCACATCGGAGTGGCAATCCATATAGTCGAGTAGGGGTTGCAACCAGTTCTCCGTTACCTCAACGTCGGAATTAAGTAACACGCTGTACTCGCTATCAATCTGCGCTAAAGCCTCGTTATAGCCGCCCGCAAACCCGTGGTTCTCAGGCATACGCAATATCCTTACAGACGGAAATGTTGCTACCACTTGCAGGCTATCGTCGGTAGAACCGTTATCGGCTACCACGACTTCCACGCCTTCTGCTTTTGTATTAGCCACAACAGACGGCAGGTACCGGCGTAGCATATCAACTCCGTTCCAATTTAATATCACGACACTACATTTCATACTTCCTCACGTTTATATTTCCAACGGTTATGCGTCCAGAGCCACAATTCCGGTTGTTGTAAGATATTTTGCTCCAACATACGTGCATATCGTTCCGTAACGGCAAAGTCCGTTTCCTCGTTGGGGTGTTCGCTCAACAGGCGAATATCCACATTATAATATCCACGGCACGGACTGGTAACGTAATACATCACTACAGGGTAGCCAAATTTACTTCCAAGCACCTCGCTTCCGTCCAAGAAAGACGTATCTTGATGCAGAAAATGTGTCCAGTAGTGGGCATTTTGTGGCGAAGGCTTTTGGTCACTAATCATGCCGTACAACGTGACGATACCTTCTTTGCGTCGGCGTACCATCTCACGCAGGATATGCTTTTTCTCGGTTAGATCCGTTCCGCGCTGCGCACGAATATCCGCCATCAATTGGTCAAACGCCTTATTTTTCAGTTCGCGATAGACGCTACAAACCGTGATAGCGGGGTTATTAACTCGTTTTGCTATATCGGAAAACCACTCCCAGTTGCCATAATGTCCGAGCATCACCATCACGCCGCCATATTGCTTTGCCAAACGCTCCACAAGTTCTAAATTATGAAAACTGACACGTTCACGCATCTCGTCATCGGAGATAGAATAGCCATAGATTGTTTCTGCCACTACCTCTGCCAAGTGCAGGTATATACGCCGTTCCTGCAAAAAGAGGTCTAACGGAGAAGTTAGGTTAGGGAAGGCATTTCGTAAGTTTTTGCGCACCACGTTACGCCGATAGCGCACCACATAAAACGCCAACGGAAAGAGTATCCATCGGCTCAAGCCATAGTGAATGCTTAATGGCAAGTGCGACCATATTTTGATAACGTGTTTCAATCGGAATTATGCGAAGGCAATTAGTAGAATATAGGCAATGGGCGTCGCAAGCAAAATGCTGTCAAACCGGTCTAATACGCCGCCATGCCCCGGCATAAACTTTCCGGAATCTTTGATACCTACGGTACGCTTCATCAGGCTTTCCATCAAGTCGCCAAAGGTGCCAAAGATGGCTATAGCCAACGCCAAACCAAGTGATAAATTGAGGTTATCTATCCAGCCCACAGCGTAGTAGATATAGCCGCCTATCAGGGCAAACACGAAGCCTCCGATTAGTCCTTCCCACGACTTGGCGGGACTGATACGTGGAAACATCTTGTGGTTGCCGCCTTTGCGTTTGGCGGACAAACTGCCCACGCAGTACGCTCCGCTATCGTTCACCCAAATCGTAATGAAGAGTGCCAACAAGGCATATTTATTGATTGCCATGATGCCGTTCATAAGCGCAAAGGGTAGAGCAATCATCGCTTGACTGCTCAGTAGTGCGCCCCAGTTATGGATAGGGTTCTCTTGTTTCAGGTAGAGTTCGGCTACCATTGCCGCCATCAATATCGGCATGTAGGCAAATAGCAGAAGGCGAAGAGCCAAATCGGCGGTCTGTCCGGCATATCCCCACGACCATGCCCACGCTATGGCGAACAGCAGTCCGCCTGCAATCATAGCAGCCACAGTTAGGAACGTGGAAGAATGTATTATCTTGTGCAATTCTCTGATTGCCAATAGGGTTACTATCAAAAACAGCCCGCCAAAGAAGGCTGGGTGAACCAAGATTGAGGCTACTACTAAGCCTACATATACTGCGCCGGAAAGCGTTCTTTGAACTAAATTACTCATTTTATTCCAAATTATCTTGCAAAAGTACAAAAAAATATTTACCTTTGCAAGCGATTTGCGATTTTTATGCAAATAAAGCGAAAAAAAACATAGAAATTATGAGCAACCAATCTATTGAAATGTCGCTCCTCGAGCCGGACGAGCGTGAAGAAATCGAGTACATCTACAATCTCATTCCCGAGCAGGACCGTCGGAGTCTTACGCAGGACGACATCTTGTTTGTGTTAGATGAGATAGACAACTTTTTGGAAGACAAAGGGCTTCTGGTAGCCGACGAGCAGTCTGGTGAAGTCACTTATTTGGACGGCGACATTGACGAAACGGAGCAATTGGAGTATATCCTTGCGGCAGCAAAGCGGGATTGTCGTTCCCTTACTTCCGCACAGGTTCAACTTATTTTGGACGGAGAGGAGCAATACGGCATCGAGCAAGGCTGGTACGAAGAAGAGGATTAAAGGATTTCAGTCAGGGCTTGCGTATTCGGAAAAATTGTTGTACCTTTGCAACATCGAAGAAAGTCGAACAACTAAAAAACGACTAACGATATACCAGTTTGGTCATTCTGGGTAAAAATGGCAGACATATGGATTATTAACAGCGTTTATTGACGCTTTGTTTTGGCTACTTGAAACTTCGCAACTTTCAAAATTTGCTGTCAAGACAATGCAACAATAGATGTCTGCATGTATGATTGTACGCCCTTATTGGGCTTACTTCATATCGCGCGGGCTTCTAAAGTTGCTTGTTCTACAGCAAAGGTAATGCGAAGACCTCAAGTAGCGGGACAAGTAATTTTGATGTCCCGCGTTTTTTATGCCATAACGGCGTCACAAAAATACAAGTTATGGCAAAAAACAGCAATCTCGGTCAAGCCAAGACCGCAAAAAATGACGAGTTCTACACACAGTATGTTGATATCCAAAAAGAGGTTAATGCCTATATTGACTACAATCCCGATGTCTTTCGTGGTAAAACGATTCTTTTGCCCTGTGATGACCCTGAGTGGAGCAACTTTACCAAGTTCTTTGCCCAAAACTTTGAACGTTTTGGACTGAAAAAACTTATCTCTACTTCCTACGCCGTTGAAAGCAAACACTATACGAAGGACTGGCAGCCAACGCTTTTTGAAACCGAAAATCCTCGCTATTCGGCAGACAAAAGTCGTGTATGTGGTAAAATCTTTATCCTTGACGAAGACACAAACAAAAACGGCAAGATTGATATAGATGACCTAAAATGGGACTACCTGTCAGGCGATGGCGATTTTCGTAGTGCCGAAGTGCGAACCTTGCGTGACGAGGCAGACATTATTGTTACTAATCCACCTTTTTCTCTCTTTCGCGAGTTTTTGGCATGGATTGTAGAAGCCGACAAAAAGTTTCTCATTATCGGCAATATCAATGCTATTACTTACAAAGAGGTATTTCCTTTATTAAAATCTAATAAAATATGGTTAGGTCCATCTATTACAAGTGGTGATAGATTATTTATGATTCCTGATTCTATCTATAATCCGGAAGCAGTGGGAGCAAGAGATATTTTAATTGATGGTCATCATCATATTAGTGTAATGGGAGTTAGGTGGTTTACTAATTTAGACCATGGTCGCCGTCACGAACCAATGCAACTAATGACCGAAGCAGACAATATCAAATTTAGTCGCCATAAGGAAATTAAAGGACAAGAGTACAAGCACTATGACAATTACGATGCCATCGAAGTCCCTTATACAGACGCTATTCCATCTGATTATGACGGAGTTATGGGCGTTCCCATCTCATTTATGGACAAATACTGCCCAGAACAATTTGAGATTATTGGAGCCACAGAAAGTGAAGGGAAAGGCTTTTCACAAGGATTATGGAAAGGTGGAGTTGCGCAACCTATGGCAAATTCGATTCGCATTTACAAACGCATATTTATCCGCAAAAAGCCGTAACATAAACATAACATAATAACATAACCATATAACCATGATACCATATACCATATTACTATGCAAGTACTATGAACTTACTATAAACTTACTATGAAATACCTATCAGTATCGGGTGATTAACGGGTGATTAATATGTGATTAACGGGTGATTCTACACATCTTACTGAGAGGATACAGGATATTTACGCTATTTTTCTAAAAACAATATGATATGAAGACAACATTAAAACAATACACAGTTGCCGAAATCTGCAACGGTTTTGTGTACAACACTTATGAGGGAAAAGGTCTCTATGGCTTAGGGGGAAAACTTACCATTCAGCCCGAGTATCAACGTAATTACCTTTATGCCGAAAAAGGCGGAAAAAAAGAAATGGACGTTATTGATAGTGTGCTCAAAGGTTATCCGTTAGGGTTGCTCTATTTCAATAAACTCACAGACGGTTCGTTGGAGGTACTCGACGGACAACAACGTATTACTTCGTTAGGGCGTTTCCTGACAGGCAAATTTGCTATAACGTTCAACAGAATGGAACAGTATTTCGACAGCCTACCTGCTGATAAACAGGACAAAATCAACAAGGCAGAACTGCTTGTGTATGAATGTGCAGGCGACGAAAGCGAAATCAAAGAGTGGTTTAAGACGATTAACATTGCTGGCATTCCTCTCAACCAGCAAGAGGTGAACAATGCCGTGTATAGCGGTCCTTTTGTGACGCTTGCCAAAGCACAATTCTCTAACTCGCAAAATGCCAACATCAATAAATGGGCGGCTTACATTAGTGGCTCGCCATTGCGTCAAGATTATCTTGCTACGGCATTGGAATGGGTTAGTCGTAATTATGCGGATACCGATATGGATAAACGAGTGCAGCATTATATGTCAGACCACCGCTATTGCACAAACATCAACGAGTTGCAAACGTACTTCGATAGCGTTATCGACTGGGCGAGTCGGGTGTTCAATTGTGTGGAAAAAGAGATGTGCGGACTGCCGTGGGGTGAGTTTTACGAGACCTACCACAGCACACCGTACAATCCGCAAGAGGTAGAAACCATACAGAAACGCCTTTATGCCGACTACTATGTGAAGAATCGCAAGGGCGTTTTTGAATATATCTTAGGCGGTTGCCAAAAGACGGAGTTATTGGATATTCGTTGCTTTGACGAACCCACAAAACGGAGTGTATATGCTCGCCAAACCGAAGAAGCCAAAGCACACGACGTAAGCAATTGCCCGGATTGTGCGATGGGGCACGATAGCAACAAGCACAAGATTTGGCGACTGGACGAGATGGACGCCGACCATGTAACGGCATGGAGCAAGGGTGGGGCGACTGACTCTGCCAATTGCCAAATGCTTTGCAAGCACCACAACTGCGCCAAAGGTAATAAGTAAAATCTCCACCGCCCTCAAAATGGGGTGGTGGTTTTTCTTCTTATTTACCTACCTCAGTCACATATATCGTTTTTTCGCTTTATCATTTTCTGTTTTCAGCATTCTCATTTTGGACGTTGTTTTTCTGAAAAGCAGCGATAGAACTGTGAACTATAAAAGCAGTGAATTATCTGTGTATTTCACAAATAAAAGTCACTGCTTATTCACAAATAACCTTATTTGATGTCATTATAGGATACATATATGTGAAATATGTATTCATATATGTATGCCGTAAATATAGGTGCTACTACAATGTTCCACGGTATAGTATAATTACACATACTATATACTATAAGTCGCTATATATCAGCAGTTACACGATTTACTTAATGTGAAGCGACGAATTACTAACAATCTACCTGCAATATAATGCCTAATATCTGTATATCTTTGCTTTATATTATGTTCTACACCTAATAATCTGCAAGTTATACAATTTATTTAATGTACTTAATATATACTTATATCATGTATCCTCTACCTACACCTGTAATTCACAAATAATACAAATATACATTTGTGAATTATTGCCTTTTGTACAAATAATGATATATACATTTGCAAATGTGAAAAAGTTTTCGTATCTTTGCACCGTTTTTGAAAATCAAATATCTCTGTACTCTCCTACAACCGAACAAAAATATCCAATTTTCATAGCAGTTGATAATAAAACCCGATTTAGAAATAGTATGAACGAGAAAGAACGCTTAGAGAAAGTGATGGAAAGTGAAGGCTTGAATGCCAAACAGTTTGCTGCAGAAGTTGGGATTCAGGCAGGAACAATATCGAATATCCTGAACGGAAGGAATAACCCAAGTTTAGACGTGTTGCAACGTGTGCTCAATCGTTTCCGTTCGTTATCCTCCGATTGGCTGATTATGGGCGTAGGCTCCATGTACCGCCCACATGGCGCAATGCCTAATCTGTCGCTCTTTGATATACGTCCGGAGGAGCAACTACCTG
>JAKSNN010000081.1 GCA_024399755.1 Paludibacteraceae bacterium | reverse complement strand
GGACGTTCGATACTGCCCCACATCTTGAGTTTGGCGTGAAGGGCGGAGGCAGCGGGTCCCCTTAAGAACTATGTTCGAGAAGGGTGCCAGGCACAAGTCGCTTGTCGATTTAGTGAAATGGTATCGACTTTTTGCGAACTTGTTGCCGAACGCGAATGCGGTGCAAAGGTACGGGTATTTTTAGGGAAATGTTGAGAAAAAAGTCCCAATTTTTTCTCACATCTACAAATCTATTTGCCAAAGATAAAGTCGTGTTCCAGATAGGGCTTTTCCAACTCGTCGATGGCGGCAATTTCGTCTGCTGTCAGCGGGCGGGCATTGGGGCAGAGCACTTCGCCTAAGGTCTTGGCAAACACCTCCATATCCGGATAAGAAAGCATCGGACGCAGATTGATAACACGCTGACGGACAGACTGTACGCCATGTTTGGCTAATTTCTCACGCGAAGGCGTGATAGCCTCCTGCAATGCCGAAAAATCTACGTCATAGAGCATCGTCCCATGTACTATCGAACCCGTGGGCAGAGCGTAGCAGGCATTACCTGACACCTTGCGCATACCGTCCTCGTAACGCACCAATATATCGTTATGTTCCGATTTGACAGCCGGTGCGCCCATCTTCCGAAGTGCGGCTGACATCATATCAAGATATTGTTGGAACACCGCTTCCGAGTGGGGGGAAGGGGAAATGAATGAGGTCATGAGGTTACCTCTGTCAGCATAGACGCAGCCTCCGCCACTCTTACGGCGGTAGAACTGTACGTTATGCGATTCGCAGTAGGTAAGGTTCACTTCGTCTTCGATGACTTGGTGACGACCGAAAATGACGGTCGGATCAACCGACCAAAAGAAGATGGTATCCTCCGAGACGTGCTGAGCCACATATTCCTCCATGGCGAGATACCATACGAGACGCTGATTTGCCGGTGGTAATAACTGAAGCATTGGGATTTTTGTAAATTTGTAAGTTTGTAAATTTGTAAATTAGCGTACCTCGATTTCAGTTGTCTGCACGTGGCGGCTATCATGCCCCACCATAAGCAAAAACTTGCCCGGCTCCAACGTCCAACGAAGTTGGGCATTATAGTACGCAAGGACATCTTTCGTAATAGCAAACGTTACCTCTTTGGTCTCGTCAGGCTGCAAAGTAACTTGCTGCCAACCACGCAGTTCCTGCGTAGGACGCGCTGCCGTAGAAACCATATCACGGATATAGAGTTGCACCGTCTCGGTAGCCGCACGACGTCCGACGTTGGTGACCTGAACGCGCAAGTAAAGCGTGTCACCCGTCTGCATAACGGTTTGCGAGAGGGTAGGTTCGTCATAGCGGAACGTGGTATAAGTCAGTCCGTAACCAAAGGGGAACAACGGCGTATTGACCACATCAAGATAACAACTGCTATACTGGTCGAAGTCGTCGCCCTCTACAGGACGTCCTGTGTTCATGTGGCGATACGAGAACGGCAACTGCCCCACGTGACGCGGGAAAGATGTGGTAAGCCTGCCTGACGGCACATAATCGCCAAAGAGTACATCGGCGATAGCGTCAGCACCCTCGCTGCCCAAAAACCACGTCTCCATGATAGCATGGAGGTGGTCGTTCTCCCAGTTAAGAATAGTGGGACGTCCTGCGAAATGCAACAGAACCATCGGTTTGCCAAGCGTGGCAAGTTCGTGCATGAGGTCACGTTGGGCGTCCGGCATCTCAAGATTCACATAGCAACTGGCTTCGCCGCTCATCTCGCTGGCTTCGCCCATCGCCAACAGGATAATATCCGCTTGGCGTGCCATGCGTATTGCCTCATCGTGCATCTGTTTCGGGTCGCGGTCATCACGCATGGCGTGCTTGCCCGACGCAGCACGGTGCTCGGCTTCGGCATCGTACATGAGGTTGCACCCCTTGGCATAAAGCAATGTGGCATCGGTGCCTTGCAGAGCATCTGCCAAGCCTTCGCGAAGGGATTTATACTGCTGATGAACAGCGGCTACACTCCACGTACCAGCCATATTCGTTTTGACATCGCCTAACGGACCGATAAGGGCTAATGTGCCGTGCTTGGCAAGCGGGAGCAGGTCGTTATCGTTCTTGAGCAGTACAATAGCCTGCTGCGCCACCTTGCGTGCCAATTGGCGGTTCTCAGGCGTGAAGATGTCACGCTCACGGCGCGTGGAATCGCAGTAACGATACGGGTCGGAGAAGAGTCCGAGGTCGTATTTGGCTTCTAAGATACGGCGGCATGCAGCGTCAATCTCCTTCTCCGTGATGCGCCCGTCTTGCAGAGCAGGCAGAAGCCCCGGCAGACCATCGGACACCATATCCATATCCAAACCCGCCTTGAGCGCCAGCACACCCGCATCAAGCAGACTGTCGGCTACGCCATGGTTAATCATCTCCTCCACGGCATTATAATCGGACACCACGAAACCACGGAACCCCCACTCATCACGCAACAGGTCGGTCAGCAACCAGCGATTGCCCGTGGAAGGAATGCCGTTGATAGTATTGAACGAGGACATCACGCTGCCTACACCTGCGTCAACAGCGGCTTTGTAGGTGGGCAGATACTCGTTATACATACGGTAGCGGCTCATATCCACAGAGTTGTAATCGCGTCCTCCGTCAGGAGCACCATATAACCCGAAATGCTTGACGCACGCCATCATCGTGGCGGAGTCGCCGAGGTCAGCCCCCTGATAACCGCATACCATGGCACGTGCCATCTCCGCCCCTAAATAAGGGTCTTCGCCCGCCCCTTCGGCAATACGTCCCCAGCGTGCGTCATGGCAGATGTCCACCATCGGCGAGAACGTCCAACAGATACCATCGGCAGTAGCCTCCTTGGCACCGATACGCGCTGCCGTAGCAACGGCTTCCGGATTCCACGTGCAGGACAAAGCCAACGGAATAGGAAAGACCGTTTCATAACCGTGGATAACGTCCATACCGAAGATAAGCGGAATACCCAAACGGCTTTCCTCCACAGCCACACGCTGAATCTCACGGACATTATAAACGTATTTAAGGTTGAAGACACCTCCCACTTTGCCTTCACGAATGAGGGCAGCCGACTGACTTTCACGCGGTTTGCCCGTAGTAATATCCCCACGCGAAATAAGATTGAGTTGACCTAATTTTTCCTCAACCGTCATCTCGCGAAGCAGGCTGTCGATAAATTGCTGCTTGGCTTGCTCGGGCGACAAAGTACGATGGCATGCCATCAAAGAGCATGCGCAGAAAAGAATGATAAGCGATTTTTTCATGGTAGCAAATATGTTTATAGTGCCTCAATGAGGCGGTTAACGTCTTCGGTGCGTGTTGCCCAACTGGTGCAGATACGTACTGCGGTATGCGTGGCGTCGGTCTTTTCCCAGAACGAGAACATAAACTCACGCTGCAAGGCTTGCAGTTTCGAGTCCTCGAAAATAGCGAACTGCTGATTGGTAGGGCTATCGCGATAAAGCGTATAACCCTTATCCAACAGGGCTTGGCGAATACGCAAAGCCTCGTCAATGGCGTGGTGGGCAAGGCGCATATATAAGTCGTCGGTAAAGAGCGTAAGGAACTGAATACCCAAGAGCCGTCCCTTCGCCAATAAGCCTCCCCCCTGCTTGATGAAATAGCGGAAGTCCTTTTGATAGTCAGGGTTGCAGATGACTAACGCTTCACCGAACAAAGCACCTTGTTTCGTACCACCGATATAGAAGATGTCGCAGAGACGGGGCAGGTCATGCCACTGCAAATCGCAATGAGGCGACGCTAACCCGTAGCCAAGACGTGCACCATCAATAAACAAAGGTATGTGGTAGTGCCGGCAGACAGCATAGATGTCGTGCAAGTCCTGACGCGAATAGAGCGTGCCAAGTTCGGACGGCAGACTCAGATAGACCATACCCGGTTGCACCATGTGTTCGTAGTTGGGGTCGTGCAAGTGGGCTTCCATAGCGTCCCGAACTTGCGTAGCCGTAATAAGCCCGTTGTCGGACGGCAGGGCTAAGACTTTGTGCCCGTTATGCTCAATAGCACCGCTTTCGTGTACGTTGATATGCCCGGTATTGGCGCAAAGAACGCCTTGGTGGGGGCGCAACAGGTACTGAATGACAGCGGTATTGGTTTGCGTGCCACCAACGAGGAAATGCACGTGCGCTTGCGGCGCATCAATCTTTCGTAGAATAAGTTGGCGGGCTTGCTCACAATAGCCGTCGCCACTATAACCGATGGTTTGTTCCATATTGGTTGCCTGCAGCCGCGAGAGAATCTCCGGCGCACAACCTTCTTGATAATCACATTCGAATAGTATCATTTTTGTAGGCTTGGAGCGTGTTTTGCAAAAGAGAAACGATAGTCATAGGTCCGACGCCACCCGGAACAGGCGTTATATAAGAGCATTTTGGCGCAACGTTAGCGAAATCAACATCGCCCACGACACCCTCGGCGGTATGCCTAATGCCCACGTCCACAATCGTGCAACCTTCACGCACCATATCCGCCTTGAGGTACTTAGGCTGCCCAAGTGCAGTAACGATAATATCGGCTTTCAGACAGTGCGCTTTCAGGTCGGGCGTCAGTTCGTGACAAAGCGTCACGGTAGCATCGCTGCCACGTTGCGAGAGCAGCGTAGCTAAAGGACGGTCCACCACATTATCGCGATTAAGTACCAGCACGCACTCCTTGCCCCTCAAGGAGATGTTATATTCCTGCAACAAAGTAAGTACGCCTTTCGGTGTGGCGGAGATAAAACACGTTTCGCCTGCCAACAAACGCCCTACATTCACGGGATTGAAGCCGTCCACGTCCTTCTCGGGCGCAATAGCCTGAATCACTTGTTCCTCGTCAAGGTGGGCAGGAAGCGGAAACTGCACGATATAGCCGTCGATAGCGGGGGTGGCGTTCCATTCCTGCAGGCGGTGCAGCAGTTCGGCTTGTGATACCGTATCGGGCAGGTGCAGCAGACTAACCTCCATACCTACTTGCAAGCAGGCATCTTGCTTATGCTGTACGTATGCTGTGCTGGCAGGGTCGTCGCCTATCAAGATAAGTCCTAAATGAGGCACACGCAGTCCGCTTTGGCGCAGGGCGCTGACTTGCCGGCTAATCTCTTGCTTGAGGCGCGTGGCACATATTTTTCCGTCTAATAAGGTCATGTTGGTTGATGGGTTTATGGGTTTATGAGTGGCAGAGGTTGAGCGCAAATTGTTCGGCTTCTTTGAGGTGGTCAATCTTACCTACGTCCATCATACGATAATCGGTCGGAACGAAGGCGTGAAGCCTCTCGGTAGAACAGATATGCAGGTAGAAATCAATTAAGGAGAACTTCTCTTGCGGCATCTCTTGCAGCCGATGACGCAAATGAGGCGACAGAATCTGCAACCCCGAAAACGCAAGGCGCTGAAATGTGTCGGCATGTTCTTGCGTGAGCGTGGCAGGACGGCACTCATGCGTAGCGATATTCGTCCAGCCACGTAAGATTTGCGCATCATCAAAGAGCAGGTAACGTTGCGTCTCGCGCCGGCTGACTACCAACAGTCCGCCTTCCTCCTCATGGTACGCCTTCATCACTTCGGGAAGGCAGATATTGGAGAGGATATCCACGTTGAGCGCAAGAATCGGCTCGTCGGTTTGCCATGCTTTTCTCAGTCCACCGCCTGTATCCAAGAGGCAGTCGCGCTCGTCACTCACTTCGATATGACAGCCAAAGTGGCGGTGCTGCTGCAGGTAAGCGATGATTTGGTCGGGGAAATGATGTACATTGACGATGATGTCCTCTATCCCCGCATCACGCAGTTTCTCTATTTGCCACTGTAGCAGCGTCTTGCCCGCGATGGGCACTAAGGCTTTGGGCATCGTGTCGGTCAACGGCTTGAGACGTGTACCCAGCCCCGCTGCAAAAATCATTGCTTTCATAGGTTATGCAGAGTATGTTTAGAGGGTGGTTTGTAATACTTTGTCGATGTTTTGCTCGCGGTGAATGATTTGCACTTCCACTCCGAACTTGCGATGAATATGCTCAGCCATCTTCTCTGCAGCATAGACGGAACGGTGTTGCCCGCCGGTACACCCGAAACTGACCATCAGGTTCTGGAAACCGCGATCCATATAGCGTTTTACGCTGGCATCTACCAACGTGTAGGCTGCAGCAAGGAAAGGCATCATCTCGCCATCGTCTTCAATAAACTGAATCACAGGGGCGTCCAGACCTGTAAGACCATTGTAACGGTCGTATTTACCCGGGTTGTTGACAGCACGGCAATCAAACACAAACCCACCTCCGTTGCCGCTTGTATCGACAGGAATGCCCTTCTTATAGGAGAAAGAGAATACACGCACTACCAAAGGTTTCTTTTCGCCAATGCCTTTGAATTGTTTCATTTCGGTCATCTCGCGCAGCACTTCCTGCAGGTAGGGATAGTCGTCGGTTGTGCGTTTGAGTAGTTGGCGCAGGTTCTCTATGGCAGGCGGAATAGATTGCAGGAAATGAGGTTTCTTCTCGAAATAACCGCGGAAGCCGTATGCCCCGAGCACCTGCATCAGCCTGAAGAGTACGAAATGGGGCAGGGTAGCCTCGAAATGTGCTTTTTCGATAGGCATCAGCGTCTGCAATTCGTTGAGATAAATCTCTATCAACTCGTGTCGCAGGTCATCGTGAAAATTGGCTTTGGCTTGCCATAGGAAAGAGGCTACGTCGTAGTATATAGGACCGCGTCTGCCTCCTTGAAAGTCAATGAAATAAGGCGTTTGTTCGCCTTGACACTCCTTCACCATCACGTTACGACTTTGGAAATCGCGGTACATGAAAGTATTCATCTGCTCGCTGAGCAAGATGTCTGCCAAACGCTCAAACTCGTTCTCTAATTTATCCTCCTGAAATTCGAGTCCCGTGGCTTTGAGAAAGCAGTATTTGAAATAGTTGAGGTCCCACATCACGCTGCGGCGATTGAACTCGGGAATAGGATAGCAAATGCTCCAGTCAAGCCCTTGCGCTCCCTCCACCTGAATATGCGCGAGGGCACGCATGGTCTTGCGAAGTATGTCCTTTTCCTTCTCGCAGAAGACGCCCGTCTTACGCCCCTCGGCGATGTAATCAAAGAGTAGGGTATTGCCTAAATCTTCCTGCGTATATTGCATCTCGTCCTCGCTGACGCTAAGAATATGCGGCACATTAAGGTGCTTGCCGGCGAAATGCTTGGCAAGCATCAGAAACGCATGATTTTCCTCCTTAGAGGTACCTTCCACGCGAATGAAGGTCTGCTGATTATTGACTTTTTCGCGGAAGTAGCGCCGATTGCTCCCCGAAGCGCTGAGTGGTTCAGATTGTGTCATATTGAATGGAATGTCAATTTGACTACAAAGGTACAACTTTTT
>JAKSNN010000080.1 GCA_024399755.1 Paludibacteraceae bacterium | reverse complement strand
CTATCTGCCCTTTATGGAAGATTAAGTCAATAGCACGCGCATGATCCTCTACGTACAGCCAGTCGCGCACATTCTCTCCTTTGCCATATACGGGCAACGGCTTACGATGGCGGATATTATTGATAAAAAGCGGTATGAGTTTCTCAGGGAACTGATAAGGTCCGTAGTTATTGGAGCAGTTGGTCACAATCGTAGGCATGCCGTATGTATCGTGGAAAGCACGCACGAAGTGGTCGCTTGACGCTTTAGATGCGGAATACGGGCTGTGAGGCATATATTTCAAGTCCTCTGTAAAGAACTTCTCTCCGTATGCTTGGTGGTGGTTCTCCGAACTGGCTACTGTTGTAAACGGAGCATCAATGCCCTCGGGATGTGTGAGTTCCAGTGCACCATACACTTCGTCGGTAGAAATGTGGTAGAAGCGTTTGCCCTCGTATTTTTCCGGCAGTGTTTCCCAGTACAACTTGGCTGCCTGCAACATGGAAAGCGTGCCGATGACGTTGGTCTTTGCAAAGGTGAAAGGGTCTTTGATACTGCGGTCCACATGGCTTTCAGCGGCAAGATGAATCACGCCCGTAACATGTTCCTCTCGCATCAAGGCATAGATAGTATCAAAATCGCAGATATCTGCCTTTACGAAGCGATAATTCGGTTTGTCCTCAATATCCTTGAGATTAGCCAAATTGCCTGCGTATGTAAGTTTATCCACATTGATAATGCGATAGTCGGGGTATTTATTTACGAACAAGCGCACTACATGGCTTCCTATAAAACCGGCTCCACCGGTGATGATGATTGATTTCATAAACGAGAGATATTTATTTCACGGGGCAAAGGTACTACATTTTTTTCATATACACAAGCAGTATGGCAAAATCTTCGCGATTTTACGAATTGCGATATACCGTAGGCGTAACGCCAAGATGTGTCTTAAAGAATCGGTTGAATAGAGGCACGTTCTCAAATCCGAGATTCATTGCAATCTCTTTCAGCGGCACCGAAGTTATTTTCAATTGGGCTTTGGCATCGGTTAGAATAGCGTCCGTGATGATGTCGCCTGCGGTACGTCCGCTTGCGGCTTTGATAGTGGAGCAGATATGTTGTACCGAGCAATGAAGCGCATCTGCATAATCGGCTATACGGTGCCACTCATGGTAATGCTTCAACACGAGTTGGCAATAGTCCTGATAGATTTGCACCTTGCGGTCGATAGGTTGAGGCGACAAAGTTTCCGATAGTTGGAGAAAGTCCTCGTACCTTGTACAGAGCATATTGAATACGTGCACCATTAGCGGGGTAGAGAGCATCGAAGGTTGGCTATCTGCTGCCTTGAGCATTAAAGCATAAAAGTCCTTGCATACCTCTGCGTGATTGGGTTGCATGCGCACGATAGGCGAACGCAACGATGTAGCCACCGCATACTGGTTATGTGCATTACGATCAAGGAAATCCGACGAGAACAGCAAATAATACACTAACGCATCTTGCGAGCACTCGTGGATAAGCATAAAACTGCCGGGGTCAAGCACCAAAGCGTCGTTCTCATGGAACGTATATTTGGTAATGTTAATCGTTGCCTGTGCTGTGCCACGTACCAACAAGGCGAATACGCCGCACTTGATTTTACACGGGAAACGCCCGTATTCGTTCATGATCTTGCCACTGGCATCTCCAAACAAGTAATCCACAGGGCAATCCAACAATGGGATATTCTTATCTTTCTGTTTCATGATATATAGTTTTAGCCTTTTACAGTTCAAGATTGAGACGGAAACGCATTGCCCACCGAGGGGCTATCTCCGCAGGTGCTGAGTCGGACAGACGCCAAACGGAATAGACTTCCAAGACACGCAGTATGTTGCCTATTCCGCAGCCCACTTCCACGTATGGCATCGAGAGCGACGTACAATGCGAGAGGAAGGCGGGGTTCACTATTTGTAATTCGTTGTGCCGTTGTGCATACGCCCCATACGCTATTTTGAACGTCACAAGTTCGCGCAAACGCAAATAGCGCACACCGGGAATAAGGTTAAAGAGCACGCCCTGCCCATTCCAAGCCAAGTGTAGCGACAACCACTTGTCCGCAGCAAACTCCTGCGCGTTCATCAGCGTGAAGCGATAAGGGTCGTAGGCATAACTTTGGTTGGCTTCAAAGTGGTGGAGCAACGGATAGGGCACCTTCCCTAATACACATCCGAAGTCTGCCGCATAATCCAACTTACCGCCCTGCCCTAACGACACGGTTTGACTTAATTTCAGGTTCAAACGCCCATATACGTGATATCCCGCTGCCATAGAGGTCTCGGAATACGTGCCTACCTCTGCGCCGAAATGAATTACAGGATACTTGCCATATACATACGTACGGCGGAAATATCCATCTACTTTCCTTTCGCCAAAACCTATGCGTAAGATACCTCCTAACGATTGATAGGGGAAAGCGTATTTACTTTGTGCACCATAATCGGGCATTGGACGATTCAACGGTTGATAGCCTGTCCTGCCTACACGCAAGTAGAATTGTGTCTCGATATTCTCTGTCCAGTCGTTCTCGGAAAGGAGTTGGAATTGCCGTTGGCGCAAAGCAGAACTGACCGCACCTGCATTCGTGTAGAGGGGGTTAATGAGGAACATGGTGAAGTCCATCGTTTTGAGCCCGACACTGTTTTCCATATTCAGGCGCGAGAAATCGCTCACGTCAGCCCTAACATACTGGTCTCTATACTCGGCAGATAGCACATGTCGTCTGGGTGCGGGAATCTGTAGCATTACTCTTCCGTACCCTTTCCACGCTTGGTCTTTCACGCCATACGCTGCACAGGCTTCTAAGCACACCCTCTTCCATAATCTCTCGCTGGTGCGTAACGGTAGTCCTATGCGGACGGTCTCCTCGTGCGAGAACTGAATCATCTCCTCCACATTGCCGAAGTCAAGGTACCACCCCGTGGGCATATAGCCTGTATTGACCACCGTGGCAATCCATTGTGCTGTCCGTATGAGCGGAACGTCCTGAATACTGTCCATAGCAGCCTCTATCTCTGCGGTACAGAATGACGCGTTAAGAGGCGCGAGTGTGGAATCAAGAGAGGTGTGTCGGTAGTCGAGGGAGGACAATTGGCGTTCAATGAGAACAGTCGGAAACGTATGCGAGGTATCCGCCTTTATGGCAAAGTCCAGCACCGCAGCCACCTGTTCTGCCTGCAACTGACCATCGGGAGCCAACTGCTGGCTGATATGTACCGACGACAAGAAGTTCACACTTGTCTCACGGGGTACTTCCGCCACGATACTGCGCAATGCCAACGTAGCCGAATCAATCTCCATCGAACCGTTAAACGTGGCATAATAAGGGTTCTTCGTGCGGAAATGTACCACATAGAGTTTGTCGCTGCCCTGCTGCACCGAATCTACCAAGTAATAGCGGTAATACGTAGCCGAAGCTGTTGCCAACGGTGAGAGAAAACTATGCGAGAAAAGACTGATGTCGTTGCTGTAGAAATTGTAGTTCCCGTTGAGAGTCAAGAGTGCGCTATAATCCGTTGGGGATAGGACGAGGGTGCGCTCCCTGTCTGTTGTTACCGAAGTCTGTTGGTTGCCGTTGATTTGCAGCGTTTGCTCTTTCCAATAGAGAGGAAGCATATATTCGGAATCTGCCACCTGAATCATGCCTGCTTGCAGGTTTTGCCATAGATGGCGCTGCAACTGCCTACGTCCCAAGTCGCTGATAAAAAGTCGCGTAGTGGCTTTTGCCTGCACGCTGCTTGGGTGCATATACCTGTCGTTCTCTTGCCGATGTGCTTTTACTGCGGCGATGAGTGCTATTGCAGGGTTATCGCCGGGACGCACCAACACCTCGTCTATCATATCGCTTTTCTCCTGCAACGCCACTTGTATGCCTGCCATCGTACCGGGCTCAATAGAATAGCGCTGTGTACGATAGCCCACTGCGGAAATGATAAGCGTACGTTTCTTCGTGAGGTCGGTGCGCAAGGCAAACGAACCTTCGTCGTTGCTGGCTGTTCCTACTTTCGTGCCCTGATAATAGACGGAAGCGTTAGCCACCGGCTCGCCGGTTGCCTCCGACACGATATCCCCTACCACAATCGTCTCTTGGCTCATTGCCAAAGGGCAGATGAGCCACACTACTATCACTATGACGAACTGACGGAAGGTCATTCTTTTCGGTTGGCGGGGTGGTACTGCAAGACTGCCTTGCGCAAGTCTTGTATATCAATATGCGTATAAATCTCGGTCGTAGTCAAGTCCTCGTGCCCCAAGAGTTGTTGAATGATTCTAAGGTCGGCACCATTCTGCAGCAGATGAGTGGCAAACGAATGACGCAGGGTATGGGGCGAGACGGTTTTCTTGATACCTGCAGCAGCCGTAAGGCGTTTGACAATGGTAAAAATCATCGCCCGCGTCAGTTGACCGCCCCTGCGGTTCAGGAAGGCTATATCGGTGGCAGCAGGGCTGATAGCGAGGCGAGAACGGTCTTGCAACCAATAGACAAACCACTCCTTCGCTGTGGGCGAAATCGGCACCAGACGCTGCTTGCTACCCTTGCCTAATACAAGCATATATCCTTCGTCCAAGTAGATATTGGATAACTTGAGATCGGTCAGTTCGCTCACACGTAGCCCGCTGCCGTATAGCATCTCGATGATAGCGCGATTACGGTGTCCTTCCGGCAGGGAGAGGTCGATTTGTGCCACTATGGCGTCTATCTCCTCTATCGTCAGCACCTCTGGCAGATGAAGTTGTTTCTTAGGCAGTTCAAGGAGCTCCGAGGGGTCTGCTTCTATCCAGTTATGATAAATCAGGAAACGGTAAAACGAGTGAATACCCGATATGACACGCGATTGCGAACGCACATTCGCGCCTGCGCCGAAACTGTCGTACACAAACGCCTGCAGGTCGTCCAAGGAGGCTTTTACGGGGTCTATGCCCTTGTCCGCGAAATACGTCTTCAGTTTCTCCAAGTCTTGCTCATAGCCGGCCACGGAATTAGGCGACAACCCGCGTTCAATACGCAGGTACGTATGATAATCCCTATAGATGCTGTCCGCCTTCATTTGCGTACTTTATGCTGTAAGATTCCGCGGAAATGCGCTGTGTATTCCTTT
Organism: Paludibacteraceae bacterium; assembly: GCA_024399755.1. Classification (GTDB taxonomy): domain Bacteria; phylum Bacteroidota; class Bacteroidia; order Bacteroidales; family Paludibacteraceae; genus Colicola. The sequence goes on along the minus strand of JAKSNN010000080.1, from coordinate 2,753 downwards.
TTCTGTGCCGACTGAAGCGGGAAATGGAACGTTATGTCCGTAGAGTCATGCACTTGCTTTATCTCCATTGTGCCTTCGGTATAAACGGTAACGGCAAACGCTTTTCCTTTCTCCACTTGCACCACATAGATTCCCGTCGGGTTGCCCTCAAAGTTCTTCCCGGGCAGGAACGTAAACGCCTCCAACGTAGTATCCGAGCGATACGTTCCGACCTCTAAAAGGCTGTCCTTCAAGAATATATCGCTGATGTAGAGGTTCGTTCCCGACCCTTGATAGCGCTGTAGCGAATCGAGCGTCAATCCTTCGGAATAGAGGTCTAAAGCCGCTACTTGGTGCGGTACGCTATCGTAATACTTGCCATAATCTTCCTCTATTCCCGTTACGAACTCCGATGCCACCTGCGGACGTGGACCGACGGGAGTATTCTGTGAACAACTGCAAACGGCTATTGCCAAAAGCCAACTATAGAGTATCTTTTTCATGGTTCATGGATATTTTGCGGGCGGGAAGCCATGCGGCGCCAAAGCCCAAAATGAGCACCGCCATTGTCACGAAGACTACGTCTAATACCTCTACCGTTACGGGATAGGCGGAGATGATATACTCCGTGCCGTTCCCTAATTTAAGGAAACCGAAATGCTGTTGCAGCAGGCAAACCGCAAGTCCTATCACAATGCCCGACAACGCCCCTAACGAACTGACCAGCCAACCCTCGTACAGGAAGATTCTCCGTATCAGACGGTTATCCGCACCGAGGTTATAAAGCACCTCTATATCAGCTTTCTTGTCCAAAATCAACATTGACAGCGAGCCGATGACGTTGAAACTGGCAATCAGCAAGATAAACACTAACAGAAGTGCCGTCAGCAGTTTCTCTATCTTCAGTATGCGGAAAAAGTCCTCTTGTTGCTCATAGCGGTCTGCCACGGTATAAGCCTCGCCTAATCGTGCTTTCAGGTCTTTCTTGGCAACTTGCACGGACACGTCGTCTTGGAGGCGAAGCCCAAGCGAAGTCACGGTTAGTGAATCGTACTGAAACAGGTCACGTGCCAAGTCGATGGACACGAGCATTAGTTGGTCGTCGTATTCCGTTTGATTGACCGCAAAAGTGCCCGCAATAAACGCGGACGCCTCCTGAAAACTCTCGTCGGGGCGCATTAGGTTCACCTTCCCCACACGTTTTGGCGCATAGATGTGGATTCCTCCCACGAAATGCGCGTTCATGCCCAACTGTGATGCCAAGCCTTGTCCTAATACGGCACGCTCAAATGCGCCGTCATACACGGAATAACAGCCGTCTGTGATGATGGAGTCGATATGTGTCAGTTCCTGAAAATGACCATCTACACCCATCAACTTGGCGGGCATGCGATGGTCTTTGTATTGAATGAGGGCGGTTTCCGATACTTGCTCACTCATTGTGGCGACGTACGGAAGCGACGGTAGCGATTGGAAAGCGGGGCTGTCTGTGGAGAAACTCTTGCCTGTGGCGGACGTAATGCGAATGTCGGGGTCAAACTCCGAGAACATCTGTTCCACCAAGTTGCCAAAGCCGTTCATCACGCTCAGCACGCAGATCATAGCCGCCGTGACGACGCATACCGCAGCAGCGGAGACGCCGCTAACGATATTGATGGCATTGTGTCCTTTCTTCGAGAACAGGTACCGCCATGCTATTTGCCAAGCGCTACGCATTAGTTGCCTTGTGAAAGCAGGGTGTCGATGCGTTCCATTTTGTCGATGGTCTCGTCAAGATGGAAATTCAGTTCGGGTATGATTCGCAGTTGATGGCGCTCAAGGTTCCCCATCTCGAAGCGGAACTTGGATTTCTCGTCGTTGATGTGGTCAAGTACTTTGCGGGCTGCATCGGCACGTTGTGTCGCGTCGTTGCCGCCTACGAAGATACTGAGGAACACATGGGCTATAGCGAGGTCGGGGGACACACGCACCTCGCTCACGGAGATAAGGGTGTTTGTGAGCGTACGCGCGTAGCGAAGGAATATATCGCTCAAATCTTTTTGGATGAGGCGGGCGATTTTCTGTTGTCGTGTAGTTTGCATAGGGGGTATAGGTATTAGTTACTTATCTTTTTATTGCAAAATAAGGGAAAGGAGAGCGCTCTCTTTTCCCTATTATTGCGTAACTTAATTTGCGCGGCAATAGGTTGATGCCTGAGCCGCTACTTGCGCTGCAAACGATTAGAACTTGTGACGTCCTTCGTCTGCTACGGTTAGACGTTTACGTCCTTTGGCGCGACGGGCTGCCAAAACGCGACGACCGTTTGCGGTTGCCATTCTCTCTAAGAAACCATGTTTGTTGCGACGTTTGCGCTGGGAAGGTTGGAATGTACGTTTCATTTTCTTTGTATTTATGTCCTCTCCCGAGGACGGGTTATTAACTCGTAATAATTGGTTCTCCCACTCCTCGCCATCTCTTTTTGGAAGTTTTACTCCATTTTTTGAGGTCGCTTATAGTGGAAAAAGCGTGCAAAGGTACTACATTTTTTTGATATCCACAAATCTTTTGTGTTTTTTTTTTCAAAATTACGGCATTTTACCTCTCTTTGTACGTTTGTAAATGAGTAAAATTGTAAATTTATAGGTCAAAGAAAATAATTTCAACTCAAAACCACAAAAGGACTATGAGGGTTCGGTGAGAGTATAGAGCGGTACGGTAGTGGTACGAGGATTTGTACTCCCTCCTCATTTGCAACCTACTTGCATACTGGGCGAATGGAATATCCTGGGCAGCGA
>JAKSNN010000008.1 GCA_024399755.1 Paludibacteraceae bacterium | reverse complement strand
TCCGGTCCCCCAGACCGTTGCGCTACCGGACTGCGCCACATCCCGTCGTCGGAAACGCTCAGCGTTTCCTCCTTTTATATATTTATACACCCCTTTGGGCGATTGCCATTCCAAGAAGGTTGCTGCGCTATTATTGCGAGTCCTTCCCAAATGGGACTACAAAGGTACTGCTTATTTTTCAAATGTGCAAACTTTTTTTAAAAAATCTGCATATTCTTCCTCCGAATACGTAGTAGGAATAAGTGGATAATTCTCCTCTGTAATCGGAATCAATCGAGCATCTAAACGTTCTATCTCAGCCTTCACTTCTGCATTTTCCTGCATCATACCCATATACCAAATCGCCTCGTCTAAACTCTCCAAACCTGCTATACGTAATGCACTTCCCTCGCCAAAAGCAGGCATCTTGAATAGGTCGAAATCACGCACAAGGAACTGCGAGAAGTTAAATAGCGCCACTTGATATTGCAATTCGTTCAGTACCTTCTCGTCCGTTTCGTTGATAGCGATTATTACAACGCTTGGTGTACGTTTCTCCTCGGAGAACGTCTTGTCGGAAATGGTATCCGAAAGTGTCTCTTCCTCCGCTGATTGTCCACGTAATTCCTCTAACGACGAAGACGAGGCGCCTTGCTGGCTTTCCATACCCTGTCCCATCATAGCAAGCATATCCTTCGCTTTCGTTCCCAAAGTGCTTTCCGGATAACGTTTCACAAGGTCGCGCAACTGGTCGGCAAAAGCATCTTGTCCCTCCGTACGCGCTACAGATACCGCATTCAGGAACAGGAAGCGTGGCATCAGAGGCGATAACGGATAATCCGTTTCTGCTTGTTGCTTATTCGCTTTTACCGTAGCAAAATCATTGGTCTTATATGCCTTATAAGTCTGCTCATAAAGCGAATCTTGCTCGGCAGTCATACGTTGCAGACGCTCGAAATAGTCGGGTTGCGCCACGATAGACGCTTGCTTGGAATCGGGATAATTGGCAATAATAAGTTGACGATAACGCTCTGCCTCCAAGGTATCATTGGTCTTGAGGGCATCAAGATACTTCATGTAGTACAAATCTACCAACAACCCGCTTTTCGGGAATCTACGCGCTAACTCTTCAAGTGTCTCATCTGCAAGAGCAAAATCCTCCACCTTATCACGATAGATATACACCATCTCGAATAAAGCATGCTCTATCATACTGTCTGACAAAGCCAAGTCCTCTTGCGTCTTCGGAATCTGTTGCAGGTAATATTCTACATCATGCGGGTCGTTCACCTTAGGCTTAGTTTGCGCTTGCGTACTATCTGAAGACACCGAATCCAACGGAATAGAATCAAGGGATTGCTCCGAAGGAATCTCCACAAACGAACTATTGGCTGCTTTGCTACGACGACGCCAGTTATCCTCCAAAGGACGGTTACCCCATTTCTTCGTAAAATCCTGCTTACCGCCCTTAATCAGTTGGGCATTATAGAAATACCATTCGCCCGAATTGGCTCCGCCACCGAACATACCGCGTGTATCTACACTACTGATACCTCCTAATTCCTCATCACGGGCAGCCTGTTTGGCATCTTCTTCCGCCTTCTCCTCTGCGGCTTTGAGGTCTTCCACAATCTTTTCCGCCACCTTCCGCTGCTCCTCTTCGCTCAAAGTGGAAAGGTATTGAAGCGAGTCTTGCAGCAAAACAATCTCCTGCTGGGCAATCAGTTCGTCTAATGTCTCCGACCGGTGTTGCACACGTGCATAACGCTCGTCCGTAGAGGGCAGTATCGTTGTGGCTTCACGATAGCATGGCTGTGCATCTTTATAGTTGCGCAATTCGTAATAGATGTCGCCTGCTGTCACTAATACCGCAGCCTTCGGCATACCGTTCTTCGTGCTTTTCTCGATGGCTAATTGGTAAGATTGCAGGGCTTTGGTTGTATCTTTCGTAGAGAGATAAATATCGCCTATCGTACCATAAATCTGGTCTTGATTGTCTTTATACTTGCTCTGCTTTGCCATTTTCTCCAACGTGCGGATACTGTTTTTTCCCTGCAATTGCGCCCGATGGATACGGGCATTAAAATCCATCACGGTAGGAGGCGCAAGGCGAATCACTTTCGTATAGGCTTCACTTGCCTCTTGCCGCTTATTCTCTGCTTCGTAGAGTTGGGCAAGAACATATTGAAAACGCGGACGGTAAATCGTGCGCTTCTCATTCGGAGTGGCAATCTTGACGAAAGGAATAGCCTCATGATAATGCTTTGTCTTCATCAGCACATCGGCATTGGTAGCGGCATAAAGGGCAGAATGTTTATGATTGAGGTCATCTACCTTCACTTTCTTGAGCATATCTTCCGCCTCGTATAACCAGCCCATTTCCGCATAGGCACGGGCAATCCATAACTGGCAACGGGCTATGATGTCCGGATCGTACTCATAGTGGCGAATCACATACGTAAAAGTGCCCACACTACCTAAGAAATCACCCTTATGAAACTCCGCTTCGCCCAAACGGATCCACACATCTCCCATTTGGTTATTAAACTCCTCTTGCTTGAGCCAACGCTTGTATTCGGGGTCATTACGGCGCTTGGGGTCGGGTACGGGACGCGACTTGATAGAATGAAGTTTGATACATTTGCGGCACTTCTCAATCGTCTTATTCATCTGCGATTCAGAAGCTTTGGCAGCGTCGTGATTCGACACAGGATAGAGGTTAAGGTAAGTAGAATAATTGTCCTCGTTAGCCGTACTGATAGAGCGCAAGCCGTCTTCATAGGCTAAATTGCCGTTATAGAAGATGTTATATTTCACTTTGGTCTGGTGAAACGAACGCGTAGCCTGCGTATTCTTCTGCGTGGAACACGAGGGAAAAAGCAAGGCTAAGCAACCTATACATACTATGTCGATAAAGAGACGTTTCAAATCAATTCAATCCTTTCACATGACTTGGAGCCGGAACGAACTCCTTAATATATAATGGGTCAAAATAGGCAATATCAATATCTTGGCGTGTCGTATCTGCCGCCATCTGCTCGGCTAAAACGCCCATATATTGTGCATCAGGAACGATATCGTCCACAAAATACGCATTAGGCGATTTGATAACCGATTGACATTTCTTAGCCCCATCGCCAAAGAAAACTATCGGTTGTTTTGCCAATCTATCCGCGAAACTATCCGCATCAATAATCTTGGCTTCTATAGGCATAACCTGCTGCAAATTAGCATTATACAGAGCCGTATAGACCTCCATGCGCCGCGCATCAATCATCGGACAAAGGAGAGCATTACGAGGAATATCGTTGCCTCTCTGCGCAGCAAACGATGCACATAGCACCTGTGGCGTAGGGATAGGCAACAATGGCACGTTTAAGCCGTAACACAGACCTTTAGCGGTACTGGCACCTATGCGTAAACCGGTATAACTGCCCGGACCTTCCGAAAGAGCAACTGCCTCAACGTTCAGCCCGCGTTCCGCTACAGCACGCAGAATCTCGTCTATGAACAACGGCAATTGACGGGCATGATTGCCGTCGCAGAGGTTCATGCGTTTCTCCACGGGTATACCGCCAACCGTGATGGCTGCGGAACAAACCGTAGTGCTGGTTTCTATCGTTAGTATGGTCATTTCTTTATACGTTTTTCGCCATTTACTAATTTGCGCCAATTGTCACGCACAAAAGTAGTCGTATTATTTAGCAACTGCAGGCTCCAATCTTTCAGTTCTACGGCATCTTCCTCATCTTGCAGTTTCTTGGCAGCCTCGGCATCTTTATCTGCAATCACCAATAGTTGGTCGCCTTCTTGTAGTTCGCTACTACCTGTCGGCACAAAAAACTCCTCATTACGGCGTACCATGATAACCAGCGTTTGTCGTGGTATCTGCATATCCATCAAGCGGTTACCGTTAGCCAACATCTCTGCCGTAACGGCTTTTTCGGTAGCGGACGATTCGATCTCTTCCGGCAGGTCCATATCGAAATGTAGAAGACGCTTCTCCTCTTTGCTGGGCATTGAGAGGTGCAGACTTTCTGCCATCTTACTCAAGGTCGTGCCCTGCACGAGAAGCGATACCAACGTACAAGCGAATACCACATTAAAGATGAGGTTGGCATGCGGTACATGGTGCGACATGCAGAGAATAGCAAAGATAATCGGTACAGCCCCTTTCAGTCCCACCCAACTGACCAACGCTTTATCATTACCGCGAAATTCCTTAAAGGGCGCAAGACAAATGAAAACCGACAACGGACGAGCAATAAAAATCATCACAATGCTGATAATCAGGCACGGCAGCCACACTTGCCAATTAAAGAGTTCATGAGGCTTCACCATCAGACCTAACATCAAGAACATCAGCAATTGGCTGAGCCAAGTGAGTCCGTCAAAGAACGATTTGGTTTGGCGCTTTCGGGTGAATTTACTGTTGCCTATCATCAGTCCGCCCATATATACGGCGAGATAACTGTTACCCTTAAAATAGTGAGTTACGGCGAAGATAAAGATGCAGAATGTCAGAATCATTATCGGATAAAGCGACTCGTTACTGAGACGTACTTTACGCATCAGAGCGATAGCACCCTTACCGAAACCAAATCCGATAACTGCACCCATAATCAATTGAATAACAATCTCTTGCAATATACTGAGTCCTGTTACTTGCTTCGTTGTAGCCGTTACAACACCTATGAGCGTGACGGTCAGAACGTATGCCATGGGGTCGTTAGCGCCCGACTCTAATTCCAACAGCGGACGGAGGTTATGTTTCAGCCCCACCCCGTTGGTTCGCAGAATGGAGAACACACTTGCCGAATCGGTCGAAGACATCGTACTTGCCATCAGCAGAGCCACGGCAAAACCTACCGAAGCCAAGGCATTAATCCAACCGAAAATAAAATAAATCAACGTGCCTGCTATGAGTGCCGTCAGCAAAACACCTATCGTTGCCAATATCACACCCTGCTTCATAACGGGACGAATATCCGATAATTTCGTATCCATTCCGCCGGAAAATAGAATGACGCAAAGTGCCACCGTACCAATGGCTTGCGCCCCGTCAATACTGATATTCGAGATAAAGCCCACACCGTCCTCGCGCAGCCATTTGCCGAAACCATCTGGTCCGAACACCATACCTACCGCAAGGAAAAGCAGCAGGGCAGGTACACCATATTTATTCCCGATTCGGTCAGAAAAAATGCTTGCAAAGAATAGCAAACTCAATACCAATAAAATTAATTCTACTTCCATCTGAATTTCTGTTAATTAGTCCACTATGCACGTTCAACTTACTTTGTCTCTTTAGGCTTGCCGAGGAGGAACTCGTCAATTATCTGAATGATGTTGGGCTTCGGATATAGTCCTTTCAGCATCATCGGTCTGCCTTCTTTCGGGATATAGATTACGCTGGGGTAACTGTTGATTTGGAATACATAACTCAGTTCTCTTTCCACTTCCGCATCGGCTTTGTAGAAAATCACTTTGTCGCAATAGGTCTGACTCAGTTCTTCCATAATAGGCGCAAGGCGTTTACATGGTCCGCACCACGTGGTATAGAAGTCGATTACGCATGGTTTTTTACCTTTGTATTTCCACTCTTTTTCCTTCGTGTAATCAAAGATTCGCTCCTTGAATTGTTCGGTATTGAGATAAATAACATCGTCCGCAAAGACCGGGCTCAGCAGACATAACATAGCGAAGATGATAATACTTTTTTGCATACTTATCCAAATTTAGCATGCAAAGATACAACTATTTTTTCAAATGCGCAAGTAAGTTGCAATTTTTACCGCAAATAAAACGTTATTCGTTTCCACTTTGCACGTTATAGTTGCCTTTCTGTCTTAAAATCGTACTTTTCATTTGCGTATATCGCAAAAATGTTGTACCTTTGTAGGCTAATTATTATTTTGCATTATAGTGCGCATACAAATACATACTTCTATATGAAACATTTTAACGAATACAAAGGTTTAGACTTGTCCGCTGTCAGCAGGGAAGTGCTGGAGCAATGGGAACAGGAACATCTCTTTGAAAAACTGCAGGAAGATGCCAAAACGAGCATCGACAGCAAGAAAAAAGGCAGTTATATCTTTTTTGAAGGTCCTCCTTCGGCAAATGGTATGCCGGGCATTCACCACGTCTTAGCCCGCACCATCAAAGATACGTTCTGCCGTTTCAAGACGATGCAAGGCTATGGCGTGTTGCGTAAAGCGGGTTGGGACACCCACGGATTGCCCGTAGAATTGGGCGTAGAGAAAATGCTCGGCATCACCAAGGAAGATATCGGAAAAAAGATTTCCGTGGACGAATATAATGCCGCTTGCCGCAAAGAGGTAATGAAATATACCCAGGAATGGACTAACCTGACTAAACGCATGGGCTATTGGGTGGACCTCGAGAACCCGTATATCACTTACGACAACAAGTATATCGAAACGCTTTGGTATCTTCTCAAACAACTCTATGAGAAGGATTATCTCTACAAGGGCTATACCATTCAGCCCTACTCGCCTGCAGCAGGAACGGGGCTCAGCAGCCACGAACTCAACCAACCCGGCTGCTATCGCGACGTGAAAGATACCACGTGTACCGCCCGTTTCCTATTGAAGGCTACCGGTAATAATGTCGTTAAGACCTTATCACAAGCGGGATTGCCTGTCTATTGTATCGCTTGGACGACTACTCCATGGACGTTGCCAAGCAATACAGCCCTTTGCGTAGGTCCGAAGATTGATTATATCGCTATCCAATGCGAGAAAGAGATTATCATTCTTGCAGAAGCACGTCTGCAAGCCTATGCCAAGGAACTTATCCAAAAGGACGAAGAGGGCAAGGATATTCAGCCAAATATCATCTGGCGCGGAAAGGGTACTGATCTCGTTGGAATCGAGTATAATCAACTCTTCCCTTGGATGAAACCTGTGGCTTTGGACGAGCAATCCAACGGCACTCCTTTCCGTATCATTCCGGGCGATTATGTCACAACGGAAGACGGTACGGGTATTGTGCATATTGCGCCTACCTTTGGTGCCGACGATAAGAAAGTGGGTGATGCCGCACGTATTCCGGGTATGTATCTCAAAACCAAGAATTACGGATTGCGTCCTATGGTCGATTTTACCGGAAAATATTGGAAGGTGGAGGACCTTGATGAGCAATACGTAAAGGATAACGTCAACCTTGCTCTTTACGGGCAATATGCCGGTCAATTCGTCAAAAACGCCTTCGACCCGAAATATACGGTTGACGGCAAATACGACGAAGCCGCAGCCCAGAAGGACGAGAATCTTGATATCCGTCTCTGTATTGAGATGAAGCAGGACGGACGTGTCTTCAAGATTGAGAAACACGTGCATACCTACCCACATTGCTGGCGAACCGACAAACCTGTCCTGTATTATCCGTTGGATTCGTGGTTTATCCGCTCCACGAAAGCCCGTGAGGACATGATGAGGCTCAACGATACCATCAATTGGCAGCCTGCTTCCACGGGTACGGGACGTTTCGGCAAATGGTTGGAGAACCTGAACGACTGGAACCTCAGCCGCAGCCGCTATTGGGGAACACCTCTGCCTATCTGGCGAACCGAAGACGGAAAAGAAGAAATCTGTATCGGCAGTATCGCAGAACTCTTTGCCGAGATAGACAAGTCTGTTAAGGCGGGATTGATGAAAGCCAATCCGTGGACCAAACACAAGGTTGGCGATTACTCCAAAGAGAACTACGACCCAAGCGTGATTGACCTTCACCGCCCGTACGTAGATGACATCATTCTCGTTTCGCCTTCGGGCAAACCGATGCGCCGTGAAACCGACTTGATTGACGTGTGGTTTGATAGTGGTGCTATGCCGTACGCACAAAACCACTATCCGTTTGAGAACACGGACGCACCGCGTACTGCCGACTTCATTTCCGAAGGGGTTGACCAAACCCGTGGTTGGTTCTTCACCCTGCATGCTATCCATACTATGATTGAAGGCAAAGTGGCTTATAAGAACGTCATCAGCAACGGCTTAGTACTCGATAAGAACGGAAATAAGATGTCCAAACGCCTCGGAAACGCTATCGATCCGTTTGGGGCTTTGGATAAATACGGAGCCGATCCTGTTCGTTGGTATATGCTTACTAATTCTTCGCCGTGGGACAATCTCAAGTTCGACCCTGAAGGTGTCGAGGAGATTCGCAGGAAATTCTTTGGAACGCTCTATAATACCTACGGCTTCTTTGCTCTCTATGCTAATGTGGACGGCTGGCTGCCGGCTACCTGTATCGGAAGCTCATCGGAAGCTCATCGAAAGCTCATCGGAAACTCAAGCAGTTTTCAAGAGATTGATAGATGGATTTTATCGAAACTCAATTCGCTTGTCAAGGAGGTTACAGAGGACTACGAGACCTACGAGCCTACCAAGGCGGGACGTGCTATTTCCGATTTCGTACAGGACGACCTCAGCAACTGGTATGTACGTCTCAACCGTAAACGTTTCTGGGGAGGAGAAATGAACGAAGACAAGAATGCTGCTTATCTTACTCTCTACACGTGCCTCAAGACGATTGCTCAACTGATGGCGCCTAACGCTCCGTTCTATGCCGACCGTCTCTATCGCGACTTGACGGGTGAAACAGTACATCTTAGCCAATGGCCTGTGGCCGATGAGGCGCTTATCAATACGGATTTGGAACGTTCTATGGCATTGGCACAACAAGCCACTTCGATGATTCTCAGCCTGCGCAAACGTGCCGAGAAGAATGTACGCCAACCGTTGCAGAAAGCCGTTATTCCTGTGGGGGACAACCTGACGCTACAAGCCCTGCTGCGCGTAGAAGAACTGATTCGCAACGAAGTAAACGTAAAAGAATTGCAGATTGTACGTGCGGAAGAGTCCGAGATTCGCTTGGTCAAGAAGATTAAACCTCAATTCAAAGTATTGGGTAAGAAAGTCGGCGGAGCGATGAAGGATTTAGCCGATTTCATCGGGAAAATGAGTCAGGAAAACATTGCCCAATTTGAGCAGGAAGGACGCTTTGACGTTTCGCTTTCCAACTTGCCAAATTACACCTTGCTTCCCGAGGACGTAGAGATTCTTACCGAAGATATGCCGGGTTGGCTGGTTATGAATGAAGGACAACTGACGATTGCTTTGGATATTGAATTGAATGATGCGCTTATCGAAGAAGGTATCGCACGCGAACTTATCAATCGTATCCAGAACCTGCGTAAAAGTAGCGGATTGGAGATTACCGACCGCATCGTGATTGAGTTGCAACAATTACCGCAAATCGCCAATGCCGTCTGCCATTTCAAAGAGTACATCGCTTCGCAAGTGTTGGCAACCGACATCGTATTAGTATCCGGAATTGCGAATGCAGAAATGCTGGAAATGGACGGATATACCGTAGAAATCAATATCAAAAAAGCGTAACTTTCAAAAAACGTAACATAATTAACACACACGTATATGAAAAAGTTTAGTGGTTTATTCATTTTTCTGCTCTGTTTGAGTTTTACTGCCTGCGACTTGTTTGGCGGTAAAGATGTTACTTTCTCCTCTCAAGACCTTATCGGTACTTGGCTAGAAGATGGCACACAAGCCTATGTTTGTTTTACTACCGAATGGGACGATTCGAAGGAGTATCAGTATGGCTACGAATGGGACGAAGCAGATGATGTCCATCGTGAAGATTTAATACAACATGGAAATGGTTGGTTTAAGTGGAAATTACTAACAAATGACTTAAATAGAATTGAATTTATGGATTATGGTTGGGCGGATATTCCTAAAGTTTATACAATAGAGAAACTAACCAATACTCAACTCATCTATAGGGATAATTATAAAGTACAACACACGTTCTCAAAACAATAGTTCTACGATGAAACGCTTCCTCAAAATCTTTGGCATTACGGTTGCCTCCCTGTTAGGCGTCGTGATTATTGCTGCTTCGATTGCTGTTTGGGTGGTATTCACGCCTGAGCGCTTAACGCCTATTGTGCGGCAAGTAGCGGATAAGTTTATCCGTTGTGAACACCAAGTTGGCGATGTGGATTTGACGTTCTTCTCCGCCTTCCCTGAGTTTGGGCTTCGTATAGATGGACTCTACCTGATCAATCCGATGACTGATGCACAGTCGGACACCCTTTTGGCAGCACCCGAGGTTGTGGCTACCGTGAATGTGACGGAGTTCCTTTTCCGCAAAAACTTAGTTGTGCGCGAACTCAGTTTACCTGATATGCAAGCCAATATCTTCATTAACCAAGAAGGCGACACCAACTTTGATATATTCGTTACTTCGCCCGATTCCATCGAAGAAGATACTACTGCGTTCTCTTTGCCATTTGATGAGATTAGCGTAAACAAACTTGCCCTTAACGCGCATACGTTAACCTTTATCGATCGCAAGGACACGATAGAGGCTTCTCTGTTTGATACGCGAATCGAATCGAAGATTGGCAGTTGGGACGATATTATGCTTTCCCTCAAGTCGGAAGACGTAAACGCTTCGCTCAAAGATGTGAACTATGCCGACCATCTCAAGTTGGCGCTAAAAGTACCTGCAGAAGCCAATCTCAACACGATGCACTTCCGCCTGAAAGATGCTTCGTTAGCCATCAACGAGTATGCACTTTCTCTCGATGGAACCGCAGATATTGGCGATTCTATTCTCTTGGATATGCGTGTAGAGACGGGCAAATGGCAAATCAAACCGCTTCTCTCACTCTTGCCTTCCGCCATTACCTCTTCACTCAAAGATATAAAGGCAGACGGACAACTGCAACTCAAAGCGGATATTGTGGGTACTTATGCCAAAAATCAAATGCCGCTTGTAGATGCTACGCTTACGTTAGAAGATGCTCAGGCACAATACAAACCGATTCCGTATGTCCTGCGCGACCTCAATCTGTATGCCGATGCACATATCGACTTGAATGATAGTACGGCTTCTTTCGTGCAACTCCACGACTTAAATGCCAAGACAAAACAAAGTAAATTCACAGCCTCAGGAGAAGTAAAAGAACTGATGAGCGATATGTTGCTTGACCTCACTCTCAACCTTGATGTCAATCTGCCCGATGTGGCGTATTTCCTGCCCGAGAAGATGATTCTTGATGGACGTACCCGAGGTAAAGCAAGTGCCAAGATTCGTCTCTCCGACCTGACAGGCATGCACCTTGAGAAAGGACACATCACAGGAGAACTCAAACTGAACGACATAGATTTCCGTATGGATAGTATGGTGGCATCTCTGCCTGCTACGAAACTACAGTTTGAGATTCCGAACAGCAAACCTTCACGCAAGACTGTCGATTGGTTGAGCGCCACGATGAATATAGATAAACTCAACTTTGAGCAGCAATCTTCTTTGCAGGCTGCTTTAGGACAATCTACGCTCACGGTAGAAGCAGGAAACCTGCTCAACGGCAACCCTGTTCTGACGGCTAACGTGGCATTAACCTCTTCCGATCCGCTGACGGCTTCGATGGATAGTTTGGCAGCCACGATGAAAGCACCACGTATCAACGCCTATGCCGAGTACGATACGAAAGATACCACCCATATCCCTGTCTTGAAAGCGAAAGTAGCATTTGACGACTTAAGTGGTTACTATACGAATATCAAGGCACACCTCAGTAACTCAAGCATAGAAGCAGGCATTAGTGGGGGAAGACGGGATAAAACGACACCACGCCTGCAGGCTTCTATCCATACCAATAGTTTAGAAGCCAATATGGGTGAGGATATGCACCTTACTACGCAAAAAGTGGCTATTGATGCTTCGGCTCGCTACAATAAGAACGGAGAGAATATCTTGCTCAAATGGAATCCGACACTCAAGTTCGATGTCCATTCCGCCTTGGCGGACATGAAGGCTCTGCCGAAACAGGTACAAGTGCCTCAAATCACGTTCTCATATACCAACCGTGACTTCAATATCGCTAACTCACAAATCGTATTGGGTAATTCCGACTTCTCGCTTTCGGGCGAAATCAAGAATGCCGATAAATGGATGCGGAAAGAGGGAATGTTAGAAGGCGAACTGAATTTTGTATCCAATCATACCGACGCTAACGAACTAATGGCACTCTTCTCTGCCGATAAAGGTTCGGAAGAGACGGAGGAAACGGCTGCCGACAATTCTTCTGCTAATGCCTCTTCTGCTGGTGCGGAAACGGAATCAACGGAGAAAGAGGCTAATCCGTTCATGGTACCAACATCGGTTGATCTGACGCTTACCACCCAGATTAAAGAAGCCGAAATCTTTAATGAAACGGCATACAACTTAGGAGGACGTATCTACATCAAAGATGGTATTCTGGTGTTGGAAGAGATGGGGTTTGTATGTAATGCGGCGAAACTCCAATTGACGGCTATGTACCGTACTCCAAGACGCAATCATATCTACGTAGGTTTGGATTACCACATGTTAGATGTGAATATCAAGGAACTTATCTCTATGATTCCGCAATTGGATACGATGATGCCGATGCTCCGCTCTTTCAAAGGAGAAGCCGAGTTTCACCTTGCGGCTGAAACGTACCTTAATGCGAAATACCAACTCAAGACATCTACCCTGCGTGGTGCTTGTTCGTTGTTTGGTAAAGACCTTGTCGTATTGGATAACGAGACCTTCTCTACTATTTCGAAACTCTTGATGTTCAATAAGAAGACGGAGAACAAAGTAGATAGTATTTCTGCCGAAATCACACTATATAAAGACGAGATAGATATCTATCCTTTCTGCGTCAGCATAGATAATTATATGGCAGCCCTTGGCGGACGACATAACTTGGATATGTCCTTCGACTACCATGTATCTTTGCTCTCGCCACTCTACATAGGTGTAGATGTAACGGGTACGTTTGACGACCTGAAAATCAAACCTGCTAAGTGCCGGTATGCTCAAGACTTTAAGCCGCTCTTCCACCGAGATGTAGATACACGCTCGGCTGAACTGAGGTCTATCATACGCGAATCTATGCGCAAAAACGTAAAAATACAATAATATGAAGAAATCACTTATTTTGGGTATTACCCTTCTTGCTATGATGTCCTGTCATCACAATCAAAATCCTTTACTCTCTAACGAAGAGACGCCTTATGGTGTTCCTGCCTTCGACAAGATTCGTTTAGAACACTACATGCCGGCTTTCAAAGAGGCTATCAAGCAACAGAACGAAGAGATTGACGCTATCGTCAACAATACGGAGGCGCCTACTTTTGAAAATACCATCGTGGCTCTTGACCGCTGTGGCAGTTTGCTTAACCATGTATCCGGGGCTTTCTATAATGTCTTGGAAGCCGATGGAAACGATGAAATGAATGCTATTGCAGAAGAAATATCTCCTATGCTTAGCGAACTTAGCGACGGAATTATTCTTAACCAAGCCCTCTTTGAGCGCGTTAAAGCCGTATATGACCAACGTCACGACCTCAATCTGACACCCGAACAGATGCGCCTTACGGAAGAAACCTACAAATCGTTTGCTCAGAATGGTGCTAATTTGCCAGAGGACAAGAAAGAACGTCTCAAGGCTATTAACCAAGAATTAGGTCTTCTCAGCCTGAAGTTTGGCAACAACGTAGTAGCCGAGACGAATGCTTATCAACTCTTCGTTACCGATGAGGCTGAATTGGCTGGTTTGCCCGAAAGCGCTAAAGCCGCAGCCAAAGAAGAAGCCGAAGCAGCCGGCAGAGCAGATGCTTGGCTCTTTACCCCGAAACGTACCAGTTTCACGCCTGTGCTTCAATATTGCGAAAATCGCGAGTTGCGCAAAGAACTGCTGATGGCTTATACCACTCGTGGCAACCACGACAACGAGTTCGACAACAAAGAGATTATCCGCCGCACGATGCAACTCCGTATCGAGAAAGCGCAACTCTTTGGTTACAACTGCCCTGCAGATTATATCCTTGCAGATTGCATGGCTAAAGATGCCAAGACCGCTACTGCTTTCCTGCAATCGGTTTGGGAGCCCAGCCTTGCTGCTGCCAAACGTGAAGCCGCAGCCCTGCAAGAACTGCTCAATCAAGATTACCCGGGAGAAGAACTGCAACCATGGGATTGGTGGTACTACTCCGAGAAACTGCGCAAAGCACAATTCGACCTCGATGAGGAACAACTCAAACCTTACTTTGAACTTTCTAATGTACGCAAAGGTGCTTTTGGTTTGGCTACCAAACTATATGGCTTGCAATTTGAGCCAATCAAAGACATGCCTGTATATAATAAGGAAGTAGAAGTATTCCGGGTAACCGACGCCAATGGCGAATTAGTAGGCATACTTTATACCGACTATTTCCCGCGTGCAGGCAAACGTCCGGGGGCTTGGATGAATGATATTTGCCACCAGTTTGTAGATGCTGAAGGTGTTGACCATCGCCCTGTAATCGTTAACGTAGGTAACTTCAACAAGCCTACTAAGGATAATCCTTCCTTGCTCTCGATGGACGATGTAGAAACGCTCTTCCATGAGTTTGGACATGCCTTGCATGGCTTGATGTCGAAGGCTACTTACCAATCACTTGCCGGCACGAATACCCCGCGCGATTTCGTGGAACTGCCAAGCCAGTTTATGGAGAACTATTGCTACGAACCGGAAATTATGCGAACCTACGCTTTCCATTACGCTACGGGCGAAGTGATTCCTGATTCGTTAATTGAGAAAATCAATCGTGCTTCTAAGTTCAACCAAGGTTTTGTAGAGACGGAACTGCTCTGCGCTTCTATTCTGGATATGGACTATCACACGCTTACAAATGCTGATAATCTTGATGTTGAGGCGTTTGAGGCTGCTTCGATGGCAAAGATGAATATGATTCCAGAGATTATCTCCCGCTATCGCTCTACCTTCTTCAACCATATCTTCACAACGGGCTACGAAGCAGGCTACTATAGTTATACATGGTCGGCTGTTCTCGATGCAGATGCTTTTGCTGCCTTCAAGGAGACGGGCAATATACTCAATCCTGACGTTGCACAACGTTTCCACCATCTGCTTGAACAGGGCGGAACACGCGAAGCATACGAACTATATCGTGAATTCCGCGGGAAAGACGCTGACCCGAAATACCTCTTGCTCCGCAAAGGGTTTATCGAGTGAAATATATCCTGCGACATATTACGCAATTGCAACTACCGACAATCATATTGTTGTCGGTAGCGGCAATATGTATGTGGATACCCTCTTTTCATGATCAGCCATTAGGTTCTACTCTCGCAACCTTCTTGCTTATGCTCGTTAATACGGCAGAACTGATTATCGTCTGCTATAGACGTGGCATATCACGTATGTATGATTTATTCTCGGGGTTTATCTACTTGCTGCTTACTTCCACTTGCCTCATTTGGCATACTTGCTGGCAAGGGCAACTCATTACCGCCACATGGCTGAGTATTTATCTTTTGTTGATGCAAGTTGACCATCACACGAATGCTTCCGCAGCGGAAGAGACGTTTCTCGCGTCAATCCTGATAGGACTAATGTCTTACTTCTTGCCGACGTTACTTTTCAGTCTTGTATTGGTCTATATCATTTTGGCACGCCGCCAGTCGTTTGACGGAAAAGCCTTTCTCGCAAGTCTGATAGGTCTGCTATTAGTAGCGTTATATGCCGGTATCGCTATCTGGTTTGACAAAATAGATTTTGTCTGGGCAGACTTCTTTTCTACAGCAACCCTTACCCGTTGGTTTCCTTTGGCATTAATGGTACTATCAATTCTCTTGAATAGTTTTTTCTATTCAAGAGAACATAGTTCGCGAGGCATCGGATTCTTCATCTATCTCGCTCTTTGCCTCGCAGGATATATCGTGCTACTAATCTTTAAGCCCCTTTAAGCCTATACTCATCCTATACTCATCGTATACTCATTTTATAGCCAGCGGACGAAGCAGAAGTCCATACGGTGAGGTAAGAGTTCGTTATTAGGGAACATACGTAGCCCGAACTTCATACCGCCTGCATAATCCAATTGATAATTCGTCTCAAAGAATAAACGACTCTCTTCTGCCTTAACCAACTGGAGAGGCGTTACTTCGTACAATTTATCATTATTATGCAACGAGGTACGGATAGCCACTAACTCAATACCTATACCACGGTCGTTCAAGCCTTTAGTATCCAATTCTACGGCTATACGATACTTACTACCTACGTTAGGATTGTCCAATAATGCCTCCGGCATATCAATCTTAACTACCTCTATCTCGTCCCAATGAGCCACCATATTCTCTTTCCAAGCGGCAATCTCTTTGGCAACCTTATAATTATCCTCCATCAACAGATGATGACGCTCAGCCAACTTGTTGTAGAACTTGGCAAAGTAGTCGTCCATCATACGCTTGGTAGTGAAACGAGGCGTAATCTTCGTTACCGAATTCTTGATGGTTTGTATCCATTCCGGAGAATAGCCTTTGGAATTCTTGGCATAGTACATCGGGATAATCTCGCTCTCCAACATCTGATAGATATTAGCGGCATCTAACTGGTCTTGGTGAGCCTGATTCTCGTATGTACGTTTCTCGGTTAATGCCCAACCTGCACCCTTTACATAGCCTTCAAGCCACCAACCGTCTAACACAGAGAAGTTCAAGACACCGTTCATCTGCGCTTTTTCGCCGGAAGTACCGCTTGCTTCCAATGGGCGTGTAGGCGTATTCAACCAAATATCCACACCGCTGACCAAACGTTTTGCAAGACGCATGTCGTAGTTTTCAAGGAAAATAATCTTACCTAAGAACTGTGGCATACGGCTAATCTCAATAATACGCTTAATCAAACCTTGTCCACCGCCATCTGCAGGGTGTGCTTTACCCGTAAAGAGGAATTGTACCGGATAATTAGGGTTATTTACCAATTTATCCAAACGCTCCAAATCCGTAAAGAGCAAGTGAGCACGTTTATATGTAGCAAAACGACGCCCGAAACCTATAATCAGGTTATTAGGATTCATCTCGTTGAGCGCACGGACGATACGTGCAGGATCACCCTGCGACTTCATCCAACTCTCCCTAAACTGCTCCTTGATATAGTTAATCAGTTTGTTCTTCAGATGCATTCTGGTAGCCCAAATCTCCTCATCTGGAATATCGTTATAGGCTTTCCACATATCCAGATTGGACTGATCATACCACCACTCCTTCGGGAAATTCTTTTTATACACCTCTTTCCACTCGCTGGCAGCCCATGTAGGCATGTGTACACCGTTGGTCACGTAACTAACGTGCAGTTCCTCAGGGAAATAGCCTTTCCAAATAGGCGCAAACATCTTCTTTGATACGTCGCCGTGCAACTTACTTACACCGTTTGCCTCTTGACAAGTATTCAAGGCAAATACTGACATCGAGAATTTCTCGTTGTTATCATCAGGATTCTCACGTCCCATACCTATCAAATCATGCCATTCGATACCTAATTTCTCGGCATAACCTGCCATATACTTATAGAACAAGCCTTCCTCAAAATAGTCGTGACCGGCAGGTACAGGCGTGTGGCAAGTATATAGCCCGCTTGCACGAACTACCTCCAAAGCCTGATTGAACGTCAGTCCTTCTTCTACCAAATCCACCAAACGTTGCAGCCCCATCAAAGCGGCATGTCCCTCGTTGCAATGGTACACATCTTTCTTGATACCCAATTTCTTCAAAGCCAACGTACCGCCAATACCCAACATAATCTCTTGTTTGATACGGTTTTCCCAGTCGCCTCCATAGAGTTGGTGCGTAATCTGGCGATCCCACTCGGAGTTCATCTCGTTATCGGTATCAAGCAGATATAAGTTGATACGACCTACAGCCACTTTCCACAAGTATGCCTTTACCACAGCATCTGGATAAGGCACCTCAATCACTAAGGGCGTGCCATCTGCGTTTTTCACCTGCGTTAGAGGCAGATTATTGAAGTTTTGTGCTTCGTAATTGGCAATCTGCTGTCCTTCCGGTGAAAGCGTCTGCGTAAAATAACCATAGCGATAGAGGAAACCTATGGCAGTCATATCCACATTGCAGTCACTCGCTTCTTTGAGGTAGTCGCCTGCCAAAATACCTAAACCGCCGGAATATATCTTCAAGATATGAGATAAACCATATTCCATGGAGAAATATGCAATAGATGGTTTGGTAGTGTCGCGCGGCGCGTCCATATAAGCACGGAACTCAGCATAAATCTTGTCTAACTGCGCCATAAATACAGTATCCCTGCTCAATTCCTGTATCCTGTCGTAACTGACCATATTCAGTAGTACAATAGGATTAGATTGTGCACGATGCCAAGCACCATCATCTATATAACGGAAGATGTTTTTGGCATCAGCGTTCCATACCCACCAAAGATTGTAGGCTAATTCTTGCAATTTGTGTAAGTTCTCAGGGAGGTTGGCATGTACTGTAACTTCACGCCAAACTGTTGGATTTACATTACTAACTTTTATTCTCATACATTCAATATTTAGTTATTCTCAATTATATTTTACTTTATTGCCATTGGTTGGATAATCAGCCAACAGGAAATCTATCTGGTTCTGCTCCACGTCAGCACGTATCACACGTACTTTAACGGAGTCGCCCAATACAAACGTTCTACCCGATTGCTCGGCTATCAAGCGATAATTCTTCTCATCATAAAGCATAAAATCATCTTTGACAACCTGCCCGATATGAATCAATCCCTCGCAATGGGAATCGTTGAGCCGTACAAACATGCCAAAATCCGTGACATTAGCAATCGTTCCTTCAAATTCCTCTCCGATATGTGCTGTTATCCACATCGCTTGAAACTCCTTAATCGACTCACGTTCCGCTTGTTGCGCCAGTTGCTCCATCTCCGAACAATGGTCACAGGCTTCCTGCAAAGCCTCTTTCGGCAAACTCTCCTGCTTACCGCCAAGCACATATTTCTCCACCAGCCGGTGCACCATCATATCGGGATAACGACGAATCGGAGAAGTAAAATGCGTGTAATGCGTAAATTGCAACCCATAGTGACCGATGTTTTGCGTAGAATACACAGCCTTAGCCATAGCACGAATCGTCAATAAATCAATAACTTCCGGCTGAACTCGATCTCCCATCTTCCGTTTGAACGAATTGAGATGACGCATTTTCTCGGCATCTGGTACGTCATGAATGCGATATACAAAAGGGCGTTCACCCATGTGGGCAGCCACGGTACGGTTTGCAAGCAACATCCATTCCTCGATTAAATGGTTGGAATCTGTAGGTTTTTCAAAATAAATATCTGTGGGAAAACCTTTATCATCTAAGCGGAAACGCACCTCTTCCTGCTCTATTTCCAAGGCTCCGTCAGCGATACGTTTATGACGATAAATCTGTGCCAAAAAGTTAAGAGTTTTCAGCGCTTTTTTCACGGTTTCATCGGATAAATCCGACTTATTCATCAATATATCTTGTGCCTGCTCGTAGGTGAAACGGTAATTCGAACAAATAACGGTACGACATATCTTATATTTCAGCACCTTACCGTCTCTGCCGATGGTGAACACAACCGACATACAAAGTTTATCCTCATTAGGACGCAACGAACATAAATCGTTGCATAATTCTTCCGGTAGCATCGGGATAACTCTGTCCACCAGATAGACACTTGTACTCTTATCGTATGCCTCTTTATCTATGTCGGAACCAGGCTTGACATAATGTGTCACGTCAGCAATATGCACACCTATTTGATACGTGCCATCTTCTTGCTCTCGGAAAGAAAGGGCATCGTCAAAATCCTTAGCATCGGCTGGGTCGATGGTAAAGGTCAATACATCTCGCATATCGCGCCGACGAAGTATCTCTTGTGGATCAATAGGGGTCATACGTGTTTTTCTTTGTATTGCGTACAAAAATCGTGCAAAGGTACAACTTTTTTTTCAAATATACAACTACATACGCCATTCCACATCTATTTTGCACGATTTTTGCGTATAAATTCATGAAATCAATACCTTATATAAACCAATAAAAACGACTTTTATGGAATATCTGCTTATTATTTTAGGAGCATTATGCTTGCTTTTAGGTATTATCGGTTGTATTATTCCTGCTATCCCGGGTGTACCCTTGGCATACGGGGGACTTTGGTTATTACAGGCAACCGATATGGTTCAGTTTAGTTGGAAATTCCTGATTATTTGGGGTATTGTAACTGTGGTTGTTACCATTTTAGACACAGTTGTTCCTGTTTGGGGGACAAAGAAATTAGGTGGTAGCAAAATGGGCGTATGGGGTAGTACAATCGGACTGATTGCAGGTATGTTTCTTGGTCCGTGGGGTATCATTATCGGACCTTTTATAGGTGCAGTTATCTTCGAATTAATCGACAATAAGAACGCTCACGAAGCCATTAAAGCCGGCTTTGGAGCGTTCGTTGGACTACTTACAGGCACTATTCTCAAACTCATCTGTTGCGGTATGATGACCTACTATTTCATCACCGCCCTTGTGTGAGATAAAATGAAATCATTAAGCAAAATCACAGGGCAACCGCAGCAAAATAGTGCAAAAAATGACGCTGCTTGCCACCTGCCTGCCCCCTATCTGCCCCCTACCTACATCGGTTTCTGCTCGGTTCCTGCTCGGTTTCTGCTCGGTTCACAAGTATGATCTCACCGTGTCCTCACCGTGTCCTAATGCTGCTCTCGGTATTCTTTCAACAATCTTTGGCGTACTCTTCAAAGGTGACTTTGATAATCTATAACACCTCAACAATTTCTCATGCCACCACTTCCTCGAAATATTGTTCCTCGAATCATCAAGTCTTCGAAATATCGTTCCTCGAAATATCGAAACAATCGAGCCTCACTACTCTTGCACGAAAAGTGACAAAGAAACCTTCTCTGTCGAGTCTATGACAGAACATTCATAGAGGATACACGTAGGATACATAGAACATACATAGATGGTAAAGCCGATGTTATACAAATATGTTGTGCTTATGTTAAAAACATCATACTATACTTTTGATGCGGTTGCCCTAACAAAATCATTTAAAATTTGCATATATTGATATTTTTCAGTACCTTTGCACTCGTAATGTCTTCATCGGGACTGAGGGAGGGGTATTTTCCCTATTGTCTTTATTAAGGCATTGCGGACATAAAAGCGATTCGATAAGAATCGTGAAAAGCGTTTATTGACGCTTGTTTTGGAGACTTGAAATCCGGAAAATTTCGTTAACCCAAAGCAAGTGAGCGGTAAATGTCTTTGTTGGTGTGTACCCTACATATCTTGGGATATGTGTACATATCGGCGTGGAGACATTACGGCTTATTCTTGTTAACAGGGTCTTTCCGGAACCTCAAGTCTAAGAATAAGCAAGATAAGGTTCCACGCTTTTGTTGTGTAAAATGGACTATTTGGAACCGATAGTCCACAAACAACAAAATAATGAGTTTATTATCTCGTTTATGCTCTTCCAGATGGGATATTGCCTTTCTTGAAGAAAATCTGCAAGATGTTGTAAGTGGCAAACATCTTCATTTTATCGAATTACAGAATCCATTCAAAGACTCTACTTGGTTTGCAGATCCGTTCATTCTTGATGTCACTGATACTGAAATTTTTGTGTTGGTAGAAGAAATGAATAAAAGCATTCAAAAAGGCAGGATTGCAAAACTCACTATTGACAAGAAAGAATGGAAGATTACGAAAGTGGATATACTGTTAGAAGAACCATGGCATTTGAGTTTCCCTTTTATTTTACGTAAGGACAATAAGATATTCGTAGCACCCGAAAGTGCCTATAGTCATGCTTGGTATTTGTACGAATTAGTACAAGATGATAATGGAAACGACAAACTTGTTAGAGTTGAAAAACTATGTGATGATATTGTATGGGATTCCATAATTACCAATTATTGGAACGAGCCACTGATGTTTACCGCAGCTCAAAATGATTTTTATTTGGACATATATGGTTTTAACAAGGATAAAGGCTTATACTCTTTGCGCGAATCTCTTCATAGCAACAAGCAAAATATGAGAATGGCAGGAGATTTATTTTGCGTCAACAATCGCATTTATTGTCCGTCTCAAAATAGTCGCCCTGGATCATACGGAGAAGCCGTAGAAATTAAAGAGATTTCTTACTCCAATTCAAAGTGGAATTTGCAATCGATTCGTAAAATTCGTCCTCCTCACGGCATCTTAAATGATGGTATTCACACGTTCAATGAATACAAAGGAGTTATCGTTGTAGATATTCATCGACAAAAGACATTCACTTCACTTCTTATTAAAGACTTACTTATTATCAAAAAAGCAATTATTAACATTTTAAGATAAAAGTTATATGGCTGATATTTATAGAGATAGAAAATACATAAACTTTGGTGCTGATGGCATTAACCCTTTGGGAGTAATTAGAAGTTTAGGCCAAGAAGGTGTCAAAACAATCGTCATACGAGATAAGGAATCAGGACATTTTGCTTCCATCAACACAAGCGTATATGCCGATAAAATATATTTTGCTGACTCAAATGAAGAAGCATTACAAATTTTGTTAGAAAATTACAGTAACGAACAACTAAAACCCGTTTTATTTTTTACGTATGAAGGGCACGTTGATTTTTGTGACAGTCACTATGACGAATTAAAAGATAAATTCATCTTCTATAATACTGGCAAAAAGGGAGGACTCTCACGTCTTAACAATAAAGAGATACAATGCCAATTAGCATCTGAATGTGGCATGCAAGTTCCTCAATATGAAATCTTGGCGAAAGGAGATTTACCTAAACAAGTTCCCTATCCAATAATCACTAAAACCTTAACCTCTACTGAAAGCGGTTGGAAAAGAGACATGATTATTTGCCACAACGAAAAAGAACTGCAAGAGGCATATTCCAAAATTCTCGCGGAACGCATTATGATTGAGGAATATATTGATGCCAATAATGAGTTTGACTTAAAAGGATTTTCTATAAATGGAGGTGAACAAATTTACTTTACATATCAAAAAACATGGCATTATAAAGATCCTCAAAAAAGATGGTTGATGTATTTTGCCCCTTGCGAAAACGAAGATATTAAGCAAAAATTAACAGCTATGATACAAAAGGCTAATTACTCTGGTATTTTTGATGCTGAATTTTTGCAAAAACAAAATGGAGACTTAGTGTTTTTAGAAGTTAATTGGCGAACTGGTATGTATAATTATAACCATACAGTTGCAGGGGTAAATCTGCCTTTTCTTTGGGCTAAATCAACTATAGATGGTAAAATTGATTACGCAAATATAAAACCAACAATGCCAACATATACAGCCATGGACGAAATGTCATTTGCAGATGTCTTACGTAAACCCAAAAGACTTATTCAATGGTTAAAGGCTTTGCATAAGGCAGATGTATTATTCTATTATCATTATAAGGACAGACGACCTTGTTGGATTGCTTGGAAACATTTCTTTAAACGTAAAATTTCTAATATAATACACCATACATAGAATTCAAATTGCCAAATAATCCTATATCTAAAAGGATACAAGCAATTAGCCGAGGATAAGCATAGGATACGCCGAGGATAGGCTATCCAAATGCCCTACGGAAAATGAAAAAAATGCACGAAAGTGCTTTTTTCTTGCGTATGTGCAAAAAAAGTCGTATCTTTGCAGTCTTTCTTTTGCGTATGGACTTTAGATACGACATAATAGTAGTAGGCGCAGGACATGCCGGTTGCGAAGCAGCCCACGCTGCAGCCAGATTGGGCAGCAAAACGCTCCTAATCACTATGGATATGAATAAAATCGGACAGATGAGTTGCAATCCTGCTGTTGGTGGAATTGCTAAAGGTCAGATTGTCAGGGAAATAGATGCTATGGGAGGGCAAATGGGTATCATTACTGACAAAAGCGCTATACAATTTCGTATGCTCAACCGCTCGAAAGGTCCCGCTATGTGGAGTCCCCGTAGCCAAAGCGACCGAAAACGCTTCATTGAGGAATGGGTGCGCACACTATCCACCACAGATAATCTGCATATATGGCAAGATGTAGTAACAGAACTTATCGTACACGATAAGCAGGTTTGTGGCGTAAAAACCCTTTTGGGCATCGAGATGCAAGCCAAAGCCGTCATCTTGACTAATGGCACCTTTCTCAATGGTTTGCTCCATTTCGGCAAAGCACAAATACAAGGCGGACGCACCTCCGAACCTGCTTCCTACGGACTTACCGAACAACTGTGTTCATTGGGTTTCCAAACCGACAGAATGAAAACAGGTACACCTGCTCGCGTAGATAAAAGAAGTATCAATTTCACCGAATTAACGGAACAAACAGGGGAGAACGACTTTCATCAGTTCTCTTACCTTGATACCGTCCATCGCTCACTCAAGCAAATGAGTTGTTGGATAACCTATACCAATCCTACAACACATGACGAATTGAGAAAAGGACTCAAAGATTCACCTCTATACAATGGTCAGATTAAGAGTATCGGTCCACGTTATTGCCCAAGCATAGAGACGAAGATAGTTACCTTTGCCGACAAAGACGCTCACCAAATCTTCCTCGAACCAGAGGGCGAAGATAGCATGGAATACTACGTCAATGGTTTTTCCAGCAGTCTGCCTTGGCAAATCCAATGGGCAGCCATGAAAACCATCAAAGGACTGGAGAATGTAGTGCTCTACCGTCCCGGGTATGCTATCGAATATGACTTTTTCGACCCTACCCAACTACGACACACCTTAGAGACTAAACTCATCAAGAACCTTTTCTTTGCGGGGCAAATCAATGGTACAACAGGTTATGAAGAAGCAGCAGGACAAGGACTCGTTGCCGGCATCAACGCCCACCAGAATATCGTTGATAGCACACCTTTCACCCTTGCCCGCAACGAAAGTTATATCGGTGTACTGATAGATGATTTGGTAAATAAAGGAGTAGATGAGCCATACCGAATGTTTACCTCACGGGCGGAATACCGTATTTTACTGCGTCAAGATAATGCTGATGCTCGCCTTACTGAACGCGCCTATCAATTAGGGCTGGCAGATACATATCGGCACGAACTGCTTATAAGCAAGCAGAGAGAAACAGAAGAACTGACACATTACCTGCAAACCACCTCCATTCGTCCGGAAGAAATCAATTCCTGGCTGGAGCAACAGAACGAGAGCCCGCTTCAACATACCAGCAAACTGAGTGAAGTGCTGCTCCGTCCGCAAGTGACATTAAAGGGATTATACGATATTATCCCTATTCTACACCAGCGCATTGATTCTATCGAGAAGAGGAAAGAGGAGATTATGGAGATTATGGAGAGTACAGAAATCGACATCAAGTATGCCGGCTATATCCATCGTGAGCAACTGGCTGCCGACAAACTACAACGATTGGACTCTATCTCCCTTCCCCACCCCTACGACTACAACACCCTACAATCGCTATCCACAGAAGCAAGGCAGAAACTCAATCGCATACAGCCGGAGAGCATTGGCGAGGCAAGCCGCATACCCGGGGTGAGTCCAAATGACGTGAGCGTACTATTAGTAATGATGGGGAGATAAGTGATGGATTGATGAATTAATGGATTGTTTCACGTGGAACATTTACCTACAAGAAGATATATATCGAAAAAATAATACAAAAATATCAATACTATGACAATAGAAGAAGTAAAACAGATGATTCGTAATGTGCCGGATTTCCCTGTACCCGGGATACAATTTAAGGACATTACTACAGGACTGAAGAATACGGAATGCCTACGCTGGCTGCGCGATCAATTGGTAAGCCGATACAAAGGCAAAGGCATTACTCAAGTAATTGGATTAGAGTCGCGTGGATTTATCATTGCCCCTGCTTTGGCTATGGAGATTGGCGCAGGATTTGTACCGGTACGCAAACCCGGTAAACTGCCAGCCGAAACCGTAGAAGTAAGTTACGAAAAGGAGTACGGAATAGATACTCTGCAAATGCACAAAGACGCATTGACAGAGAATGATATAGTGCTCCTACATGACGATCTCTTGGCAACGGGAGGAACTATGGAAGCCACTATCAAAATGGTAAAGATGATGGGAGTCAAGAAGATTTACGTCAACTTCCTATTCGAACTGGACTTCCTCAAAGGACGCGAAGCGTTGGATAAAGACGTGGAAGTAGATAGTCTGATTCACTTCTAAAACACAGAAGTTACTCAAACACCATAGTGCTATTTACCAAGAAGGCTCAAAGGAGCAAAAACAAGTAAAATGGACGGCATTACCGACCATATCAAAGAGATACTAAGGCAGATACCGGAAAAGCCCGGTGTATATCAGCACTTCAATAAGGAGGGCGAAATAATCTATGTCGGTAAGGCAAAGAACTTGAAACGACGGGTAAGTAGTTACTTCCAAAAAGAGAACAACACCTATAAGACGCGCCAACTGGTAAAGCATATTGCCGATATAAAATATGTAGTAGTAGATAGTGAGCAAGATGCTTTCCTATTGGAGAATAATCTTATCAAGCAATATCAGCCCCACTACAACATATTGCTAAAAGACGGTAAATCCTATCCAAGTATATGTATTACTAAAGAACCCTACCCCCGTATCTTCAAGACACGAAAGATCATCAAGGGAGCAGGTGAATACTATGGTCCGTATAGTTACGGAAATACCGTAGATTTAGTATTAGAACTTATACATAAACTCTACCCTATCCGCACATGTAATTCGCAGATGTCACAACAAAGTGTACAACAGGGAAAGCATAAGGTTTGCCTCAAGTATCACCTGAAGAACTGCTGTGGGATATGCGAGCAGAAAGTAAGCAGGGAAGTGTACAGCACTTGGATAGACGAAGCACGCAAAATAATCAAAGGTGATGCACACGATTTAGGTAAAGATCTTGAGAAAGAGATGATGTGTCTGGCAGAGCAAATGAAATTTGAGGAAGCACAGCGAATCAAAGAAAAACTCGAACTCATCGAGAAATTCCAAAGCAAAACGATTATTGTACGTTCTTCCATACAAGAGATGGACGTCTTTGGCTATGACGAGCAGGAGCAAAACGTATATATATCGTGCCTACATATCCACAACGGAAGTATCGTACAAGGGCAGACCATCGAATATCATCGGCAAATGGACGAACCCAAAGAGGAAGTGTTGGCTTGCGGAATGAAAGAACTGAGAGATAGATTAGGTAGCACAACAAAAGAGATAATCGTACCGTTTATTCCCGATGTAATCGACGAAAGTTTACATATCAACCTTGCTCTTTCGGGTGATAAAAAGAAGTTGCTGGATCTTGCTATGCAGAACGTAAGGCAATATAAGTTGGATCGGCTAAAGCAGGCGGACAAACTGAATCCGGACCAACGCATGACACGTATCCTGAGCGAACTCCAGCAACTACTGAAACTTCCAACTTTGCCCGTATTCATCGATAGTTTCGATAACTCGAACATACAAGGGGACAATGCCGTAGCAGGTTGCGTAGTATTTAAGAAAGCCAAACCGATGAAAAGCGAGTATAAACGCTTTGAAATCAAGACTGTAACGGGAGCCGACGACTATGCCAGTATGCGAGAAGTAGTAAGAAGAAGATACCAGCATATTCTCGATGAAAACGGAACTTTTCCAGATTTAATCATCGCTGATGGAGGTATTGGACAAATGAATGCTATACGCGAAGCCGTAGAACAACAATTAGGATTACATATTCCTATCGCAGGACTAAAAAAAGACGATAAACATAGAACACAGACCCTACTCTATGGTTTCCCTCCTAACGAGTTTACCTTACCCGTGACAAGCGAGGTGTTCCGCTTAATGGTAGCGATACAAGACGAGGTGCATAGATTTGCCATCACGTACCACAAAAGCAAGCGAAGTAAGGCGCAAACACATAGCCAACTAGATGATATTCAAGGAGTTGGTGAGGTAACAAAGCAAAAGATACTACTTCATTTCGGTAGTTTTGCTCGTGCTAAATCAGCCACGGAATCCGAGTGGATACAATTACTCGGAACTCGCAGAGGTTCAGATATTTACAGGAAAATAGAGGCGCAAATATCGCGCTGAGAATTGAATATTTATAATCAACATGACTACTTATACAATAGAGAAGCAAGAAAACGGGGAACTTTTGCTGCGAAATGCACAAGGTGAAGCCATACCCACTACTGACATTTTAAAAGACGGAGGCGAAAGACGCGTCTTTGCTTTTTATGGGAAGATGGGTGCAGGCAAGACCACCTTCATTAAACAACTCTGCCAAGAGATGGGGACAGAAGATGTAGTGAATAGCCCAACCTTCGCTATCGTGAACGTATATGAGTACGGAAAAGACAAAGAGGAGATTTACCATTTCGACTGCTACCGACTAAAAGATATTCGCGAAGCAATGGACTTCGGAGCCGAAGAATATCTCTATTCGGGAAACTATTGCTTTATTGAATGGCCCGAAATGATAGACGCGCTCTTGCCAGAAGATACCATACACATCACCATAGAAGCAAAAGAAGACGGGAAAAGAACCTTGACTATCGACTAAAAACTACAAGGAGATAACAATAAAAGTACGATATACATCTTGCAATAACACCTTAACGACACCTTAATAACACCTTAATCACACCTTATTGATAGGAAAAAAGAATATGATAGAAGTAAGAGATATAAAAAAGAGTTTCGGCACATTAGAAGTGCTCAAAGGTATCAATCTCGACATTCAGAAAGGCGAGATTGTGAGTATAATCGGCAAAAGCGGTGCCGGCAAGACTACCCTACTCCAAATCATCGGCACACTGGATAATCCCGATAGCGGTCAGGTGCTGATAGACGGCATAGACGTATTTGCCCTGAAAGAGAAAGAATTAGCACAGTTCCGCAACCGACATATCGGATTTATCTTTCAGTTTCACCAATTATTGCCGGAATTTACCGCCTTGGAAAACGTAATGATGCCGGGAATGATTGCAGGCGAAAAGAACCAAATCATACATCAACGTGCCGAGCAATTACTGCGCGAATTAGGATTAAGCGACAGAATGACGCATAAACCCAACGAACTTTCAGGAGGTGAAAAACAACGTGTAGCCGCAGCCAGAGCTATGATGATGAACCCCAGCGTGATTCTTGCAGATGAGCCTTCCGGAAGCCTTGACGAAGCCAACAAAAAAGACCTACACAGGATATTACTTGAGATGCGGGAGAAGTTTGGACAGACTATCGTCATCGTAACGCATGACAAAGAATTAGCAGAAATAAGCGATAGAGTAATTGAAATAAAAGACGGAAAAGTAAGTGAAAACTAACACGATATGAAGAAGGTTTATTTTATACTAATTGTCTTTCTATTAGCGAGTTGCAATAGCGGAAGAACGTATTTTCCAAAAGAACTTGAGCCGATAGAGATTGAGATTGTACGCTTCGATAATGCCGTAATGAATGTGCGAGCAGAGTCTGCTATGGACGATATTCGCCTACTCTACGAGGAATATCCAGATTTCATGCCTCGGTTCACAGAAGATATTTTGGGCATTCCAAGTTATGACACCGCTTATTTAGCAGAGCAATTGCCAAAGTTTTTAGAGGACACACTCTATGGATTTCATGCTACTAATCTCCGTGAGAAAGAGATGTTTAGCGATATAACGGATATTAAACAAGAGATAGACGGCGCCTTCACAAAGATACATTATTTGTTTTCTGAACTGCCGATTCCGATGATTTATTTCTTTGTTTCGGGATTCAATTCGTCCATTATGTTTGTAGATGACGACATAGCCGTTGGAGCCGATATGTATTTAGGTAGCGACTATGAGTTTTACAATAGGGTAGTGTATGATTATCAGAAGATTACAATGCGTAAAGAGTGCATTCCTGCTGACGTAGTAAGTGCCTATTTATTCCGCAATCTGACCTATACAAGCAAGGATACCCGACTGTTAGACCAGATGATTTATCGAGGTAAAATCATGTATCTATTATCACAAGTGCTTCCCGATGAACCTAATTACGAGATTATGGGCTATACAGAAGCACAATGGGACTGGTGCGAGAAATACGAGAAGCAGATTTGGGAACGGGTGATGGACAAGAAAGACCTGTTCAAGACAGAGAGTTTGGTACTGACAAGTTACCTTAACGACGGTCCGTTTACCTCTGAGGTTTCGCAAGATGCTCCTTCAAGGTTAGGAACATGGCTCGGTTGGCGCATAACGGAAAGTTATATGGAACACAATAAGGACGTTACGATGCAACAACTGATGGCAGACGGCGATGCACAAAAGATATTAGAAATGAGTTTTTATAGACCTTAAGATATATGAATAGAGAAGATTTTGCCATATTAAATGAGCAGGTTTACGGCAAGCCATTAGTATATTTCGACAATGCCGCTACCACCCAAAAACCGCAGCAAGTCATTAATGCGATGGTATATGCCTATACGCATTTTAATGCCAATATACATCGCGGCGTGCATCATCTAAGTCAGGTAGCGACTGCCAAACATGAGGAAGCACGGGAATATGTAGCCACGTTTTTAGGTGCCGCATCAGCCAAAGAGATTATATTTACGAAAGGCACAACAGATAGCCTGAATATGCTGGCTTTTTCGTTTGGGGAGGCTTGTATTCATGAAGGAGACGAGATAATCGTCAGTCAATTGGAACACCACTCGAATATCGTACCATGGCAGATGCTCTGTGAGCGCAAGAAAGCCGTTCTGCGTGTGATTCCCTTGCGAGACAACCAAACGCTTGATATAGAGGCATACAAAGCACTCTTAAGCGACAAAACAAAGTTAGTAAGCGTTGCGCATGTGAGCAATGTACTTGGAATCATCAATCCCGTAAAAGAAATTATACAGATTGCACATGAAAAGGGCATTCCTGTTGCTATTGATGGAGCACAAGCAGCACCCCATTTGACAGTAAATCTCAGAGATTTAGATTGTGATTTCTTTGTTTGCTCCGCGCATAAGATGTATGGTCCTACCGGTTTAGGCATACTTTATGGAAAAGAGAAATGGCTGAACATACTTCCTCCAGCAGAGGGTGGGGGAGAAATGATTGAACATGTGCGATTTGAAAAGACAACATATAATGTTCTCCCCTATAAGTTTGAAGCAGGAACTCCCAATTTTATAGGCAGTTATGTATTTGGCGAAGCACTTCACTATATCGAAAAGATTGGACGCGAAAAAATAGAAAAAGCAGAAACAGAACTTTGCGAATATGCAGAGCAACAACTAAAACAACTGAAGGAAGTGAAGATTTATGCCGAAGGACAAAAGAAAGCAGGCGCCATATCCTTTAATGTATATCACAACGGCAAACTAATTCATCCATTTGATATTGGTACGTTGCTTGACAGACAAGGTATAGCCGTCAGGACAGGACACCATTGCGCGGAACCGCTTATTGACTATTTAGGAGTGCCCGGAACAGTAAGAATATCCTTTGCACTATACAATACCAAAGAGGAAATAGATGTCTTCTTAAATGCCTTAAAAAAGGCTATTATGATGCTTGAATGAAAACATGGCGGACATATATCTTACTAATTGGGATAATATGTCCGCTTTTTTTGTGCGCAGAAAAACCTTTTCGGATTGTTTCGTATAACGTAGAGAACTTCTTTCACCCGGAGCACGATAGTCTAAAGAACGATTGGGAATTCACAAAAGAAGGTACAAGGCACTGGAATTATACACGATATAATACGAAAGCGGAGAATATCGCTCGCGTAATTGTGAATATGAGTGGTTGGGACACAACTGCCATTATTGGATTGTGTGAAGTAGAGAATGAAAAATGTGTTAAATCGTTGTGTTGGTATTTGAAGAATTATGGTTATCGGTATATTCACTACGAAAGTAAAGACGAACGCGGGATAGATGTAGCCCTATTGTATCAGCCAAAACTATTTCAGGTTATTCAATCCAAACCATTGTTTGTAGAATTGAAAGATAGTGATTATACACGTGATATACTATATGTAGAAGGCGTTTATAATCAAATAGATACACTCTATTTAATGCTATGCCATTTACCCAGCCAATTAGGTGGAGAAAAAGCAAGCGAATGGAAGCGAGAGAAGGCAAAAGCAGTCATTCAGCATACTAAGGATAGTATTTTATCAATCCACACTACTGCCAAAATTGTCGTTATGGGAGATATGAATACATCACCCAAAGAAGATATACAAGGACTAAATAACCTTATGTTACCTATACAAAAACACCAAAAAGGCACACATAAATATCAAGGTATTTGGACTTGTTTAGACCAATTTTATATATCAAATGCGCTTTTAGAACACACTAAAGCGTATATTTATGATGCAGAGTGGATACAAGAGGAAGATAAAAAATATCTTGGACTAAAA
Source organism: Paludibacteraceae bacterium (assembly GCA_024399755.1). Classification (GTDB taxonomy): domain Bacteria; phylum Bacteroidota; class Bacteroidia; order Bacteroidales; family Paludibacteraceae; genus Colicola. The sequence continues at coordinate 172 of JAKSNN010000008.1, read as the reverse complement.
CCTAAACGCACATTTATTGGTTATAGATACCAAAAAGGCTTTTCGGATCATTTACCTATTTATATAGATATTACTTTTTAATAGCTCGTTCCTTTTTACCATGCACGATGCATGGTTGTGATTGTTTTGTATGGTCGAGGGTCGGTCGAGGGTCATTCGACACTCATTCGAC
>JAKSNN010000079.1 GCA_024399755.1 Paludibacteraceae bacterium | reverse complement strand
CCGACCCTCTGCTTGTAGGGCAGATGCTCTAAACCAGCTGAGCTAAACGCCCGAGTATTACCTCGGTTTGTGAGTAGAACACACTTCCTTATCGAAAGCGAGTGCAAAGGTACTACATTTTTTTGAACTGTGCAAATTTTACAACACTTTTTTTGCATTTTTCTACTTTTTTATGTGCTATTTATGTGCTACAGCCTAAAAATCATCTGTTTTATGCTCTTTTTTTCACTTTTTATTCTTTAAGTTTTGGTATATACATTTTTTTTTGTAATTTTGTAATCGATTTTGATTGCCCGCGTGCGAACAATCAAATGTTACATGCGTAAACATCTAAAAACTAATTATATGAAAAAACAAATTCTTGCACTTGCAATGGTGCTGCTTGCAACTCTTTCCATTAAAGCGGAAGAGGCAATGTATAACGATGTTTTGTACAACATCGACACGGAAACGCTAACTGCCGAAGTGGCAGTTAACCTTAAAGCCGAAGGAGAAATCGTTATCCCCTCCGAAATTCAAGTAGGCGAAAAGACCTTCCGCGTCACCGCCATCGGAGAAAAAGCATTCAAAGGTTGCAAAAATCTCACAGACATCTATCTACCACAAACTTTAGAGCGTCTCTACCGCAATGCTTTTGAAGGAACAGGTTACTATCTCAATAAAGAAAATTGGGATAAGGGATTTCTCGTAATTGGGAACTACCTTATTGCGGCAGATAAGAGCATTAAGCCAAAATGTATTATTCCCGACAGTATTCATGTGATTGCAGCAGGCGCATTCCAAGGAAATAAGACATTGACTCGCGTAGAATTTCCTGCTACAGTAAGCCGAATTGACCATGATACGTTTCGCGATTGCAAAAACCTCACCAAGGTAGTAATTCCCGAAACGATAACCAGTATCGGTCAAGACGCTTTTACCAATACTGGTATCTACAACAACGAAAAGAAATGGAAAAAAGGAACTCTCACCATTGATGGTTGCCTTGTAGCAGTCAACCCGAAAGCCGTTTCGTCCAAATTCGTATTTAAAGGCAAAGTGCCCACACGTCTATTCGCAGAACGTGCCTTCGCAGAGTGCAAGAACCTTCGCTCAATCACTTTACCTTCAGGCTTACAAGAAATTCCTACCGCTGCCTTCTATAAATGCGAGTCGTTAGCAGCAATCACCCTACCTGAATCCATTAAAAAAATCGGCAACTTCGCTTTCTACGAATGCTCCTCAATGCACACCTGCGTGTTGCCGAAGGACTTGGAATCTATCGGTGCCGGCAGTTTCTATGGCTGCAAAAACCTGAAAGAATTGCACCTCAATATCAACATCAAGAACTTGCCTAAAGCATGCTTCTTCGGTTGCCATAGTCTGCACACAATTGATATTCCTGCCGAGTTAGAAACTATTGGCGATGGAGCATTTGCAGGTTGCAGCAGCATTGACGAAATCAAACTGCCTAAGACTCTTAAACAATTAGGAGAAAAAGCCTTTATTGGTTGTTTGAACCTCAACGAAATCGTTATTCCTGAGCAAATCAACGAACTGAAACTCGGTGTATTCTGCGATTGCACCAATCTCGAAGAAGTTCGTTTGCCAGAAGGGCTATACTCGATTGGCGATGAGGCATTCAAAGAGTGCAATAGCCTATATCGCGTCAATATCCCGGAATCCACATTCCGTATTGGAGCATACGCTTTCTGGGGCTGCGTAAGCCTTGAGAATGTCAACCTCGTTGACCATATCGAGATGATTGAAGAGGGTGCCTTTATGGAGTGCAGCACTATCCGCGACATCGTATTGCCTGAAAAACTGCGCACACTTAGCACAGGAGCGTTTTCTGAATGTACTAACCTGCAGAACGTAAAATTCAACCGTTTGCTCAAAACGATTGAAGATGGTGCTTTTTATGGCTGCGTGCTATTGGAAAGTGCCGAATTTAAAGATAGCCTCAAAACAATTGGAATGGAAGCATTCAAGGAGTGCAGTCGCCTGCAGAAAGTAACCTTCCCTGAAGAATTGGAAAGCATCGGTGTTTCTGCCTTTGAGAATTGTAGCGAGCTTTTAGTACCAGAATTACCAAAAGAAGCTATGATTGGCAAAAACGCATTCAAAGGTTGCCGCAACTAAGCCGAACCACTATTGGGCATTTATTAAAGAAGTTGTGACTCCGCAATTTTCAACTTGCAGCAGGCAATAATTGCCTGCTGTTTTTTGTGCCTCAAGCGTAAGATATTTGACACCGCCATAAAGGCTTTCGTCTGCCAGATGCTCATGTCCTGACATAAAAAGCGACACACCATAGCGCGTCATTAATGCCGTTAAAGCAGTCGTTTCCTCAAGCGGATAGTTAGCCGACAAGCCCTGCAAACGCTCATGATAAAAAACAGGTGTATGCGTGAAGACAATTATATGACGATAACCTTCCTTCGATTTCTGCGCCAATAGTTCTTCTAACCATTCAATTTGTCCTTTTCCTAATGAGCCTTCACCTGAATCAAGGCATATATAAAGGTCTAATCTCTTATTGGGCTCCGTCTGCGATACCGTTTCAAACCAATATACAGACGTATGAAAGAGCGCACGATATTCTTTCCATTGCCCAAAGAATAAATCATGATTACCTATGGCTATAAATAGCGTATCGCAGTTCTTGGTGATGGTTTCATGGTAGGTAGTACGATATAAATCCATAAAACGATTATAAGTTCGCGGTTCTTGCAGCAAATCTCCCAAATGCAAGATAAATTGTGACAGCGTATCAGAACGGTATGCCCGGAAGAAACGTTGCAAATAGGTTGTTGAAGCAGAATTGATATGCGAATCAGCACACACGAATACATGATAACTCTCTGGCACTTTCAACGACACACAGCCATGTGTCTCATTCCATTGAATAGACTGCCGGAAACGAGTTTCTACCTCAGGCGAAGCGCCATCTAACATTCCTGCAATGTCACGCGTATCCGAAAAGGAACATGCCGATAGAAACGACACAAATGCTATTATAACCAGATATATTCGTTTCATACTCAGAATTGATAAGAAAATCCCACTTTGAACATAGCACCATAGAAAGTGGCATTCATGTGCATCATACCTGTAGGCTTCATTTCCGCCTCTGCTTCTACACGCCAATGGTTATCTATATCATAACGCCCATTCACAAGAAACAGCGGTTGCGCCATACGTTCTATCACAAAGTCATCATAGTCGGTTGCACAAAACATTAAATTCCATCTACATCGTTGTGGACGGCAATATATTTCCAAACGATATAGTAAATTGAACTTTTCCCATTCGCAAGCAGACAAAGTGGCATCATAGGTTGGATAGAAGTTCATAACACGCCCACACCACCCTATTTGCAGATTTAGATAATCCATACGGTAACCCATTGCTAAAGCCATCGCACAGTTCCATTGATTATCACGCACGATACTCCGATAGTCAAATATCGCGTCCCAGTACAATTCGCCTACGCGAAAATCCACTTTAGGGCGTATCACGATCCTGCCCGAATAGATATTAGCAGTAGATAAACCAATACCTGCAATCATCTCGATATTTGAATGAAAAGGTAATAGAGTCTGAACATGAAAGTTCCCCATTGATTCCAAAGAGCGATTGTAGGCATAAGCGGCACCTATTTTCAATGTGTAGCATGGTTTGCCGAAGCCCGCTGACAACGAGTCACGTGGGTTAATCGCTTGTACGCCAATTGAGAGGCAACAAAGCAGAATCAATATCACAGTTTTTCTCATCATTGTATCTCCACTATAGTTAGTCCTGCCCCTCCTCTATCGGGGTCCCCGTCATGCCAACACAATTGCTCGCTACCATGTTTGCGCATCTGATGATTCTTGTCCTCTAAATACGCACGCACCACCTGTTTCAACGCTCCTGTGCCCGTTCCGTGCAATATAGTCACTTCGTCGGCTCCTACCATAATAGCATCATCGATATAGGCGATAACGGTCTCTAATGCCTCATCTGCACGCATACCTCGCAAATCCAAAGTACGTTCAAAAGCCAACTTCCGACGGCGAATCGTATCTGCGATAGTGCCCGAAGTAGGGCGATTGGAAGTAGTTTGATTCATCGCCTTTGCCATGGGCTTTAAGTCGCGGAAATCACGAAGGACTTTGGGCTGTTTGCTTTTGGACTCAGTTGGTTGCTGCACCTTAACAGGTTGAGCAGCAGTCTCTATTTTGGCTTTTTGGTGTTCCAGTCGCGCACGTGCCTGACGGGTTTTCTCCTTGTCGGCTTTGGCTTCCTTAATCTCGCGAATCGTGCGTTCAATAGCAGCATTGCTCTCTTCCAATAACGAGGCAGCCTCTTCCTTGGCTTGCGCCATCACCTCTTTCTTCTTGGCTTTCAATCCCGCTATTTCCGTTTCATAGAAAGCAATCTTCTCCTCCAAATGTTTCTCTCGTTGACGGATATTTTGTCGTTTATTCTCCCAATAGCGCTTATCGCGCGCAATATCTTGCAATTGTTTGTCGTAGTCGATATGCTCCTCACCTATTAATCCTATGGCATCTTGAATAATCGTCTCGGGTAACCCTGTTTGACGTGCTATCTCTATGGCAAAACTACTACCTGCCTGTCCAATACTCAATTGGAACAAGGGCTGCAAGCGCCCACGGTCGTACAACATAGCGCCATTCACGACGCCATCGGTTTGCTCTGCAAAGTGTTTGAGATTAGTATAGTGCGTCGTAATGACGCCGAATGCCCGTTGTACGCTCAATTGGCGTAACACCGCCTCCGCGATAGCACCACCTAATAAAGGCTCCGTCCCCGTTCCAAATTCATCAATAAGCAGCAATGTCTGCGCATCGGCATAACGCACAAACGCTTTCATATTGCGTAGATGCGATGAATACGTGGATAAATCGTCCTCAATAGATTGCTCATCTCCGATATCAATCATCATTTGACGAAAGACCCCCATCGTACTACTCTCTGCAATCGGAACTAACAGACCACATTGCACCATATATTGCACCAATGCCACCGTCTTTAAGCAGACAGATTTTCCTCCTGCATTCGGTCCGGAGATAACCAAAATGCGATTTCTATCCGATTGCAGGCATATATCCAATGGTACTACTTCCTTCTTTTGTTTCTTAAAATTGAGATACATCATCGGGTGACGCGCTCCCGCCCAATCAATCAAAGGACGCTCTACGATTTCAGGAGCAATAGCATTTAACGCTTGAGCCACACGCACTTTGGCACGTACAAAATCCACCTTTGCCAACATCTGTTGCGTCTCCTTGATGACAGCGATATCAGGTTGCAAGCGCATTGTCAGTTGTTGCAAAATACGCACGCGCTCACGGCGTTCTTCCCCCTCTAATTCACGAATCTTATTATTGGCTTCCACTACTTGCTGAGGCTCTACGAAAATAGTCTTTCCCGTGGCAGATTCGTCATGCACAATACCACCTATTTTATGCTTATAAGCAGGCGGAATAGGCAATACCAAACGCCCTTCACGTATTGTAGGAGAAACGTCTTTATCCAGCAGGCCTTCTGCTTGCGCCTTACGAAGAATAGAAGATAACGCACGCGCTACGCTACCCTGCGACAACACTAATTCGTGTCGTATCCGAGCCAGTTCTGGCGAAGCGGTATCTGCCAGTTGACCATACTTATCAAGTACCTTGTCTATGTCGCGCACAATATGCGCAATCGGTGTCGCGATGCCCTGTGTGAACGATTGCCAAAGAGGAAAGCGCTCTACATCTAAACTATGAAAAAACACCTCTAAACGATAAGCATAGTCTAACGTTTTACGTAAAGAAAACAACTCTGCTTCGTCTAAGAACAGCCCTTCTATGCGGATTCTTGAGATAGCCTCCTCTAAATCGACTATCTCGCCACGAGGAAAATCTAATGCGTTATCCTCCAATATCCGTTTGAATTCGCTTGTCTCGGCAAGTAATGACCGAATGGTCGCAAATTCGGAGAGAAAGGTAATCTCATCTACCAAATGGCGCCCTAAAGCAGAATCACATGCCTGTCTCAACTCCGAACGGATACCGGCGAAGTCAATTTTTTGCTCTATATTATCGGGATAATTCAATGTCACTGCAATTTTAAGGCTATAGCAGGCGCACATCACGAATAACATCGTCGCCTACAGCCTCATTCATCTTCTTTACCAATTCAAATCGCATTTCGAATAGTTGTGATCGCAGGGCAGCGCTACTTAGACGTACTCGCAACACTCCTTGTTCAACCTCTACACTACGTGTCAAGCGAGCCACCGTAGTTCCCATCACCTCTGACCATAGTTCGACCACCTTACGTTCCAACAATGGCTTTTCAAGTCCTGTCTCGCGAAGATAATCTACCATTATCTCACCCATTGACATAAAACGCTGACGTCTCATACACGTATCTACTTTCTACGGCATTTCTTATTCGTCCTTTTTCGGACGGAGCAAAATTGTCTGGCGCGTCTTGAAAACAAGTACTTTCTTGTCAAAACCGTTATATTTGCGAATGGCGTCAATACGGATACCTTCTCGCTGTGCTACTTCCCAAAGCGTTTCGCCGGGATGAACCCACATCAACGATTTTTCCTTAGGTGCTTTGTTCGCTTTTTTACCTAAGAAAATAGGGTCGCCTTGCTTCAACACACGTCCAAGTGCATCGTTATCCTTGCGAAGCGTGCGCTCTTTTTTATTCAGACGGAAAGCCACATTAGCATACGTATCGCCTTCATTAGCAAGCACATACGTCCTATTATTAACGCGGACACGTCGATGCGTAACAAAAAATTCCTTTTTCTCCTTGTAGGCAGAAAGAGGTTCTACATACTCTTGTTCAGGATCAGCCGTAATCGTAGCAATCGGCTCAGGACGAGAAACGACCACCGGCATAGCCGCAGACCTCTCCATCGTTGTTGGTACTTCTAATTTCTCTGCAGCACCATCTACGATAGACGCCGAAAGTGTATCCAAACCATAGTCCTCAATAATGCGGATAAGTTTTTGCGGATATGTAGGGTCTGTTGCATAACCACAATCTTTCAAACCTTGTGCCCAACCTTGATAATCGGAAATAGGCAGGTCAAACAGACGTGCGTAGCGTGAACGTTTGAGAAATAAAGCATGGTCGCGATAGGAATCCGTAGCATCTACATATTTGCGGAAACACTCTTGACGTGTTTCGTCGTCATGACGATAGGAATCGCCCAACCAATCGCTTGTACACTTAATTCCAAAATGGTTATTCGCATTACGAGCCAATTCGGAAGAACCTGCTCCTGACTCTAATAACCCTTGTGCCAACGTAATGCAAGCTGGAATTTGATATTCTGTTTGGTGTTGCAAGGCGACAGCCTTCCATTGTGAGATATAATTAAGATATGACTGCATTTGAGCAGCATAACTGATAGTACTAAACGCCAAAATCACTAAAAAAGAAAAGAAAATTCGTTTCATAATTGTCTATGCACCTAAAATCCATAGCAAAGGTACAACAAATTTTCCGAATGTGCAAGCGGAAAGGGAAAAAAATCCTTGTAGCGGCACATTCGCAGGAAAACGCGTAATAATCGTTCGAGCAAAGCGAGATAAGAACGTAGCTACGGGACTAGGTTGTTCCCGCTTTCGGGAAAAGCCGCCACGGGGAAAAAGGTTAAAAAGGCGTGGCGTAGCAAGGCAGATGTCCGAAGTACAACAAATTTGCGCAGCAAGGTCGGTGCCCCCTCCGAAATACTACAAATTTCTTAAAAGTCCGTAGCAATAACATAACATCAACATAACATGGCAGGCATTTGCAAGCACTTTAGCAGTATTGCTAACGAAGTTGGTCATGACCAACTGACCACACCTATGTCTGTCAAATTTCTGTGTAAGCATTTCTCAATAGACCTATGACGGAACAAGGAGCAAGGAACAAAGAC
>JAKSNN010000078.1 GCA_024399755.1 Paludibacteraceae bacterium | reverse complement strand
CACGACCTCCTGCTCCCAAAGCAGGCATTCTAACCGGGCTGAACTATATCCCGAATGCGATTTCTCACATTGCTTTCCGAAAAAGCGGTGCAAAGGTACTGCATTTTTCTGAATTACGCAAATATTTTCTGCGTTTTCTTGCAAAAATATGCACTTTTTTCTTTTTGTACGCCCCAAATCAGGTGTTATTTGCTGTTTTGCATCTCTACTAATCGACGATAATGTCCGTTTTGTGCCATTAGTTCGTCGTGCGTCCCCCGCTCCACAATCTCCCCTTCATGCAGGACGCAGATAAGGTCTGCGTTGCGAATCGTGCTCAGCCGATGCGCAATCACCAGCGTTGTGCGACCTTTCATCAAGTGCTCTAATGCCTCTTGAACCAGTTTCTCCGACTCCGTGTCAAGCGCCGACGTAGCCTCATCTAATATCAAAATAGGCGGGTTCTTCAGTATAGCGCGTGCAATGGATATACGCTGCCGTTGTCCTCCACTAAGACGACTGCCTCTATCTCCTACGATGGTTTGATAACCGTCAGGAAGGCTTTGGATAAGGTCATGGATATTCGCAATCGTAGCAGCAGCGGATACTTGTTCCTCGCCGACGGTAGCGGTATCAGTGCCAAAGGCGATGTTATTAAATATGGTGTCGTTGAAGAGTATCGCTTCCTGACTGACAATACCCATTAGCGCCCGCAAATCGTGTTTCTTCACTTGGCGGATATTCATGCCGTCAATCAGTACTTCTCCCGCAGTCGGGTCGTAGAAACGCGGTAGCAGGTCTGCCATCGTTGTCTTTCCGCTGCCCGATTGTCCCACCAATGCCACGGTCTTTCCTTTCGGAATCGTCAGCGAGATATGTTTCAGGACAGGCATTTGTGGCGAGTAGGCGAAACTAACATCGCGAAACTCGATGCCTTCCGTAAAGGTCACGTCTTTGGGCGTTGCCACATCTTGAATCGGGTTGTGTGTGTCCAGCACTTTATCGATACGCTCCAGCGATGCCAAACCTTTGCGAATGCCGTAAGACGCTTTGCTGAGGTCTTTAGCCGGGTTGATAATAGAATAGAAGATAACCAAGTAATAGATGAACGTAGCCGCATCAATCGACGAATGTTCGCTCAATATGAGTCCGCCGCCGTACCAGAGCAACAAGGCAATCAAGGCTGTACCTAAAAACTCGCTTACGGGGTGTGCCAGATAATAGCGCCGATTGATACGATTGAAGGTAGAGCGTGTCGCATTGATAAGGCTATCGAAGCGCTTGCGCAACATCTGCTCGGCATTGAAGGCTTTTACGATACGCAGTCCGCCTAAGGTTTCATCTATCTGAGTCAGGATATCCGCGTTCTGTTCTTGTCCGCGAGTGGAAGTGCGTTTGAGCGATCTGCCGATACGACCAATCAATAGCCCTGCGACAGGCAATAGTATCAGTACAAAGAGGGTCAACTGCCACGACACGAAGAAGAGCGTCAGGAGATAGACCAAAATCATAATAGGGTCCTTAAAGAGGATATCCAGCGAAGCCATGATGGAGGCTTCCACTTCGCCCACGTCGCTGGTCATACGCGACATGATGTCGCCTTTTCGCTCTTCGGTGAAATAGCCTATCGGAAGTTCTGTCACCTTATTGTATAAGGCTGCACGTAAGTCGCGCAATACGCCTGTGCGAATCGGCACTAAAAAGAAATTAGCCAGCCACGCAGCAAGGCATTTGAGTCCGGTCATTACTACAAGGAACGCTCCCAACAGGAAAAGCACATACCCCGAACCGTGTGTAGCGATAAGCGACTCTAAGTACCAGTAGAGATTGCCTTTCATGGCGGCGGCGTACTCCTCTAACGAGCAGCAGGCGCTCCAGTCGGTATAGACTGCCATCGCCTCGTTGATACCGAATAAGATTTGCAGCACAGGTATGATTGCCGCAAACGAGAAAAGCGACAGAATCGTAGATAGCAGGTTGAATACGATGTTCAGCGCTACTTGCCCGCGATAGGGGGGCAGAAACCGATGTGTGAGACGTAGAAAAGTCATTCTATTTTTTGTGTTTTTTGCGTACAGACTCCTGTACGTAGGTCATTACTCTGCGGTTGAAAGTTTCTTTATCTTCTCCAAAATCCATCGTGATAGCGGTAGTTCGCAGTTGGTCACCCAATAGTTGCGGCAGTTCCGTCTGGCATAGTCGCGCGGCGTCTTTTTCGGTAGTCAGCACGTAGTCGTATCGGCTTGCCTGTTCCATAATCTGGCTGATGTCGGTAGGGCGAAAAACGTAGTGGTCAGGGAAAGCCAAATGTCCCGCTTGCGGGGCGAATTGCCGCACGTGCTGTAGCATAGGCGCAGGTTCGGCAATGCCCGTCAATACGAGGGGTGTCCCCGTTTGCGGTAGAGGCTCCGGCGTCATCTGCGAGAAGCAAAGCAACTGAAAAGAAGCCAGCGTCAGTTCATTTCCGACGATGCGGCGGTCAATAGGGAGAAGGTCGGATGGGCACTTGCTTACCACTACAATATCTGCTTTTTGGCTGCGTGTCTTAATGTCGCGCAGTCTGCCCCAAGGTAGCAGATGATCCCTTGTATAAAGGCGATAGAATGGGGTCAGCAGGATTGTCAACCCGCAACGTATTCGCCGATGTTGGAAAGCATCGTCCAGTATTACTACATCTACGTCCGGGCATTGCTGTTTCAGCCGTTTGATACCGCTTATGCGGTCACGCGATACTACGACAGGTATGTTAGGAAACTTCGTATGCAGTTGCATCGGCTCATCGCCTATGGTTTCAGCAGTAGCGTGTCCGTCTGCGAGAATGAATCCGTGCGTCTTGCGCCCATAGCCACGTGATACGATAGCAACGCGGAAATGCGGAGAGAGGAGCCTTACCAGATATTCTACGAGAGGCGTCTTGCCTGTGCCGCCTACCATCAGGTTTCCTACGCAGATAGTCGGCAATACAGGCTCAAACGAGGGCAATAAATGCTCATCGTAGAGGATATGGCGAACCGTAATCGCGATGCCATATAGTGCGCTTAATGGCGCTAATAATATCGTCCGGAAAGGCTCTTTTAGCATAATTATCGGATAGTCACTTCGGGCATCAAAGCCAAGATTCGGGGCTTCTCTACCAAAGTCTTCAGGCGCAGCAGCAGTTTTTCTTCCTCGGTGGTGTTGTTCATCAGGGTCATCAGTTCGGTAAGGAAGTCCTTTTTCTCAGGGAAATAGGTCACCTTATATTCGATGATACCAGCCAAGTCAGCGGCTTTGATAATGGCGTTGTCGATGTTGCCCAGTTGGTCAACCAATCCTAATTCCAGAGCGTCCTTGCCCAACCATACTCTGCCTTCTCCGATGGCTTTGATGCTGTCTTGCATCATGTGTCTTCCTTCTGCGCAGCGCGAGGTAAAGAGGTTGTATGTGCGCTCTACATTGGCTTGCATGAGTTGACGCTCGCTCTCGTTCATACCCTTATAAATCATGTTCACGTTGATATCGGCGTGTGCGTTGGTGCTTACACCGTCGATGTCGATACCGAGGTTGTCTCTTAGTTTGCTGATGTTAGGTATCGTACCAAATACGCCAATCGAACCTGTTAGGGTATTGGGCTCTGCAAAGATGTAATCGGCTCCGCAGGAGATGTAATAACCTCCCGAAGCGGCATAATCGCCCATCGAAACGACCACGGGTAGCCCTTTCTCTTGCAACATCTTCACGGCGTGCCAAATCTGTTCGCTGGCATACGCACTTCCGCCTGGGCTGTTGACGCGCAATACGACGGCTTTAACATCGTTGTCTTTGGATACTTCTTTGAGGGTCTTCAGCATTTTGCTGCTAACGATACCGTCGCCAAACTCGTCGGTTATCTCGCCATCGGCATATACTACGGCAATCTGTTTGTCGGCTTCGTTCTTTGCACGTTTCACATGGGTCATCTGATTAGTAGAAACGCTATGCCAACCGTTGGTGCCCATGAGATTATTCAGCACATCATCTATGCCTTGTGCGTAGGTGAGGCTGTCGATGAGGTGATATTCTATCAGTTTGTCCTGTGGCTGAAGTCCCATGCACTCGTCGGCGTACCGGTTCAGCAATGCAGGGTCGATATGACGGCTTTCGCTCACGGCACTAAGCATCGTATCCCACATGCCGTCCAGATAAACCTCCGTCTGATGTCTGTCGGCATCGGACATGGAAGTGCAGAAGAAAGGTTCAACGGCAGATTTGAACGTGCCTACCTTCAGGATTTGCATTTCTACGCCTAATTTCTCCAGAGCACGGGTGAAATACATTTTCGCAGCAGACAGTCCGTTCCAGTCTACCATACCGATTGGATTGAGGTAGAGCCTGTCGGCAACGGAGCAGATATAATAGTTGGTCTGCGAGTAGGTATCGGCATAAGCGATTATCCATTTGCCGGACTCTTTGAAGTCCAAAAGCGCATCGCGCAAGGCTTTTGCGGAGGCTTGACCGATGATGAAGTTAGCGCCATAGAGGTAGATGCCTTCGATGTTGGCATTCTCTTTGGCAAGGCGGATATTGCGGATAAGGTCGTCCAGTCCGACTTTTTCTTCGGCTTGCATGCCGGGCATGCTGTACATCTCGCTCATCATGGAAGCGAAGGGGTTGTCTTCGGGTCCTTGTTCTACTACTACACCTTCCATCTTCAGTTTATAGACGGAATGTTCTTTGAGGGTCGTGGTTGACTGTCCGTCCATCATCTTGCCAAAGCCGACAATGGCAGCGGTATAGACTACTACACAAATGATGATTGCTACCAAGCAACCGTGTTTCTTGCGAGGTTGTCCCTCGGTGTTGCGATGAAATAAACTCATAATGGGTGATTTGTTATTTGTTATTTGTGATTGGTTATTTGTTATTTGTGATTGGTTATTTTTCTAATCGAAAACTCTGTCTATGGTACTTCGTGATTCCATATTGTCGGATTGCCTCATAGTGGGCTTTTGTGGGGTAGCCCTTGTTCTTATCCCAACCATACTGCGGATATTCCTGATGCAAGCGCAGCATATAGTCGTCGCGATAGGTCTTCGCCAAAATGCTTGCTGCTGCAATCGACATATACGTGGCATCACCCTTGATAATCGTGTCTGCGGGCACTTCTAATACGCCGTCTTCGGGTATGTACGGTTTCCAACGATTGCCGTCAACGAGGATATGTTCGGGTTGCACCTTCAGTTGTCCTAACGCCCTTTGCATAGCTAAAATTGATGCGTTCAGTATGTTGATTTTGTCTATTTCCTCTGCGCTCACTTCCGCTACTGCCCATGCTAAGGATTGTCTCTGTATCCACTCGCGCAACAGGTATCGCTCTTTCTCGGTCAGTTGTTTCGAGTCGTTCATCAGTTGCCACTCTTTGGCTCGGCGTGTTGTCCTTAGTTTCTGCTCGTCCAGAATGACTGCTGCAGCAAAAACGCTTCCTGCCAGCGGTCCTCGTCCTGCCTCGTCGCACCCTGCTTCTCGCAGCCCTTTTATGTAGTAGGTTTTCAGCATATCTTTTCACGCAATCATCAGAACGGGTATCCGATAGCGAAGTGGAAAGTCATATCGTCGTTCCAGCATAGTCCGTTCTTTGCTGTTCGCCACTCTGTGCCCGCCAACTTGCCATAAATACGACTCGGGTCGTGCAGTTTTACGCCAAAATCGACACGGAAAATCAGTACGCTGAAGTCGAATCGAATGCCGACACCATACGCTAAAGCGATTTGCTTGTAGAACTCGTCCCAGCGGAAAACTCCGTAGGGCTGTTCCTCGTAGTCGCGTATTGTCCAGATGTTTCCTGCATCAACAAACGCCGCCAACTCAAGGAAGGAAATCACTTTCCACCGGTATTCCACGTTCAGATCCAAACGAATGTCGCCTGCCTGCAAGTCGTAGATGAGTCCGTTCTCGGCAGAGTTACGGAAAGCGCCCGGACCTAATGTCCGTGCTTGCCAACCGCGCACGCTGTTCGAACCGCCTGCGAAGTAGCGTTTCTCGAATGGAATCGTGGAAGCGTTGAGGAATGGTACCGCCACGCCTATTCCGGCATGATAAACCAACTGATGCTTGGGTTTGACGATATGGTGGAAGGTAAAGTTCGCGTCCGCTTTGGCATATTGCGCAAAGGGGATATTAAAGAGCAAGTGATGACCGCCCTCGTCTTGAGGCAAGTTTGCCAATTTGCTGATGCCATAGAGGAAATTGCCTGCCGTCTCGATTTGATAATTGAAGTTGACGTAACTGCGGTAGGGTTGATGTTGGCGGAATCCCGAATAACTGCCCCGATAACTCCAGTCTAAAATAAAGTGGTCTTTGTAACTGTATTTGAGGGCACTTGCCTTGTCCAGTATGTTCACGCGGAACGTCGAATCGATCCAAGGCAGATAGACGTAACTGATATCCACGAGGTTGAAGGTGTGAGTCCATTGGCTGTGAGGCTTATGGACCGTGTAGTACAGACCGGCATTGGCTATCGTACGAGTATATTCGCCGGGGCGTTTTTGATAGTCGTAGGCGATGTTAATCTTCAGCGAGTTCGGGAATTGCAGTCCTAATTCCGCTTTTCCCTCGATGGCTCGACCTCCGTTCTGCCGCCACTCATAACTGCCTCTACCATTGAGGGTTAACAGTTCGCCGCCACGGAAGATGTTCTTGTTTTGATACCCGAGTCCGCCTGCTATGCCCCAGTCGCCTGCCGAATAGGTGCCCTCTATCTCAGCCGATACGTTGTTCATCTTCGTGCGTGAAATCGTGACATGGCACTCCAACGAGTCGTTGCCTACGGGTTCGAAACTGATATCCACGTATTTGATAGGTCCTAAGCCGTTGAGGTTGGCGTAAGTCCGTTCTACGAGGTTCTCGTTATAGAGGTCGCCGGGCTCAATCAGGCATTGTTTGCGTAGTACGCGATTGCGTAGCAAGCGCTTGCCCGAGTAGGTATATTCGTAACCGGGTTCGGTTTCGGTTTGCAGACTGATACTGTCAGGCACGCGCGACGGGGGGGAATCGGTATGGAAGCATACTTTCGAGATGTAATACTGGTGATAGAGCCGTTGTTGCAGGCTATCGGGTAGGTTATCGACGTAGTCTTGCATTTTTATCTCGAGGTCTATCTCGTGTTGCGCCACGGTGCTATCTGCTTCGTAGCGTAGGAACGACTTATCGAAGTAATAATAGCCATGCCGGCGCATAGCGGACGATAGCCGTTGCCGTTCATCGTCCAAGAGGCTCGTGCTGAACTTGTCGCCTTCGTGTATTTTTACGAATCGGTTAGAGGCAAATTCCTTCAAGTCGGTTTGTGCGAAGTCGGTTTTGTAGTCGCGTATGGTGTATGGCTCGTTAGCGGTAATGAGGTAGGTGACGTTTATTTTCTGCTTTTTGGTTTGTGTAACGGTATCTACGGTAGCCTGGAAGTAGCCGTAGTTCTTCATGGCTTGCTGCAACTGGTCGATGGAGACTTGTGTGAGGGTAGGGTCGTATATTACGGGTGCTTCGCCCATCTTGTGGGCATTCTGTGCCAGCCGTTTCTTGGACTTGGTAGTGGTATCGGCGGGGGCGGTATTATAGATTTGCAGTTGCAGTTTCCAGAATCCCAATATCTCGGAGTTTTGTGTTTGCTGGAGGTAGTTGTTGAGGTTAGCCGACGCCAAGTCTTTGGTGTCAATTACTTTCACTTTGGTCTTATTGAGCAGCAGTTTATCTTCGGGCACATACTTCGTGAGGCGGCACGAATTGAGTCCCACCAGCAGGCTACCGAGTAGCAGTAATATGAAAAGAGTCTTCTCCCGCATACTAATACACGCTACAAAGGTACTGCAAATTTTCCGAATGTGCAAGAAAAAAAAGAAAAATGATGCGAATGATGCGAATGACGCGAATGACGCAAATGACGTTTGGCTCCCGCAGAACACGCGGGACACGCAGAAAACACAAAAAATATCGCAAAAAAGTGTTGCTAACATACCTCTAACATATCGGTAAAGTATCTGTCAAGTATCGGAGTGCTCCGTTAGTGCTCCGTTGGTGCTCCGTTAGT
>JAKSNN010000077.1 GCA_024399755.1 Paludibacteraceae bacterium | reverse complement strand
AGAAAGACCTTGCAGAAGGCAAGAATAACGGACGGATTCAGACCCGTTTCCCGCCAGAGCCCAATGGCTATTTGCATATCGGTCATGTCAAAGCCATCTGTATGGACTTTGGTATCGCCGACCGTTACAATGGTGTCTGCAACCTGCGTTTTGACGATACTAACCCGGTAAAGGAAGACGTGGAATATGTAGATTCCATTCAGCGCGATATTGCATGGTTGGGTTTCCACTGGGGCAACGTATATTACGCCAGCGATTATTTCGAAAAACTGTATGACCTCGCTATCCGCTTTATCAAAGAGGGCAAGGCGTATGTAGATGAGCAGACAGCCGAGCAGATTGCCGAGCAGAAAGGAACGCCGACGGAGCCCGGAGTAGCATCACCTTTCCGTGACCGTCCTGTAGAAGAGAACTTGCGCCTATTCCAAGCCATGCAAAACGGAGAGATTGAGGAAGGAAAGATGGTGCTTCGCGCAAAGATTGATATGGCTAATCCGAATATGCACTTCCGCGACCCAATCATGTACCGCATCATCACGTCTCACCCGCACCATCGTACAGGCAACCGTTGGAACGTCTATCCGATGTACGACTTTGCACATGGACAAAGCGACTATTTCGAGGGCGTTACCCACTCTATCTGCACATTGGAGTTTGTGGTTCACCGTCCATTGTATGACTACTTCATTGACCAATTCGCTGATAGCGATTATCGCCCACACCAATATGAGTTCAACCGCCTGAATATCACCTATACCGTGATGTCAAAACGTAAGATGTTGCAACTCGTCAAGGAAGGTCTGGTTCGCGGTTGGGACGACCCACGTATGCCTACCGTTTGCGGTTTGCGTCGCCGCGGTTACACACCGGAAGCCATTCGCGCCTTCATTGACAAGATTGGTTATACCAAAGTAGAAGGAATGATTGACCTTGGACTGTTGGAACACACGATTCGCGAGAACCTGAAAGAGACTGCTCCACGTGTATGCGCTATCTTCGACCCCGTGAAACTTGTTCTAACCAATTACGAAGAAGACGGAGAAACAATTATCGCGGAGAACATTGACGGTCACCCCGAATTAGGCACACGCGAACTGCGGTTTGCGCGCGAACTGTACATCGAGCGTGCTGACTTCATGGAGGAAGGCGACAAGAACTTCTATCGTCTCAGCCCCGGTGGCAGAGAAGTGCGTCTCAAAAACGGCTATATCATTCAAGCCACCGGCTGCGAGAAAGACGCGCAAGGCAATGTCACCACCGTCTATGCCACCTATGACCCTGACACCAAATCGGGTACAGAAGGCGGCAACAGAAAGACCAAATCTACCATCAACTGGGTAGATTGTACCACCTGTATAGATGCTGAAGCACGCCTCTACGACCGTCTCTTCGCCTGCGAGAATCCTTCAGCCGAGGAAGGCGACTTCCGTGACCTGCTGAATCCTGATAGCCTGAAGATTGTCAACTGCAAAGTGGAGGGTTCACTCCGCAGCGAGTTGCACAAACCCGAGGAGAAAGACGGAATAGCCGTTTGCAACCACTACCAGTTCTTGAAACAAGGTTATTTCGTTATCGACCCCGATACCGACGAGAACCATTTGGTATTCAACCGCACGGCATCGCTGAAGGATAACTGGCAGAAATAAATGCTCAATCGCAAAATTATAGAGGGAAAAGAATATGTCTTCTGTGAGTGGCGGCGCAAGTTCGTCCGCTTCACTCCGGAAGAGTATGTGCGGCAGACTTTCCTTCATTACCTCATTGAGCAAGTCCAATACCCAAAGCATTTGATTGCCGTGGAAGTTCCGCTGACCAACAAACGTGCCGATGCAGTAGTCTATAGCAAGACTATGCAGCCCTTGATGCTGGTAGAGTTCAAAGCCGACAGCGTGGAACTGACACAAAAAACCTTAGACCAAGCCGCCATCTACAATCGTCAGTTACACGTGCCGTACCTCATTTTGCACAATGGCCGCAGCACCATCATCGGAAGAATCGACGAGAATAAAATCACTTTTGCAGAACAAATACCCGCCTATGGAGACCTTGCTTGAACTGAACGAAGGCATTGACACTTCCACGTTCTATGGTGTCAACAATCATAATATCTTGTGCCTCAAGAACCAGTTTCCCGCCGTGCGCGTAGTGGCGCGCGGTTACCAACTGAAGGTCAGCGGGGCAGAGAAAGAGGTTCAACGTTTTATTGATACGCTCCTGCTCTGCGAGGACTTTTGCCTGCGCCACAACACCTTAGATGAGCAGCGAATCCTGCAAATCATTCATGGCGAACAGCCCGAAGAAGCCCTTGCGGACAACCTTATCCTGCACGGGGTCAACGGAAGGGCTATCGTTGCACGTTCCGCCAATCAGCAACGACTTGTAAACGACTACAACGACAACGACTTGATGTTTGCCATTGGTCCTGCGGGTAGCGGAAAAACTTATACTGCCATTGCTTTGGCGGTTCGCGCACTCAAAAACCGTGAAGTAAAACGCATTATTCTCTCCCGTCCTGCGGTAGAAGCAGGCGAAAAGTTAGGTTTCCTGCCCGGCGACTTAAAGGAAAAGATTGACCCTTACCTGCAACCGCTTTACGATGCGTTGCAAGATATGATTCCGGGGGTCAAACTCAACGAATACATGGAACGGGGTGTTATCCAGATTGCCCCTTTGGCTTTTATGCGCGGGCGCACGCTCGCGGACGCAATCGTTATATTAGATGAAGCGCAAAACACCACCATTCCGCAAATCAAGATGTTTCTTACCCGATTGGGCATACACGGCAAAATGATTATCACGGGCGACTTGACACAAATCGACCTGCCTGCCAGCCAACAGTCCGGCTTGAAAGATGCTATTAGTCGTTTACAGGGAATCAAAAGTATCTCTATCGTAGAGTTCAACCAGAAGGATATTGTCCGCCACCCGTTGGTAGGACGCATCGTATCTGCCTACTCCCAGCCAACTGTCAGCCCTCTACCTTAGTCGGTTTCTGCTCGGTTTCTGGTCGGTTTCTGCTCGGTTTCTGCTCGGTTCACGACTATGTTCTCACTATGTCCTTATGCTGACATAGTCCTTTATTCATCGGCTTTGCGCTTTAGTCAAAGCGATGGTATAGGCTTTGCGATAGGCGGGGAAGAAATGTTTCCAATCAGCTTTATGCGCAATAGCAGAGGCTGCTTTGCGGGCTTTCTCAACGGCATCATCTGTAAAAGAGGCATAGCGGCAGACGGTTGCAGCAATGGCATACGCCACTTCCTCGTAATTGCTATCGGTACGGGCAATCACCTCCACACCATCATCAATAATGCTTGCTCCTTGGGTGGCAGCCCACGTACCAAAACCTGTTAGTGAAGTGGTAATCGTTGGCACATGAAAAGCCACCGACTCCAACGGCGTATAGCCCCACGGCTCGTAGTAACTGGGAAAAACCGTCAAGTCCAACCCGATGAGCAAGTCGAAATAACTCATGCCTTTTAGGCTCTCCATTATCGTATTTTCTGCGTGCTCTATCGGGAAATAATACGGCAAAAAGACAACATCTACCTTACCCCAATGGCATTTCGGCTCATCAAGATACGGAATCATTACGAATGCAATCACCTGCCTTGAGGTAGCATTAGCCAACTCGCCGGTACGCTGCAGCGAATCCAAGAAAACGTCTATTCCTTTGTTCTTCCATTCCTTTCGGCCTGATATGCCCACCAATAAAGGATCTTTCGTACATTCCACACCTGCCTTTTCCGCTACTTGCAAGAGCACTTGTTGCGCTGTTTTGCGCCTACGTTGAAAGGATAAGCCTTTGGGTACAAACCCTTGTTCAAAACCATTCGGCGTTACTATATCCACCTCTTTTTCAAGCAGTTGCTTACATTCGCGTGCGGTAATATCGCTTACCGTAGTGAAGCAGTCTGCAGTATGGGCAGCACATTTCTCCACCGAGTGCTTGCTCACTATGCCTAATTCCGCAGCCATCTGGTCGCCATGATAGCCCTCGAAATAGTCGTAAAGCGGTTTGCCGTTACCTGCGATAGAACGCCCAATACCTGTAGCATGAGTGGTAAAGAGCGTTCCTATTTTTGGGCAGTGGAAGCGCACATAGAAAAGCGCAAATGCCGTCTGCCACTCGTTAGCATGCACCACGCACGAAGGAATGCCTTTGCTATGCTTGCACACGTATCGATACAAGCTTTCCATTACCTGCCCTGCCGCATAGCCAAACAGACTACTCTCGTCATAATCGCCATACGCAGCATGACTCTGCACGCCAAAGTGCTGCCAAGCCCAAGCATAGATATCGTTCTTCTGCGTTTCCAAATCGTCCCACCGCAGCAGTACGGCAATCGGATTGCCCGGCACTTTCCATCGTCCGATACGTACGGGACGACAAGGTTTCCAACTGCGTAAGATACTCTTATCCTCCTCAAACCATATATCGGAGTGGCTACCAAAATCAGGACCGAAGAACACGACTCTATCAGGGTGTTCTGCTTGCATGGAAGCGGCACGTGTAGAGAGAACGGCATAGATACCGCCTACCTTATTACATACCTCCCAACTGGTCTCGAAAATCAAATCCGGCTGCATACTTAATGTTTTTCGTTATCCATCGTCAGACGTACCACGTGTTGCAGGTTGTTCATCTGTATAGGTTGCGTTGTGAATTGGTTGTTATCCGTACCTATCAGGGGCAGTGCCCAAACGCCATTCGTGTTTGCCCAATAGAGACGATTATCTTCCGTGTCCACGCAGAGCGCAGCGATCTCCGCCGTATCTATCTGCACGGTATGCGAGCCGTCTAAATTAGCCACATAGAGCCCGTCGTTTCGGTAATAAACCTTGCGATATGCAATGGCAAACCCTTTCATCGGATAGCCTTGTGCCTGCAATTCAGAGAGCAGGAACACCTTGCCGTTATAGGTCTGCATCGTATCTTGTGCCAAGCGCAGCAATGCCAACCCCGCAGGATATGCCTGCACGCCCTCTTGTCTATCATCGAAGAGACGTTGACGGTAGCAAGTGCTATCTGCCGTCTGCATGAGGAGTGCCCGCGCAGGAACATCATTTACTACATAGGTATGCTCTGCGAGGGTTGTGTCGCCGTTCATGACAATGCGCAATCTTACTGTGGCTGTACCCTGTTTCGAGAAATACAACTGATATGTCTTTCCCGTATTGGTAGCCGAAAGCCCCACATAATCAACGCCTTCCACGCTCCATTCGTAAGAGACGGCAAAACTATAAGGATTATAGACCAGCGCCTCAAAAGTCTCATTCGTATAGATATGCGAACCTATTGAATCGACTATCGTGGACGAGAAGTTAGGTATCGTATCGTAGATGGTTATCTCGCGCGTCTTCATAAGCGAAGGCTTGTTATCTACTTTCAGCGAAACGACATACTTGCCGGGCTGTTTATAGACGTGCGAAGGGAACTTATTGGTAGCCGTAGAGCCGTCGCCGAAACTCCATAGCCACTCCTCGCCCGAGGTGGAGAGGTTGCTGAAACTCACTTTCTCGCCTGCACGAGGTTCGGTAGGGCTATACGTAAAATCCACGCTATTCTTGTTGCATGCCGTCAGGGCAACAATCGCAAGAGCGATAAGGGTAATATACGACGTTTTAGTCTTCATTTTGCAGTAGGTTTTCTATTTGTTGAATGGTTTGTTCTTGTGTTTGTTCTGCTTCTATCCAGTGGATTTGCGTATCGCGCCGCCACCAAGTCAGTTGCCGTTTGGCATAATGCCGAGAGTCCTCCCGAATCAGATCCACAGCGGCATCAAGACTCAATTCTCCGTCCAAATAGCGAAACAGTTCCTTGTAGCCAACGGTATTCAGGCTATTCTTTTGACGCCACGTTACAACGCTCTTTACCTCCTCTAACAGCCCCTTTTCCATCATCATATCTACGCGCCGGTTAATACGGCTATAGAGTACATCTCTTGGGCGGGTCAGTCCTATTTTCAGGGTCTTCCATGGTCGTTCCGCAGCCTGCTGATGTCTGCGAAAGGCAGAAAACGGTTGTCCTGTAGCACGACATACTTCCAAACAATGAAGCAACCGCTGTGGGTTTTGTCTATCTACCTCTGCCCAGTACGCAGGGTCTGCTTTCTGCACTTCCTCCTGAAGCCACGCCAACCCGTTCTGTTGATATGCCTCTTGCAAGGTCTTTCGTAGCGTGCTATCTGCGGAAGGAATATCGTCTAAGCCATTGCATACCGCATCAATGTAGAGCATCGAACCGCCCGTGAGAATAGCAAAAGGTTTGCCTGCAGGAGCACCGGTTTGCAGTTGCGTCAGTAGTGCTACACAGTCGCGCTCATATTGCCCTGCATTATAATCGTCGTCAAGCGTATGCGTACCTACGAAGTAATGTTTCGCCCGTGCTTGTTCTTCACGTGTAGGAGCAGCCGTACCTATCGGAATCTCGCGATATATCTGGCGCGAATCGGCATTTACTATCGGGCATTGCCAACGTTCCGCCAAAGCCAGACCAAGTTGGGTTTTTCCAACTCCCGTTGGACCGATTAGGCAGACCAATACCGGTGCCGACTTACTATGTCTCAACCCTTCATCGCCCATCAGATTACGGAACGCACGTTGCGTTTGCCATTAAAACATTGAGCCGTCTTCAAAACTGAGGTCTTGGAAGCCTTCCATATCGAGGTCGCCCTCATCGTATTGGCTATCGCCGTAAAAATCCTCGTCCAAGCCGAGGTCGCCTTTACCGTCCTTACCGACAATTGCGGACATATCTTCGGTTTGCAGTTGTTTTGGGGCAGTTCCTTTCTTCTCCACGCATTGTACGCCAACCATGCTGCCAGGCTTGATTTCCTTGAGCGAACCGAAGAAATAGCGTTCAAACATCGGGTCGAAGATATAGATGAGTCGTTGTCCCTGTTCTTCGAGGAGGTCGCTGAGTCGTGTTTCCTCCATTACCATGTTATCGTACTCGAAGTTAGCCCCCATTTCCACGAGGGTCACCTCCTGTCCTTTCTCCCAGTTCTCGTTGCAGAGGAAGAACGAAGTCATCTGGTTATCAGGATAATTCACGCTTTCAAGAATAGCCTTATGCAGGTCTAAGAAGGTAGCATCACTATCCATTTCGAACACTCGGCGGAAGCCAACTTCTTCCTCACATGAGAATGTAATTTTATAAATCATAACACCTTTTTCTATTTTGTTATTTCAATTTGATTTACACACACTTTTATCTATGTTTTGGTTTTATTGTTTTTGAGTACTCTCAAAATTGTCGCAAAGTTACGACAATTTTTCGATATACACAAGTGTAACTGATGCTTTTTATAAAAATTGTGCATTGTCAACTGCATGTCAACTATGCACCTGTGCTTTACTTTTGACTTTCAAATGCAAAAACATGCACTAATTTGCATATATTCGATTTTTTTAGTACCTTTGCAGGCGAAAGTCGAAGTATCTCCGTGCAAGTCCGTAGTGACTTAATTTCTGGCATATTTCCCAAAGGTGTTCCAAAGGTGAAGATAAGGTGATGATAGACCGATGTTGCAGAACTACCGAAATAGTCAAACGCATAAGTAAATTAAATTTGCATATATCCGAAAATTTTACTACCTTTGCAAGCGGAAAGGAGAATAAGAACACTAAAATCATAGCATTATTGAACTACAATAAAAGATAATACTATGAATCAAGTTCAACAAGCATATCAGCAAATATGGGAGAAGGAGGAAGTTTCTCCAGAAGAATTGAGTTATGATGAATGGGCGGAAGTAGTAATGAATCATCTTAATCTTTCAGACCAAGAAACGGAAGAATTATGGGCTCATTTGGATATGTTGGGTTACAAAGTCCCTTATAGAGATATTGACGAAGACGAGTGGACTCCGCAACGATTATCCGAGGAATGGGATGATTTTTCTATTGATGAAATTGTGGATATTGTATCAAATCTCCAAAATGATTATGATGCAAAGGAAATAATGAAATCATTAACAGATGAGCAGCAGGAAGCTTTGAACGATGAGTTAATGGATCGTCTTCGTGTACTGATGTAAAACGCAAAAATTAGAAAAATCAGAAAAAAAATATACAACAGACACCAAAATGACACTTTGAAGTTGTACCTTTGCAGCGAATTTCAATTACAACA
>JAKSNN010000076.1 GCA_024399755.1 Paludibacteraceae bacterium | reverse complement strand
AGAGGTACACGCAGTAGGACGCACAATTGCTTATCTCTGTATTCACCACGTCGGCATCTACGTTCTGCAACACTAAACCATAGAGCGGATGATTATGGATACACGAATTATGCACTACGAGTCGAGGTAAGGAAGTAAGATTCTGATTGCTACAATAGATACCCACATTACCACTCAAGATGTCCACATAATCAAAGCGATAGGATACGTTCTGTTTTTCTGCAGACGGCATAAGATATAGTCCTCCCCACTGCCCTGCGGCATAGCGATAAGGCACACTATCAAAGAGGTTGTCTAATCTATCACCTCGCAAGATAACAGGTTCCGCCAACGTACCTTGCACCGACACGTTGCCTTCTACATAGATAGCAGCACCCAGATGGAAATAGAGACGCGCACCTGCTTCCAGTGTCAACGAATCCTTAATGACTAATGTATCGTAGATGAGGTATGGGCGTTCTGCTGTAAATGTATAATGGTCGAACATCGAAACATGAGAAGCAGACTTAATCTTATTGACATTCTGTCCATAAGCCTCCAAGTGAATAGTTTGAACATTCTCATTCACCAAGAAATGCATCGCATCTTCCACCAGCACAGGAGCATCAGAGGCTTGCGGGTCGATATAGAGATTAAGAAACACATAGAGGCTATCGCCACCACGAATCTCCACATTATGGAAATAGGAAGAGTCGTTCTCTCCATCGATATTCACATGGAAATACTTTCCGTTATCCAACCATATCCGGCTAATACGCAGCGCATTAGCATTAGGATTACGCACCATCAGTTGCATCGTAGCCGAACCTACCGTCGTAAACACCGTATCAAAACGCACCGTATCCATAGAAAAAGCAAGCCGACAAGCAGGGTCGTCGGTAAACTGCTCCTCACGACAAGAAGTGAGGCAAAGGAGCAAAGCAAACACTATGTAACAAAGCCTATTCAAAATTAAATACAATACTTACCATCTGGTTGGTTAAACGACTGATAGCACGTGTATAAAGGTCATCGGGATAGACCAATTCGGGACGTTCGGAAACTGGCATCAGTTGGTTAGCAAAACCTATCTGGTACTTGATTTCGGGGCATAGTTTAAACCAACTGAAATAGAAGTCGCAGCCAAGTCCCACCTCCACGAAATAGTCTAATCCATTGCTGCAAAGTGGCTTTTCACGGTCGCGAGTCACGTTATAACTGATACCGCCACCACCAATAAGATATGGGCGATAGTTCCCTTCACGCTCGGCAGACCACTTCAGGTAAAGCGGAATAGAAATAGGAATACTCAATATATCAGCGGTATTACCATTACCCAGTGTACCTTGTACGGGGTTGCCTGATTCGGTAAGGAACTTCAGCGTACGAGAGGAGAAGTTAAGTTGTGGACAAAGACGCAGGTTCAGGTGTCGCGACAAGCGTACATCCGTAATAAAGCCTACTTCAAAGCCCGGCAACAAATTGCTGACACGTGCGTGATAGACTTCGCCATAAACGGTATCGCGCGAGTCTGTCACATTATAACTCATGAAATTGACGCCCAACGAGAAGCCGAAATGCACCACCTTATCATCTACGTAAGGGTTGTTCTGCGCCTTCACTTGTGCTTCTGCCACCATAGGGAGAAGTAAAGCCAATAGAATAATATGTATCCGAATGCGTTTCAATATTCCTATCCTTAAAACTCTTCACCTTCACCGCTCATATCCATGGACGACTCCATGGCACTTTGGTCGTCCGGGCGTTGCGGTTTCTTGCTCTGCATATTACCAAAGTTGTAGGTGATATTCAGGCTAATCATACGCGAGTTCCAGCGATTATCCGTATATTGCCAGAAGCCATCGCCCCATGTAGTATTTCTGCGGGCACGCGAATTAAGCAGGTCGCGCACGTTAAGCGCAAGCGCCAATTTGCGGTCGAGGAACGTCTTTTTAAGACCTATATCAATACTATAACTATGCGAGGACGTACCTTGTGCCACTACACGCGGAGAGCGATAGTTTCCGCTCAATTGACCGGTAAAGGTCTTGGTGAACATAAACTGCGCAGTCAGGCGTACCGAACCCGCAAAGATGTTCTGCTCTGGAATGGTGATTTGCTCTAATGCCACACCGTTGATGGAAGGTATATAAGTAGCCTCGTCCATACGGTTGTAATAGAAGTTTGCACTAGTAGTAAGCATCAGCACTTCACCAAACAGGCGATTCTTCACCACTAATTCCGCACCTGCCTCGTGGCGTTTACCCAAGTTGATAAACGTATTACGCATAAGGTTTCCGTCCATATACTTGACATTCTGCGTCACGTCATCTGCAAAGCGGTAGAATAGTCCTGCAGAGAGCGTATGACGTTCCCAGTTCTTCAGGTAATTCAGTTCTACCGAAGACGAGTATTGCGGCATCAAGTTCGGGTTACCATAGCGAATGTTCGTAGAGTCGGAGAAATCTTGACGCGGGTTAATCTGATGACCACGCGGACGATTGATACGGCGTGTATAATTGGCTTGCAACTCATTACCATTGCCGAAATCGTAACCTAAATATACCGATGGGAATAGTTGGAAATAACTGGTGTCTTGAGCAGAGGTTTGTATCTTACCGTCCCGGTCGTAGTACTCCGACTCAATATGACGGCGGAAATACTCGCCACGCAAACCTACTTGCACGGAGAATTTATTCCAGAAACGATTGCCATAGGTAATGTAAAGCGCGTGCGTCTGCTCGTTATTATGGAAGTTGTTGTAGTAGTTCTTAATATCTCCCAACCTGTTAGAAAGCGAATCACAGTTCCATGCCTCAGCCAACGTAGAACGCCAAGCGAGGTCGGTTTGCCACCCTGCTTCCAAGCGACTCTGCATCGTTGGTTTCCACTCGTAGTCGGCTTTGAGTTGCACCATCTTATCGTCGTTCTCGTTGCTTTGCTCCTGCACGCTTTTGAGTCCGTTTTCCTTCTGAATGTAGTAGTTATCAGAGTTGAAACCGAAATTAAACATCTGTGCCGACATCATCAAGCGATGTTGCTTGCTAATATCAAACGTCCAATCTACCATAGCATTCCAACCCGGGTGAGAACCTGTACCGTTTTCGTCACGTGTATATTCGCGTGACAGGCGTTCGATATTCGTGGTATCCTGTGGCGCATGATAATCCGTCACATCGTATAACGTGTAGGAGGTCGGCGAGTTACTTTTGGAAGAGAAAAAGCCGTTGGTCTTATCGTCCTTAGCCGTAATCATACCAAAGCCCGAGACACCAATCGTGGAACGGTCGGTAACACGGAAATTCAGTCCGCCACGAAGGAACATACCACCTCCGCTACGATAACTTTTTCCGTCCTTGATAAGACGGGAGATAGAAGTAGTATCGCCACCTTGGGTGAGATAATTGTAACGGTCGTTATAATTGGCACCATTGCTGGAATGGTAGTGATAACCTACATTGAAATAGCCATCTACGATACCTTTGGTAAAGTTGAAGTTCAATCCAAGATTGCCTCCGGGCGGGACGTTCCAAGGCTTAGCAAGAGCGTAGTTGACACGTGCATTCACACTTCCGTAGAAACCTGCCTTGCGGTCTTTCTTCAGGACAAGATTGATAATACCTGCCGTACCTTCGGGCGAGAACTTCGCACTTGGATTCGTGATAACCTCAATCTCCTTGATACTCTCGGCGGGCATTTGCTCAAGCACTTGTGCGCGATTTTCGGCACTCAATCCCGCAGGCTTACCGTTAATCCATACCTCTACGGCATCGGAGTTACGGAGCGAGATATTTCCCTCTTGGTCCACATCAACGGAAGGAATATTCTCCAACGCATCTGTCACGCTACCGCCTGCGGCAGCGATACTTTGATCCACAGTAAACACTTTCTTATCCAACTCAAAACGCATCGAAGAACCTTGTCCCACTACTTCCACTTCGTTCAACGCTTGCGTTTGCTCGCTCAGATAGATTGTCCCGACGTTGACTTCCTTACCAGCGAGAGTTACATCTTTGTTCGCTTCGTCGTAACCAAGGAAAGAGACCTTAAGGACATATTTACCGTTTTTCATTCCCGAAAGGGAGAACTTACCGTTTTCGTCGGTTGTTGTACCTGCCAGAGGAGTCGTTTCGCCTTGCCTGAATAGGCTGACATTAGCGAAGTCGATGGGTTGGCGAGATGTCTCGTCCATCACTTTTCCCGTAATCAAGTTGGCAGCATTAAGCGTAAACACCAACAAGAGGGAACTGATTGTAATAATTAGTTTATTAGCCATTGTATAGCTTCTTTATATCCATTTATTCCGTGTCCTATGATACTATGTGCGCAGACATCGGTTAGCAGACTCTCTCTGCGAAACGTTTCGCGCGCGCGGATATCACTAATGTGTACTTCCACAACCCGCACCCCTTCGTTCATTGCGTCCTCTACCGCGTCTCTCAGGCTCACGCTCGTGTGTGTCAGTCCGCCAGCATTCAGCACTACGCCTGTGATGCCGGTCTCATCGTCCATGGCTTGCTGCAGATAGTCAATCAAGTCGCCTTCGTGGTTGGACTGCCTATATTCAAAATAAGCATCAGGGAAGGCTCGTTGAATATCTACCAAAGCCTGCTCCATGGAAGTAGAGCCGTAGATTTCTCGATTGCGCTTGCCTAAGCGATTGAGGTTAGGTCCGTTGAGTATCAAAATACGCACCATAGGTTATCTTTCTCCGTTGACAGCAAGCAGGAATTGGTCGTTGTCGTCGGTACGTTCCATATAGGTTTTCAGTTTGTCCATCGCTTCCGAGCCGTTCATATCGGTCAGTTGCTTACGGATTTGCCACATGCGTGACAACACGTCTTGAGGCAGAAGCAGGTCGTCACGGCGGGTACTACTTGCAGGAATATCCACAGCAGGGAAGATACGCTTATTCGCCAACTTGCGGTCGAGTTGCAGTTCCATATTACCCGTCCCCTTAAACTCCTCGAAGATAAGGTCGTCCATCTTACTACCTGTCTCGGTTAGCGCCGTTGCGATAATAGTGAGGCTACCGCCGTTCTCGATATTACGTGCCGCACCAAAGAAGCGTTTGGGCTTGTGCAGGGCTTGTGCTTCCACACCGCCAGAAAGGACTTTACCGCTGGCAGGAGCCACCGTATTGTAGGCACGAGCAAGGCGCGTGATACTATCTAACAAAATCACTACATCGTGACCACATTCAACGAGACGTTTTGCCTTCTCATGTACGATATTAGCCACTTTCACATGGTTCTCGGCAGGTTCATCAAACGTAGAAGCAATCACTTCCGCTTTGACGCTACGCGCCATATCCGTCACCTCCTCAGGACGCTCATCGATGAGCAGAACAATCATATAAACCTCCGGGTGGTTGGCAGCAATAGCATTAGCTATATCCTTCAGCAGGACGGTCTTACCCGTCTTTGGCTGCGCCACTATCAGTCCACGTTGTCCCTTACCGATAGGAGCAAAGAGGTCAATGATACGTACAGAGAGCGGGTCGGATTTGTCGCCTTTACAAAGACGGAACTTCTCGTCAGGGAAGAGAGGAGTAAGGTTCTCGAAAGCAGTACGTTTGCGTGCAGCCTCGGGCTCCAGTCCGTTCACACGAATCACTTTGTCGATAGGGAAATACTTCTCGGGGTCACGATTAACACGAATCGTACACTCGACCGTATCACCCGGTTTGAGCCCATATTGGCGAATCTGCTGTTGGCTGACGTAGATGTCGTCGGGCGAACTGAGGTAATTATAATCCGCAGAACGCAAGAAACCGTATCCATCAGGAGCGCACTCCAGCGTGCCCATAGCAATCACGTTCTCGCCTAAGTCGATAACCGGCTGTTGCAGTTGTTGCGGCTGTTGTGGTTGTTGCGGTTGAGACTGAGGTTGGGTTTGCTCTGCAGGTGCTGTCTCTGAGGTTGTCTCCGCCTCTGCAGGAGCAGGCTGTTCCACCGGTACAGACACTTCAGTAGGTACAGACACTTCAGCAGGAGTAGCGGCAGGTTGCTCTGCAGCATCGGCAAACTCTAACTCTGGAGCAACTGTTTGCGCTTTCTTCGGTTTGCGTCCACGGCGTTTATGTACAGGTTGTTCCGATTCGGGTTTGGCTTGCGGAGCCACTTCCTGTTTGGTTTGCGAAGCAGCAGGCTCTTGCCCATCGGGAACTATAACCGGCGCAGGTGCTGCAGGTTGCTCCGTCTTAGTAGCGATATGCTCCTCTATCTGCTGCAAAGGCTTGCGTGCGTCAATAGCCGCCACCGTACGATTCTTCTTATGAGGAGTCTTGGCATGTTCCTGCCTAATCTCGCCTAAGGTATCGTTTTCGTTTCCGACAGTAGCCACCACGTTAGGGTTGACTGCAGTAGCAACTTTCTGCGGCTGGGATTTGACGCGCATACGTTGCCTTTTACCACCCTCTTCGCCTTTTGCAGAACGTGCATCTTCACGGGCTTGCACCTCGTTAGCACGTTGGTCGGCTTGCGCATCTAAGATACTGTAAATAATCATTTTCTGGGTTTGGCTTTTGCGAGTTTTGATACCCAAACTTGCAGCCACTTCCTTCACTTCATCGAGCGTCATTCGCTCGAGTTTCTTCATATCAAATTGCATATAAACAAAAGTATTTTTCAGAAATAAAATCGGGAAAGAACTTCCCTTCCTTTCGAAATTCGCTGCAAAGGTACTACTTTTTTTTGATATATGCAAGAAAAAAGAGGATTATTTGTTATTTGTAATTTGTTATTTGTTATTTAAAAGTATCGGCAAAGTATCGGTCAAGTACCTGTCAAGTATCGGAGTGCTCCGTTGGTGCTCCGTTAGTGCTCCGTTAGTGCTCCGTTAATTGGTTGCTATTAGGTAACTACGAATTAAGAATTTTGAATTAAGAGAGAGTCAAAAGCAGAAAGAAAAAAACACGTCACAAGTGAACTTGCAACGTGCTTTTTCAATTTTTGCGGAGAAAGGGGGATTCGAACCCCCGGTACAGTTACCCGTACGACAGTTTAGCAAACTGTTGGTTTCAGCCACTCACCCATCTCTCCTTTCGTCGCGTAGGCTATCTCTAACCCCCACGTCACGAAACATGATTTGCGCATGTCCGAATTATGCTCTCTACACGAAAGCGAGTGCAAAGGTACGGCTATTTTTTCACATACGCAAATTTTTTGTGCGATTTTTTGCATATTTCAAGAAAATGTAGTACTTTTGCAGCCTAAATCAACCTGAAAAGTGAAACACGGATACTTCTTCGACATGGACGGCGTGATATACAACTCTATGCCCCATCACGCCCAAGTATGGGAGGAGACGATGCAAAGACATCATCTCCATTTCACAGCCCAAGACTGCTATCGGAACGAGGGCAGAACCGGGTTTGACGTGATTCATGAAGTAATCCTGCGCGACGAACACAGAGAAGCTTCACACGAAGAGATTGCCCGTATCTATGCCGAGAAAACCAATGCCTTCTTAGCCATGGGACACCCCGCTCCTATACCAGATATTCAAGACGTGTTACACTACTTGAAGAATCAAGGACACGTCATCTGGATTGTGACAGGAAGCGGACAAGATAGCCTATTTGAGACCCTAAACAAAGACTTCCCAAACATCTTCGCACGCGAGCGAATGATAACTGCCTACGATGTGACACACGGCAAACCCAACCCCGAACCTTACCTCAAGGCTTGGGAGAGAAGCGGACTACAGAAAGAAGATTGCTGCGTGATAGAAAATGCCCCCTTAGGCATACGCGCAGCCAAAGCCGCAGGACTATTCACCATAGGCGTGAACACAGGCGTATTAACCCGAGACGACCTTCAGCAAGCAGGCGCAGACATAGTACTGGACAACATGGAACAACTGCTTACGGCAATTAGGGAATCGCGTTTTTAGGCACTTCGTGCGTCTAAGCGTTTTTTGTGTTGTTTTCGCGAGAGCGCCAAGTATGAAACGGGTGCGTGGCAAGGTAAGAATTGAGATAACGCGGGTCGTAGGTGACGTCTTGCCCCAAATAATCGGGCATAGGGAACGACTGCGTCTCGCTTTCAAGCTCAATCTCAGCCACTACAAGTCCCTCATTATCACCTAAAAACTCATCAACCTCAACCGTCAAATCCGTTCCCTCCAACGGCACTAAATAACGGTACTTATCTACGCTCCCGGGCAAAGCCAAA
>JAKSNN010000075.1 GCA_024399755.1 Paludibacteraceae bacterium | reverse complement strand
TATCTTACGTATATCCTACGTATATCCTACGTATATCTTACGTATATCCTACGTAGTTGATAGCAGAATGTAAGGTAGGTTCGTGGGGAGAGGTTAGAGGTGAGTGGGGAGATGTTAAAGGGAGAAAGAGGGGTGGAAAAGGGGTAAAAATAGGTGTGTTTGCAAAATAATAAGTAATATATTTGTCGGTGTCAATTATTTTTTGTACCTTTGTGGGCAAATTGGATAAACCCTTGTAGGCAAATAAATAAAATCAATAAAAGTATGCAAAATAACTTTGGATTTGTACGTGTGGCTGCTGCGGTGCCGATGATGCGCGTGGCTGACTGCACCTTTAACGTTACGGAAGTGAAGAAACAGATTGCAGAGGCAATCGCAGAAGATGTTGAGGTAATCTGTTTCCCCGAACTAACTACTACCGGATACACGTGCGAAGACCTATTCTTCGCCCAGCAACTACAGCAAAACTCACTTGCTGCCCTTGAAGAGATATGTGCTTGCACGCGCGGAAAATCTATCATCGTGCTGGTGGGTGCTCCTCTGAAAGTGGATAATAACCTCTTCAACTGCGCCTTCGTAATGACCGATGGCGAGGTAGTGGGTGTGGTTCCAAAGGTTAACCTGCCAAACACAAACGAGTTCTATGAGAAGCGTTGGTTTACGTCCGGACGTGCTACTATGCAGCATGGAGCATCAGGCTTGAGTCCCCGTATTCCGACCATAGAATTATGGTGCGGCGATGTGCCTTTCGGTCCAGACCTCTTATTTGTGACACGTAACTACTGCTTCGGCATAGAGATCTGTGAGGACTTGTGGTCGCCTCTGCCTCCAAGTACACAATTGGCAATCCAAGGTGCTGAGATTATCTTTAACCTATCGAGTAGCAACTGCGTGACGGGCAAGAATGAATTCCGCAGGCAGATGATTACACAGCAATCGGCTCGCGTGCATTGCGGCTATGTCTATACATCTTCGGGCGTGGGCGAGTCGTCGTCCGATGTGGTGTTCTCGGGTTCTACCTTTGTAGCCGAGAATGGCGATTTGCTGTCTGAGGGTGAGCGTTTCTTGCGTGAGTCGTCTATGATTATTCAAGAGATAGACGTGGAGCGCCTAAGAACAGACCGCCAGCGTAATACGAACTTTACGAAAGACCAACACGGTCAATATCGCAAGATAAACGTGGCTCCTATCGAGCGCGAATCGGGCTATTCCGAACCTACCCACCGTGTCTTCCGCCAAACACCGTTCCTGCCTACAAAGCAGAACGAAGACTCCTATTGCAGCGACGTGTTGTCGGTACAGACAAGCGGCTTGGCTCACCGTTGGGAACATACCAAGGCAGAGACCTTAGTAGTAGGCGTAAGTGGCGGTTTGGATTCGACCTTGGCATTGTTAGTGGCTGTACAGACGGCAGATTTGTTGGGCTACCGCCGAGAACAAATCTTGGGCGTAACGATGCCGGGCTTTGGCACAACTGACCGCACTTACCAAAACGCTGTAGCCTTGATGGAACAGTTGGGAGTAAGCATTCATGAGATTTCCATCAAGGAAATGGCTACGCTGCACTTGCAGGATATTCACCACGATATGGACGTGCATGACGTTACCTACGAGAACGCACAAGCACGTATCCGTACCCTCGTACTGATGGATTTGGCTAACCAATACAACGGTTTAGTGGTCGGTACAGGCGATATGAGCGAATTAGCGTTAGGTTGGGCTACCTATTGCGGCGACCAGATGTCGATGTACGGCATTAACGCAGGTATTCCGAAGACGCTTGTCAAATATATGGTGCGCTACTGTGCCGAGAATCTCTACAGCGACGAGATTCGCCGAATCCTGTTAGATGTAGTAGATACGCCGGTTTCGCCAGAACTGTTGCCTGCTGATGAGAAAGGTGAGATTTCGCAGTTCACGGAAGAGAAAGTGGGACCATACGAGTTGCACGACTTCTTCCTCTATTACTTCTTGCGTTTCGGTTTCAATAGCGAGAAAATCGCCTTTATGGCTGCTCTGGCATTCGAAGACCGCTACACGGAGGAACAAATCAGCCATTGGCAGAAGGTATTTATGCATCGTTTCTTCACGCAACAATTCAAGCGTGCTTGCCTGCCTGACGGACCGAAAGTAGTAGGCGTAAGTCTCTCTCCAAGAGGCGATTGGCGTATGCCGAGTGATGTGCGTGAGTTCTAAGACGGCATGCAAATATCCACCGACATATCGCTTCTGCCGTACAACACGTTCCGAATGGACGTGCGGGCTGCCGTGCTGGCGGAATATGAGTCCGTAAACGAGTTGCGCGAACTGTTAGAAAAATACCGTGGCAAGCGTCTCCTACATATCGGACAGGGCAGTAACTTGCTCTTTACCAAAGACTTTGATGGCATTATTCTCCGTTCGCGTATGGTGCGGGCACGTGCCTTGGGCGAGAACGGCGATGAGGTGTTTATCGAAGCGGAAAGCGGACTGGTATTAGACGAACTGATTAGCCAGTTGGCGGATATGGGGTTGTATGGTTTGGAGAACCTGAGTTACATACCCGGAACGGTTGGCGCTTCGGCTGTGCAGAACGTAGGGGCATACGGCGTGGAAGCCAAGGACGTGATTGTGGACGTGCGCACGATAGAGGCGGCTACGGGCAAGGAGCGTGTGTTCACGAATGAGGAATGCCGGTTCGGCTACCGCGACAGTATCTTCAAGAACGAACTACAAGGACAATATATCGTTACGCATGTCGTTTATCGTCTGCTCAAACATGGCGAGGCTCATCTCGATTACGGCAACCTACGTGAAGCCGTGCAGGGCAAACCTACTGCTATGACGGTACGTGAAGCCGTGATACAGATTCGTCGGCAGAAACTGCCTGAAGTGAACGAATTGGGGTCGGCGGGTAGTTTCTTCAAGAATCCCGTGGTGCCCGCAGAGCAATTTGAGACACTCAAGAAAGCATATCCCGCGATACCTAATTATCCGCTTGAAAATGGCACGTACAAGATTCCTGCTGCGTGGCTGATTGAACAATGTGGCTGGAAAGGTAAGGCAATGGGGGGCGCTCGCGTGTATGAGAAACAGCCGTTGGTCATCGTGAACGCAGACTATGCTACGCCACAAGATATTATTGACTTGGCACAAGCGGTAAGCGATTCCGTAAAGCAACGTTTTGGCGTAACGATTCGTCCGGAAGTGAACTATATTTAGGGACTTCCATAACTCTTAATTCATAATTCAAAACTCATAATTCAAAAATCCCGATGGCTTCATTTATCGTAGAAGGAGGACATAAACTCCACGGCAGTATCACCCCAAAAGGCGCTAAGAACGAGGCGTTGCAGGTGCTGTGTGCTGTGCTGCTTACCTCGGAAGAAGTGGTAATAGATAATCTCCCTAATATATTAGATGTCAACAACTTGATAGACCTTTTGCGGGCAATCGGGGTGGAGGTAAAGCAATTGGCACAGGGTAAGTATTCCTTTGCTGCACGTCATCTTGACGAGCAATACCTGCACAGCGCGGAGTTCATGCAGCGTTGCAACCGCCTGCGCGGTTCGGTAATGATTATCGGTCCGCTTTTGGCACGATTGGGCGAGGTTACTTATTCCAAACCCGGTGGCGATAAGATAGGGCGTAGGCGATTAGATACGCATTTTCAGGGCATGGCTAATTTAGGCGCTACGTTCACGTACGATACGGATTTGAGTGCCTATACGTTCCGCGCAGAACGCTTGAAAGGTACGTATATGTTGCTGGACGAGGCGTCAGTCACGGGTACTGCGAATATCGTTATGGCTTCTGTGCTTGCTGAAGGTACGACCACTATCTACAATGCTGCCTGCGAGCCTTATCTGCAGCAACTCTGCAAGCTGCTTAACCAAATGGGTGCGAAGATTAGCGGGGTAGGCAGTAACCTGCTGACGATAGAAGGTGTACCATCGCTTCATGGGGCGCAACATACGCTGCTGCCCGATATGATTGAGGTGGGCTCGTTCATCGGTATAGCGGCTATCACGGGTAGCGAACTGACTATCAAAAACGTGTCGTATCGCGATTTAGGGATAATTCCCGACGCTTTCCGCCGTTTGGGCATTCGCCTTGAGCAACAGGGTGACGACATTTATATTCCTGCGCAAGAGCATTATCAGATTGAGTCGTTTCTGGACGGCAGTATATTGACGGTAGCCGATGCGCCATGGCCGGGACTGACACCGGACTTGCTGTCGGTCATTTTGGTGGTGGCTACGCAAGCACGCGGCTCTGTGTTGATTCATCAGAAGATGTTCGAATCGCGTCTGTTCTTCGTAGATAAACTGATTGATATGGGTGCGCAGATTATCCTCTGTGACCCGCACCGTGCAGTGGTGATTGGGCACGACCATCAAGTGCGCCTTCGCCGAAATAACATGACCTCGCCCGATATCCGTGCAGGTATAGCCATGCTGATTGCTGCTATGTCTGCCGAAGGGACTTCGCGAATTGACCATATCGACCAAATCGATCGTGGTTATGAAGATATTGAATCGCGCCTGAACGCAATAGGCGCATGTATCCGCCGTGAAGCATGACGTTGCTCCTGCTCATCTTAACTATCCTTACTCCTATTCATTGGAATGGTGTAGAGAAAGGCGATTCTGTGGAACTGACAGTCACAGCAGATGAGGGGTGGCATTTGACTGTTCTTTCGATTGGCGATAGTGCGATAGGGCAAGACTTCGCTTCGGGTGCAGTCTTTCGCGTGGCTCAGGAAACGCCTATTCGGTATGTGGCGTGTGATGATGAGCAATGCCTTTCGCCCGAAACGTATGTATATGCTACCGCTGAGGCGGCTTCAACCGCGGTAGAACCTGTCGCCGGTAACTCTCTGTGGCAGATTTTCTTGTTAGGTTTATTAGGCGGCTTGTTGGCTATATTCACGCCCTGCGTGTGGCCGATTATTCCGATGACGGTGTCGTTCTTTTTGAAACGTAGCGGCAATAGAAAGAGTGATGCCCTGCTTTACGGATTGAGTATAGTGGTCATCTACGTGGGGTTAGGCTTGCTGGTGACGATTTTGTTTGGCGCTTCGGCGCTGAACGCTTTGGCTACGAATGCCGTCCTCAATCTGTTCTTTTTTGCGCTGTTGGTGGTCTTCTCTTTGTCGTTTTTCGGACTATTCGAGATTACTTTACCGTCTTCGTGGTCAACGAAATTAGATAACCAAGCCCGTCAAACGGGTGGGGCTGTGAGTATCCTTTTGATGGCGTTTACGTTGGTGATAGTCTCATTCTCATGTACGGGACCGATTATAGGAACGCTATTGGTGGAGGCTGCGGGACGGGCGCTTATGGCTCCCGCCGTAGGTATGTTAGGGTTTGCGCTGGCGTTGGCATGTCCCTTCGCGCTGTTGGCTTTCTTCCCTGAATGGCTGCAACGTTTGCCTAAATCGGGCGAATGGCTGCAGGCGTTTAAGGTCAGTCTGGCATACGTAGAATTGGCTTTCTCGTTGAAGTTCTTGTCCGTAGCCGATATGGCGTACGGTTGGGGAATCTTGCCTCGTTGGCTGTTCTTCCTTTTGTGGGGCGGTTGTTTCGTGGCGTTGGCAATACATGTCTGGATATTGTTGTATCGTCATCTACGGACGATGTGGGCAATCGTCATGCTGATAGCGTTTACAGGTGTCTCGTTCGATTTTGGCATCTATTCGCTGACGGGTGTGTTTGGTGCTCCCGTGCGTGCTGTGGCTGCTTTTGCACCCCCTATGGAAATTGAAGGGCGCGAGGTATTTAACGATTACGAGGAGGGTATGGCGTATGCCCGGCAGGAGAACAGACCTGTTCTGCTGGAGTTCTCGGGCTATGGGTGTGTCAATTGCCGCAAGATGGAGGCGCAAGTGCTCAACGATACGCAGGTGCAGGAGCGTATGCAGTCGTTTGTACTCATTACGCTTTATGTAGATGCCCGTCAAGACGCTAATGGCAATGGCGTGCCCGACGGGGAGGAGTTTTCCAAGTTGCAACGTGAGCAGTTTGGCTCGAATGCCCAACCTTATTTCGTACAATTATCTGCCCAAGGCGAGCGCTTGGCAGAACCGTTTGCTTTTACGACACAAGCGGATAAGTTTCTGGCGTGGTTAAACACTTCGCCTGCGCCACTCCCAACTGATACTCCTGAATCTATACAATTTATATTCCCATGAAACATACATTCGCTTTCTCACTCGTTTGTTTGTGCGCGTTGGTGGCTTGCCAACCCGAATCGTCGTTGCGCCAAACTACCAAACACGTTGATTTCTCCAATGTTCATATCCAAGACGCTTTTTGGTCGCCTCGTCTGGAGCGTGTAGCCACGGCTACAATCCCTGTCTGTATTGACCAAACCGAGGTGCAGACGGGGCGTATCCGTAATTTTGAGAATGCTGCGGCGCATACAGGAGAGCACTCGGGCATTTTCTTTGACGACTCCGATGTATATAAGGCTTTGGAGGCAATCGCTTACAGCCTTATCAATCAGCCCGATTTGGCATTGGAAGCCAAAGCAGACGAGTGGATTGCCAAGATTGCAGCAGCCCAGCAGGAGGACGGATATATCAACACGTTCTACACCCTCACGGGACTTGAAAACCGCTGGACGGATATGGATAAGCACGAGATGTATTGTGCGGGGCACCTCTTGGAAGCCGGCATCGCCTATAAGAAAGCCACAGGCAAAACCACGTTGATGAACGTAGGTGTGCGCATGGTGGAGCATATCATGTCCATCTTCAACGAGAACGGTCGCCATTGGGTGCCCGGACACGAGGAAATAGAGTTGGCACTTGTGAAACTGGCAGACGAAACAGGGGAACGCAAGTATTTGGACTATGCCTATTGGATTCTCTCGCAACGGGGTCACGGTTATGGCGTAACGACCGAAGGTATTATGGACGAGAATCAACGTTGGAATGCGCCGTATTATCAAGACGCTGTGCCTGTGGAGCAACTGCGCAGTATATCGGGACATGCTGTGCGCTCGATGTACCTCTTTTGTGCCATGTGCGATGTGGCAGCCCGTATGCCAAATACGCATTATGAAGAGGCTTTGGACACGCTTTGGGAAGATGTGGTGCATCGTAATATGTACGTCACGGGTGGCATAGGTGTCGCCTATTGCACGGAAGGCTTTGCTAACGACTACGAACTGCCCAACAAGGAGGCGTACTGTGAGACGTGCGCTTCCGTGGGCATGGCACTTTGGAACTACCGTATGCACGAGTGGAAGGGCGAAGGGCAGTATGTTGATGTGTTGGAGCGCTCTGTTTATAATGCTATGTTAGCGGGGATCAACCTTGATGGTAATCGTTTCTTCTATGTCAATCCGCTTGCTTCGGACGGCAATCACCATCGCAAGGCGTGGTACGGCTGCGCTTGTTGCCCATCGAACATCTGCCGCTATATGGCTTCGATTGGCAATTATATCTATGCCGTTTCTAAGGACGCGCTTTATCTGAATCTCTTTATCGGCAACGAGGCTTCGTTTCGCATAGGACGTAAGGACGTGGCTGTAGCGTTGACTACCGAATATCCATGGAATGGGCGTTCTGTGCTTACTTTCCGTACACCGATGAAGCACGACCTGTGTGTGCGTATTCCGGATTGGTGCGAGAGTTATGAGATTCGGGTGAATGGTGAGACGCAAACCACGGAGGTGGAGAAAGGATATGCGCGTTTGGAACGCAGTTGGCAAAAGGGAGATAGCGTAGAGATTATACTGGATATGCCGATTCGTTTGGTAGAGGCTGATTCGCGTGTGGTAGCGGACAGAGGCAGACGTGCTGTGCAACGTGGACCGTTGGTTTATTGTGCAGAGCAAGTGGATAATGATGTAGATGTGGATAGTCTGTCGCTCTCGCCACAGACATTGTTAAGTGAGCGTTTTGAGGAGGATATGTTAGGGGGAGTAGTTGTGATAGATGCGACTACGGCTGATGTTACTTCTGCCAACGCTTTCCGTCTCATTCCGTATTACGCTTGGGACAATCGCGAAGCAGGCAAGATGGCAGTCTGGTTGCCGTATGCGGAGT
Organism: Paludibacteraceae bacterium; assembly: GCA_024399755.1. Classification (GTDB taxonomy): domain Bacteria; phylum Bacteroidota; class Bacteroidia; order Bacteroidales; family Paludibacteraceae; genus Colicola. Next base: position 180 of record JAKSNN010000075.1, on the reverse strand, counting down.
GAAATTGATAAATAATTTGCATATATCAACGAAAAGCAGTACCTTTGCGTTCAAAATAGAGAACAAAAGTGAAATAGAAACAAAAAAGAATTAACTTCTCCCGCAGGGCATGACCCTGCAAGGGAATAGACAATAGGGCATGGACGAAGTAGTATCTTATCACAAAATGTGATGACATTA
>JAKSNN010000074.1 GCA_024399755.1 Paludibacteraceae bacterium | reverse complement strand
GGGATTTTCGGCTTTGAGAAATAACTCCGCTATCAGCGTTAGCATCAGCAATCCGCCATACACGGTACGGGACAGCCATGTGGTCAAACCGCCGTTGCAGTAATAGGCGGAAAACAGCACCCCTGCCAGTAGCATGGGTAAGACGGTTTGTAAAACAGAGCCTTTGGATGGAGTGCCATCTGCATGAGTCATCAAGTGCATAAACTCATGCACCGTCAGCAAGGACAGCACCATAAAAACGACTCCGAAATAATATGGATGCACCAATATTGAACTGATGACCAACGCGGCATAAACCGTAGCCGACAAGGTTCTTGTCATAAAGTTACTCATAGCTATTTTTTACAAATATATTCCACTTCTCTCCTATTATTCATCGTAGCGAGTGTCACAAATGCACATCAGCCTCGCTTTTTCTCATTCTTTGTGCAACGATACTACTTTTTTCATTCTCACAAATCACGGAACTTTTCTACTGCCCCATTCGCATTCGCAACAACAATAATAAAAGGGAAGCAAATGCTTCCCCTTCTTTGTTTATTGATATTGTGTCCCCCGAGGGACTCGAACCCTCGACCCACTGATTAAGAGTCAGTTGCTCTACCAACTGAGCTAGGGAGACCCGATTGCTTTTGCAAGCGGAACTGAATAATCAGTACATTGCTTTTGCAAGCGGAACTGAGTAATCAGTACATTGCTTTTTTTCAAAAGCGGGTGCAAAGGTACTGCAAATTTCTGATATGTGCAAATATTTTAGCAAAAAATTGCATTTTTATGCCAAATAAAATAATTTATTAGATTTGTATAGAAAATTTGCGGGAATGAAAAAAAAGTTGTAACTTTGTGCGCTCGTACCAAATTAGGCAAAAACGAGAATGAAGTAGATTAATAATATACAAATTACAACAATGGACTATAAGTACGAACCGATGTTTCAACTCGGCAAAGACGAAACCGAGTACTATCTGCTTACTAAAGACTACGTGTCGGTAAGCGAATTTGAAGGTAAACCTGTTCTTAAAGTTGAGAAAGAAGGCTTGACGCAAATGGCTAATGCCGCTTTTCGTGACGTTAGTTTTATGCTGCGTCGTAGTCATAACGAACAAGTGGCTAAGATTCTGCGTGACCCCGAAGCCAGTGCTAATGATAAATATGTGGCTCTGACGTTCCTTAGAAATGCCGAAATCGCTTGCAAAGGTAAACTGCCTCTTTGTCAAGATACCGGTACGGCTATCATTCATGGCGAGAAAGGACAGCAAGTGTGGACTTTTGATAAAGATGAGCGTAGCGACGAGGAGGCTCTGTCGTTAGGTGTCTATAAGACCTATACAGAGGAGAATCTGCGCTATAGCCAAAACGCTCCTCTAACGATGTATGAGGAAGTAAATACCAAATGTAACCTGCCTGCGCAAATTGATTTGGAGGCTACTGAAGGCATGGAATATCGTTTCCTTTGCGTTACAAAGGGTGGGGGAAGTGCCAACAAGAGTTATCTCTATCAAGAGACCAAAGCACGTATCCAAAACGAAGGGACGCTCATTCCTTTTCTCGTGGAGAAGATGAAGAGTCTCGGTACTGCTGCTTGTCCGCCTTATCATATCGCTATCGTAATCGGCGGAACCAGTGCAGAGAAAAACTTGCTGACCGTGAAGTTGGCATCGACCCACTATTATGATAGTCTGCCTACTACAGGTAATGCTTCTGGACGTGCTTTCCGTGATGTGGAGTTAGAGAAGAAACTGCTGATAGAGGCTTATAAGATTGGACTTGGGGCGCAGTTCGGCGGTAAATATATGGCGCATGATGTGCGCGTGGTGCGTTTGCCCCGCCATGGTGCAAGTTGCCCGATAGGTTTGGGCGTAAGTTGCTCTGCCGACCGCAATATCAAGTGCAAAATCAATAAAGACGGTATCTGGATTGAGAAAATGGACGCTAATCCGGGTAGTTTGATTCCTGCAGAATTGCGTCAAGCCGGCGAAGGCGATGCTGTACGTGTAGAACTGAATCGCCCTATGGACGAGGTTTGCAAACAGTTGAGCCGGTATCCTATCGGTACACGCTTGAGCCTGAACGGGACGATTATCGTCGGGCGCGATATTGCGCACGCAAAGATTAAAGCACGCCTTGATGCAGGTGAGGCTATGCCTGAATACCTGAAGAATCACCCAATCTATTATGCTGGTCCTGCTAAGACGCCTCAAGGTATGGCTTGTGGTTCGATGGGACCGACTACGGCTGGACGTATGGACCCTTATGTAGATGAGTTCCAAGAGAAAGGCGGTAGTCGTATTATGCTGGCTAAAGGTAATCGCTCGATTGACGTGACGAATGCTTGCCAAAAGCACGGAGGCTTCTATTTAGGTAGCATCGGTGGTCCTGCTGCTGTGTTGGCACAAGAGAATATCAAGAGTATCGAATGTGTAGAATATCCTGAACTCGGTATGGAGGCTGTTTGGAAAATCGAAGTAGAGAACTTCCCCGCATTTATTCTTGTAGATGATAAGGGCAACGACTTCTTCAAGCAACTCAAACCGTGCGAAGGTTGTACCATTATGGCATAAAGTATAATCACAGCAAGCCATGGAAGATAATCAAGGACAGATAAGCGCTACTGGAGGTCCTACCGGTTGGTGGGAACGCTTGCGCTATAAGTACCGCGTGTCGCTCATGAATGAGGACACGTTGGCAGAGTCGTGGCACGTGAGAATCAGTAAATTAGGTCTCATCACGATTCTGACGCTGATGTTCTTCCTGACGTTGATTATTCTGGCAATACTCATTTTGTGTACGCCCATTAGAAACGTTCTGCCCGGTTATTCGGAAAGTATCCGCCAGCAACTCATCGAACAATCCGTTGAGGTGGATTCGATGCGGACGCACATGACGTTGCAAGACGGCTATTTGCGGGTGGTCAAGCAAGTGATTGCCGGCGAAGTTGAGCAAGACTCTGTGCAAGGTCTTGATTCGCTGCAAATCATTATGCGGGCGCAACTGTTAGAGGCAAAGAACGAGGCTACAGAGGAGTTTTTGGCGCAGTACGAAGCGAAGGATAAGGATAATCTTCAGTTATTCGATATACAGCAGAATGTACCGGTACTGACGTTCTTCAAACCTGTAAATGGTATCGTTGTCGAGCCGTATGAACCTAATGACGGCAGATTTGGTGTGGCGATTCAGACGCAAGGAGGTGAGCATGTGGTAGCGGTATTGGCAGGAACAATCGTTTATCATAACTACGAAATCGACAATACATATACATTGGTTCTGCATCACGCGACGTACATTTCGATATATCGTGGTCTGGGCGTTGTGCTGAAGAAAACCGGTGATACCGTAGAGGCGGGCGATGTAATCGCTCTAACGAAAGACGCTACGCTGACGGAATACGAGTTGTGGCAGAACGACAGGAGCGTTAATCCGCAGAGTGTAATTGCTTTTTAGAAGATACGGAAAGAAGATAGAGAGAGTGATGAAAAAACAATTAGCCATATTAGGGAGTACGGGCTCGATAGGAAAGCAGACGTTAGACGTAGTGCGTGCTAATCCGGAACGCTTTGAGGTATATGCTTTGACTGCTCATCGCAGTATTGATTTGCTGGTAGAGCAGGTGCAGGAGTTCCGTCCTGAAGTGGTGTGCATTGCCGATGAGAGCCTGTTAGAGCCTTTGCGCAGCCGTTTAGAGGGGCTTGATTGCAAGGTGTGGGGCGGAGCAGAGGCTATCGCAGAGATGGTGTCGTTGCCCAGTATTGATGTGGTGGTGGCTGCCATGGTAGGTTATGCGGGACTGAAACCCACGATTGAGGCTATCAAAGCGGGCAAGACTATCGCTTTGGCGAATAAGGAGACGTTGGTCGTAGCGGGAGAGATTATAAGCAGGTTAGCCATCGAACATCATACGCCGATATTGCCTGTTGATAGCGAACATTCGGCTATTTTTCAGTCGTTGGTGGGTGAGGGTAATAACGAGATAGAGAAGATCCTTCTAACGGCAAGTGGCGGACCGTTCCGTCATCATAGTTTGGAACAGTTGCAGCACGTGACGGCAGCAGAGGCGCTGAAACACCCCAACTGGGATATGGGCGCGAAGATAACCATCGACTCTGCTGGCATGATGAACAAAGGGTTTGAAGTGATTGAGGCTAAGTGGCTATTTGATGTGCCTTACGATAAGATAGAGGTGCTGATTCACCCGCAGTCGATTGTTCATTCTGCTGTACAATTCCGCGACGGAGCCGTAAAAGCGCAGTTGGGCGCACCTGATATGCACTTGCCGATTCAGTTTGCGCTTACTTTTCCGGAGCGTGTAGAGAGTCGGTTCCCGCGTTTGGATTTGTTTGAGACAGCCAATCTTAGTTTTGAAAAGCCCGACTTGAAACGCTTCAGGAACCTGCAACTTGCGTACGATGCTATTGAGCGAGGTGGAAATATGCCTTGCGTCTTGAATGCCGCTAACGAGGTGGCAAACCTTGCGTTTAGGCAAGATAAGTGCGGTTTCTTGGAGATGTCCGACATCATTGCCGACACGATGGCAAAAACAACGTATATACAGAAACCGACGTACGAAGATTATGTGGCAACGGATAAAGAGGCACGACAAATAGCATTGGAGGGGCTGAAAAAGGTATAAAGAGCAAGGACAAAGGAATAAGGACAACAGATAACTTACAAATTTACAAACTTACAAATTTACAAATTGACAATGGTACAAGCATTACAACTAATATTAGCCTTGAGTTTTCTTGTGATTAGCCGCGATGTGGGGCATTTTGCGTTTGCGCGTCTGGTTAGGGTGCGCGTGGAGAAGGTTTATATGTTCTTCAACCCTAAGATTTCGCTCATTCGCGCCAAGAAATTCAATGGCAAATGGCATGTGCGTTTCTTTGCAAAGAACGTGGAGCCTGCTGCCGTGGAAGTCGTAGATACTTTCGGCAATCAGAAGAAAGACGAGAAAGGCAACGTCATTTATCGTCCGATGACGGAGGAAGAGTTAGCCCGACTGCCGGAGGACGATTGGCGTCATTATCCTGACTCGACGGAGTGGGGTATCGGTTGGGTTCCGTTTGGCGGTTATTGCGCGATAGCGGGTATGGTAGATGAGACGAAGTCGGCAACTGATTTGCCTTCCGAGCCGCAACCTTGGGAGTTCCGTTCAAAGAACGTTTTTCAGCGTTTCTGCATAATCATTGGCGGTATATTGGTGAACTTCGTGGCAGCGTTGCTTATCTTTGGCTTGCTGCTTTTCCATTATGGCACCGACACGTTGCCTCTGCGTAATGTAGATAGCGGTTTGTACTACTCGGACATTATGCGTGGTGAGGGCTTTGAGCAACAGGATAAGATTCTCACTGTCAACGGTGAGGAACCTGAGACCTTGGGCGACGTGGTACAGTGGATAATTATCGAGGGAAGACGTGATGTGAAGGTGTTGCGTGGCAGCGATACCATAGCCTTGACCATGTCGGAGGACTTAGGTAACCGCTATTTGGCTTTGCAAAACGAGTTTGAACGTGTGGAACGTGAGAAAGCACGTGCCGATAGAGGTTATCTGAAGCACCAGTTTGTGCTGTTAGCGGAATATGTGCCGTTTGTGGTGGATTCCGTGGTAGAGAACGAGGCGGGCTATTATGCAGGTTTGCGCAAGGGCGACCGGATTATGGGGATTGACGGGGCAAGTACGCCTACGTTATATGAGGTACAGATCGAACTGCGCAAGCACCCCTGCGACAGTATTTCCATTGCGTTGCTGCGTGAGCAGGATACGCTGACGACGGCTGCTTTTATCGGGGATAGATGTATGCTTGGTGTGGTGGCAAAGAGTCAATATCTCTTCTTCCAACCCGAGCACACCGACTATTCTTTCTGGCAGGCAATGCCGGCAGGCGTGCGTCAAGGCTGGGATTTCCTCGTGATGTATGTCAAGCAGTTCCGTCTTGTGTTCTCGAAAGAGGGGGCGCAGTCGGTAGGAGGCTTTGGTGCAATAGGAAATATGTTCCCTAAATTGTGGGACTGGGGGTATTTCTGGCATATTACGGCGGTTATTTCGTTGATGCTTGCCTTTATGAACTTCTTGCCTATTCCTGCGTTAGATGGTGGATATATCTTGTTTTTGCTTGTGGAGATGATTACGCGCAAGAAGCCCAGCGATAAGTTCTTGGAGAAGGCGAATAACATTGGTTTCTGGCTCTTGATGGCACTGGTTATCTTTGCCAACGGAAACGATGTGTTTAAAGCATTCTTTTGATTATGTACTAAAAGTGTAGTAATAACATAACATGAACATAACATTGTAGGTATTTGATAGATATTATATAATATATATATGGAGTATTTCGTACATGAATCATCTTATGTAGATGAAGGTTGTCAAATAGGCAAAGGCACTAAGATATGGCATTTCAGTCATATTATGTCGGGGTGTCAGATTGGTGAGGACTGCAATATCGGTCAGAACGTTGTCATCTCGCCTAACGTCGTATTAGGGCGCAATTGTAAGATTCAGAATAATGTATCGGTTTATACAGGTGTCCGTTGCGAAGACGATGTGTTCCTTGGTCCGTCAATGGTTTTCACAAACGTCATCAATCCGCGTTCTGCTGTTAGCCGTAAGTCGGAATATAAGGAGACGGTTATTCGTCGCGGTGCATCGATAGGCGCTAATGCCACGATTGTATGCGGGCATAGTTTGGGTGAGTACTGCCTGATTGGCGCAGGTTCGGTAGTGACGAAGGACGTACCTGATTTTGCGCTCATGGTGGGCAATCCGGCACGCCGCATAGGGTGGGTTAGCCGTTATGGAGAGAAACTGAAGTTTGACGCTTCCGGTATTGCCGTTTGTCCGGCTACGGGCGAGAAGTATATGCTCAAAGACGAGGTCGTTAGCCTATTGGGTACAAGGAACATGGACAAAGGATAATTTACAAACTTACAAATTTACAAACTTACAAATACTGAATTATGTTACAGAGAGTGCAAACCATTTACCTACTTATGATAGTAGCCTTGGGTATATTATTATTTTGTGTACCGGTAGTAGAATTTACTTCGCCGGCGGACGCTTCTGTGCAGCAAATGTTGGAATTGGGTGCTCAGGGGCTTGACAACATTGAGGCAGACGATTTGTTTCGTTTGCCTGTACCGGCTCATCTCAATGGAGTGTGGGGGCTGACCTTAACGACGTTGCTCATTCCGATGTTGGCGCTGGTGATTGTTTTCTTATTCCGCAATCGTATTTTACAAGCGCGCCTGAATATCTTTCTTGCCGTGTTGTGTCTGGGTTATTATGGTGTATTAGCCATATATATATGGTTCGCAAAGATGAATCTCGGAACGGAGTGGCATCTTATGTTCGGGGCATGTATCCCGCTTGTCTGCTTTGTCCTGACGCTAATGGCAACGCGCCGCATCTTGAAAGATGAAGCGCTTGTGCGTGCTGCCGACCGCATTCGCTAAACAAGGTGTGAAGATAAGGTGATGATAAGGTGAAGATAGACTGATGTTTTTTAGCCATTAATCTTAGTGAAGGTTGGCACAAAAATGGTAGATGGGTGATTGAAGATAGAAAATAATTATTAAAATCTAATATGAAACAGATATTCTCCTTATTTTTATTTGCTTTTGCAACTTTCTTGTTTAGTTGTAGCAACCCAAAACAATCAACAACAGAAATATCTCAAAATGTTGATAGTATCGAGGTGAACAAAGACTCCATTTCTCATCCACAAAGAGTTGGAATACAAATGACCAAAGAAGGAGGGGTATATACTATTCCGTGTATAGTTAATGGGGTAAAAATGAATTTCGTTTTTGATACAGGAGCAAGCAATGTGTGTATATCTTTAACAGAGGCACTATTCTTGTACAAGAATGGGTATATTGATGATGAAGATATAGGAGGCAAAACAAAATCGGTAGTGGCTGATGGTAGTATAACAACCAATACGAAACTCACACTTAAAACCATTGAAATTGGTGGCATTGTTCTTAGAAATGTAGATGCTCTTGTTTCATCAAATATTGAAGCACCACTTTTATTGGGTCAATCTGCTTTGCAAAAGTTAGGTAAATTCGAAATTGATGGTGATAGCTTATTTTTTACAGGGGTTGTTGAACACCCGCAAATTCATCAACATACCCAAGATGAAACTTCTACACCAATTCCTCCACTAACTCCTAAAATTACTATTTGGGATAAGATTGTTGCATTCTTCGGAAATGAAAAGAAAGTGGAAGATTATTGTATTAAAGCATGGGATGCCTATCAAAATGATATGCCTGAATTGGCATTAGAATATTGTGATAAAGCCGTTGCTTGCAGAAAAAGGAGTTGGAAACCTTATGCCGTCCAAGGTAAAATTATTCTTGATATGATGAAACATAAGCTTAATAAAGAAAGTCAAGCAAGTCCTTACTTCTCAAAAGCAGTAAAATTGAATAAATATAAAGAAACCTTCTATTTGAATGAGAATGATAGTATTTCTTATAAATATACATTAGAAAAACATTGTTTGTGTTTTGCACTTTGGGGAGGAATCGAGGCCTTAAAAGAGGCACAATCAGCTCTTGCGGAATACCCTAATGATGCAAGCTTAATAAATACAATTTCATTTTATTATACCCAAG
>JAKSNN010000073.1 GCA_024399755.1 Paludibacteraceae bacterium | reverse complement strand
GTACCTTTGTACCCCGATAAAAAAACTTCCTCTCTTATGTTCATTATCGGTATTGCGGGTGGCACCGGCTCGGGTAAAACTACGGTGGTAAAAAAACTCATTGAACGACTTCCTAAAGGCGAAGTGGTAGTTATCCCTCAAGACTCTTACTACAAAGACAGCAGTCACGTACCTGTAGAAGAGCGACAAAACATCAACTTCGACCACCCCGACGCTTTCGAATGGGCTCTGCTGGTAAAACATATCGAAATGCTCAAACAAGGCAAAGCCATTGAGCAACCTATCTACGACTATATCACGTGCACCCGTCAGCCAAAAACTATCCATATCGAACCCAAAGAGGTAATCATCGTGGAAGGCATTATGGCACTACGTGACGAGAAACTGCGTCACCAAATGGACCTCAAAATCTTTGTCGATGCCGACGGCGACGACCGACTCATTCGCGTTATCCAACGCGACATCGTGGAACGCGGACGTACAGCAGAAGCCGTGATGGAACGCTATCAACGCGTGCTCAAACCTATGCACCAGCAGTTTATTGAGCCCTGCAAACGATACGCTGACATCATCATTCCGCAAGGAGGTCATAACAACGTGGCTATCAACCTGCTCACCAAATTCGTGAAGCAGCAACTGGCAGAACGCGGATAAACAAACCGCCTTTTTACACGCCTCCGGCGTCGTATATCCATGCTTGCACAATTATTTTGGACATACATCAAAGTAGGCACATTCACCCTCGGAGGCGGATATGCCATGATTCCGCTTATTCAGCGGGAGATAGTAGATAACCGCCACTGGCTGGACGAGGAGGAATTTATGAATATGATTGCTCTCTCGCAAGCCGTGCCCGGAATTATCGCCGTCAATTCCGCTATTATGGTGGGGTATCAATTAGGTAAAAAATATCAGCATAACCCTTATCTATTTGCCTTTACGGCAGCCCTCGGAGCCGTGTTGCCATCGTTCCTGATTATTCTCGCAATAGCGATGTTCTTCTCCGAAATCAAGCATAACCCCACTATCGAAGCCGTATTCAAAGGGGTGCGCCCTGCGGTTGTCGCCCTGATTACAGCCACGGTAATTCGTATGGCAGTAAACGTCTTCCGCCATAAACCTTAAGCCGCCATGATCTACCTGCAACTCTTTCTCAGTTTCCTCAAAGTAGGCGTTCTCGGTTTCGGGGGAGGTATGGCTATCATCTCTCTAATCGAACGCGAGGTGACCCGCTATGGCTGGCTGACGCAAACAGAATTTGTAGATATAGTGGCGATTAGCCAAGTAACACCCGGACCGATAGGCGTTAACTGCGCCACATACGTCGGCTACACTACCACCGGCACCGTATGGGGAAGCCTCATCGCCACTATTGCAGTAACCCTACCGGGTATATTAGCGATGTTCTCATTGGCTATACTCTACCTGAAGATCCGTGACCGCTGGAGCAATAACAGGACCTACCGCTACACGATGTACACAATCCGGTGTTTGGTAGTCTTACTCATCGGTTTGGCTGCCTATAGGCTGATGACTCCTGCTTCGTTTATAGACGGGAGCAGTTGGCTAATCTTCGGCATCGTTTTGACGGGTATGCTCACCCCCCTACTGAGAAAAAACAAGGCGACTAATCTGCTCAGTCACCCTATTCTGCTTATTTTGTTAGCCGGACTAATCGGCTTACTCCTGTACCATTAACGTCTTACGCGCGTGTAAAGGAAACTGCCTATCGCAAGGAAAATCAGATTAGGCAACCATACACTCATAAAAGGCGACATCACCCCGTTGACGGAAAACGTTGTCGAAACCGTCGAGAAAAGGATATACAGAGCCGTCAGCACGATACCGATACCGAGGTTCTTGCCCATTCCGCCACGCACTTTTTTCGAACTCATCGTTACTGCCAACAGCGTCATAATAAACGCTCCTATCGGCGATGCCCAACGCTTGTGCCACTCGGTAAGAAAAGCCTTCACGTTACTTGCGCCACGAGCCTCCTGCTTGCGGATATAGGCGTGTAGTTCGGGATTAGTCATCTGCTGCGCTTCCTCTGCCGTGATAAACAGTTCGTCGGGCGAGATATTGAGCGTCGTATCCATAGTAGCGCCTTTGTCGAGCACCTCGTGCATACCGTCAAACGAGCGAGAGGTATAATTGCTCAGTTGCCATGTCCGGTCATCGGTATAGCGGATACGGTCTGCCGTGATACGCTGCATAAGCGTTTTCCCCTCAAAATGCTCTAACGAAGCGTGATACCCCGTATTGGTACGCTCCTGAAAACTCTCGATATAGAGAATTGTACCCGGCGATATTTCCAACTGCACATTACGCGCGTTCTCTGTAGAGAAACTCTCTACATACTTATCTTGGAAAGCAAGCATCTTACCGGAAGCGGGCGGAATGACGTAACCGCCCAGCCAAAACGTGAATACCGCCAGCAATAATGCCGAAAGAAAATACGGAAACATGAGCCTTTGATAACTGACTCCCGTGGATAAAATGGCTATAATCTCGCTGTTTTCCGCCATTTTGGAAGTGAAGAAAATAACGGAAATAAAGATGAACAGCGAACTGAACATGTTAAAATAATACGGGATAAAATTGAAATAATAATCGAAGATTATCTCACGCAGCGACACCTGATGCTCATAGAAATTATCCAATTTCTCGGTCAAATCGAATACGATGGCAATGCTCAAAATGAGCACAATCGAGAAAAAGAATGTACCTAAGAACTTGCGGATAATATATAGGTCAAGTCGTTTCACAGGACTGCGTTTAAGGCGATCAGAGTCGCGTCATCAGTTGGGGCATGATACCGTCTTTCCATGCCTTGAAGTCGCCTGCAAGGATATGTTGTCGCGCTTCGCCTACCAGCCAAAGATAAAAAGCAAGATTATGAATCGACAATATCTCCAGTCCAAGCATCTCCTCCGCATGAATGAGGTGCCTCACATAAGCACGCGTATATTGGTGGTCCACATAACTGGTGCCCGCGGGGTCAAGTTCCTCAAAATCGTCCTCCCACTTCTTATTGCGCATATTCATTACCCCGTTGCGCGTGAAAATCATTCCGTTCCGCCCGTTGCGTGTCGGCATGACGCAATCGAACATATCCACACCGCGTTCGATACCCTCAAGGATATTCCATGGCGTACCTACCCCCATCAGATAGCGTGGCTTATTCTGCGGGAGAATATCGTTTACGACCTCAATCATCTCATACATCTTTTCCGCAGGTTCACCTACGGCAAGTCCGCCGATGGCATAACCGTCACGGTCGAGGTCGCGCAGACGCTTGGCTGCCTCTTGGCGCAAGTCGGGATAGACGCACCCTTGCACGATGGGAAAGAGATGCTGATGGTAGCCATACAGGTCTTCCGTAGCGTCAAAACGCGCAATGCAACGGTCGAGCCAGCGATGCGTGCGCTCCATACTCTGCTTGGCATAACTGCGTTCCGCCGTTCCCGGGCAACACTCGTCGAATGCCATCATAATGTCGGCACCAATCTCGCGCTCAATATCCATCACGTTCTCCGGCGTGAACATCAGTTTGCGCCCGTCTATATGACTGGAGAACTGCACACCCTCCTCCGTCATTTTGCGAATATCCGTAAGCGAAAAGACTTGGTAACCGCCGGAATCGGTCAGTATCGGTTTGTCCCACCCCTCAAAGCGATGTAGTCCGCCTGCCTTATGGAGGATAGCCGTTCCCGGACGCAGATAGAGATGGTAGGTATTGCCTAAAATGATTTGCGCATGGATATCGTCGTTCAGGTCGCGTTTATGCACGCCTTTTACCGTACCCACCGTGCCCACAGGCATAAAAATAGGTGTCAGTATATCGCCATGGTCGGTATGGACAATACCTGCCCGTGCCGCTGAAGAGGGGTCTGTATGTAGCAAGTCGAAAAACATAACGCCTCCGACTCCTTATTTTACCAAATGGTTGGACTGTGGAAATACGATTTGTGGCTTGAAAGTCTTAGCCTCATCGGGAGTCATCAGGGCATACGCCATGATAATAACAATATCCCCCACGTGCATCAGATGAGCCGCAGCACCGTTCATGCAAATACACCCGCTGCCGCGCTTGCCCGGAATGACATACGTTTCCAGACGTGCTCCGTTGGTGTTGTCCACCACGCTAACCTGCTCGCCGGCAAGAATGCCTGCTGCGTCCATAAGGTCTTCATCTATCGTGATACTGCCAATGTATTCGAGATTGGCTTCCGTCACCGTAACACGATGTATCTTCGATTTGAGTATCTGCAAGAACATGATTTAACTGTTTGGGACTGCAAAGGTACTGCGAATTTTTGACTTATGCAAAAAAATGACATAAATTTACATCGGTTTTCGATTTTTATTGCATATTTGGAAAAAATTGCGTACCTTTGCACGAATTTTGCGTATTGTGTTACAACATACGTATTAAAACAATAAAAACTTATGAAACGACACCTTGTTCTTTTGGCTCTTTTGCCATTGTTATTCAGCAGTTGCGTTACGCGCATTGTCACAGTAGCAGACCACCCCGTTGCACACGGCACGTACATTCCTGCCCCCCTGCCCGCTACAGGCATCGTTGGCAGTTATACCACTACGGTGACTACCCCGAAGACCCGCACCGTCACTACCGCTCAAGTAACGGCTATCGGCGAAGATATATCCCTGTATCTTGACCTGAAAGCCGTGGCTGCCGCCTTTGCACAATCCGCTACGGTACGCGAGTTCGAAATGCTGCTGAACGATGGTCAATATATGCTCAACAACCTCGACCTGAACGGCGACGGATATGTAGATTACCTGCGCGTCATTGAGACGTTAGAGGGATACAACCACGTCTTCCTTATTCAAGCCGTGCTGGCTGCCAACGTCTATCAGGACGTGGCTACCCTCGTGGCAGAGGTTACCTCTACCACCACAGCGTATGTGCAAGTAATTGGCGCACCTTACATCTATGGTCCGAAATATATCGTTCAACCTGTATTCGTCGTTACGCCACATATCTACGCGCACTTCCTTTCGCATGGATACCAGCCGTGGAAATCGCCTTGGTACTGGGATCACTTCCCATCGTGCTACCATCGCCCTGCGCCTATCTATCTAAACCACTATCAGGCTTACGTGCGCACCTACATGAGCAACCACCATTATTGCCACGAGGTGACCTACCCCGACCGTTACCACTATCCTGACTACGACCGCGTTTCGCGTCCCAATCAGCGTAACGACTATGGTCAGCAACACCCGGAGCGCACCTTTACCGTGCGTAATGCCAACCTGCCTGCAGCCGGCAACACACGTGCTGCTAACGCCTATGACGTAAGTGTCCGTCGTGCAGCTAATACTACTACGACCACTACTTCAAGACAAGCAGCTACCACGACCACACGTCAGGCTACCTCATCTACTTCTTCGACTTCCGCCACTCGTCAGGCTACGTCCACGAGTACCACAACGGCTCCGCGGCAAACCACGTCCACAACGACCGCCACACCGCGTCAGGCTACCTCATCTACTTCTTCGACTACCGCTGCACGTCAGGCTACCTCGTCCTCTACAACGCGTATCGCTACACCTTCTACGACCACCAGCCGTACCGGCACGACGACACGCCAAACGACTACCACTTCTGCTCCAAGACAGGCTACGACCTCTGCTACTACGTCCTCGCCTTCCCGTGCACAATCCGTACAAGGAACGATGAGCAGCCGTGTCAGCAACTCAGGTACGGCTACTACAACCCGCAGCGGGGCTTCGGCAACACGCAGCAGTAGCACCACATCAGCACCGCGTTCCGCGTCCACTTCATCGGCTACACGTAGTGCTGCCACATCAACTTCAACACGTAGATAACGTAGATAAATCACACTCGTATGAAAAAGATATTATATGTATTATTAGTGGCTCTCTCAGCCACAACACTCGTTTCCTGTAAGGGAGAAAAAGGCGACCCGGGTATGCCGGGGCGCGATGGCAAAGATGGCGCAAGCATTGTCAAGAATGTCATCATAAACGTAGAACAGAAGAACTGGGGCTACAGCAACACCGATAACAACAACTACTTCTTTGCTACCGTTGATATGCCCGAGATTACCGAGAAAATCTTTGATGGCGGTATCATCAAGATGTATCGCGTATGGAACTACGAGACCAAAGACGCCATACAAACGGAAATGCCTTATACACGCCAATATGAAGTGCTTCCTGACGGCAGTTCCGCCTGGTATTTCTATACCGAACATATTGATTACGACTTCGGCATCGGCAAGATGACAATCTATTATTCCGTCAGCGATTTCGACTACGAACTCGACGAAACATTCGTGCCCGAGGCTATGCAGTTCCGCTGCGTAATCATGTATTAAGGCTATCATTCATTCACATATATGCAAAAGATTAGAAACATTGCTATTATCGCACACGTTGACCACGGAAAGACAACTCTGGTGGACAAAATGCTTTACACCGCCAAGGTAGTAAAGGAGTCCAACGAGTTCTCTGCACAACCTGCGGGTCAACTCGTTTTGGACAACAACGAACTGGAGCGTGAACGCGGAATCACCATTCTCGCCAAGAACGTCAGCATCGAATACAAAGGCTACAAAATCAATATCATCGACACCCCGGGGCACGCCGATTTCGGCGGAGAGGTGGAGCGTGTTCTCAATATGGCTGACGGCGTATTGCTGCTGGTTGACGCCTTCGAAGGACCGATGCCGCAAACACGTTTCGTGCTGCAAAAGGCGCTGGAGATGAACCTCAAGCCCATCGTGGTGATTAACAAGGTGGATAAACTCAACTGCCGTCCTGACGAAGTGCAAGAAGCCGTGTTTGACCTTATGGTTAACCTTGATGCTACCGACGACCAACTCGATTTCCAAACCATCTATGGCAGCGCCAAGAATGGTTGGATGTCCACCGACTGGCACAAACCTACTACCGACCTGACAGCCCTGATGGACGCTATCATCGAGTATATCCCTGAACCCGAAGTGCTGGAAGGTACTCCGCAAATGCTGATTACCAGCCTCGACTACAACCCATACGTAGGACGTATCGCTGTGGGACGTGTCCATCGTGGCACTTTGCGCGACGGCATGAACGTCACCCTTGCCAAGAAAGACGGTACGCGCGTGCATACGAAGATTAAGGAGTTGCACACCTTTGCCGGCATGGGGCACCTCAAGACCGATGAAGTACAATCGGGTGACATCTGCGCCCTGATTGGTATTGACGGCTTTGAGATTGGCGACACGATTTGCGACTTCGAGAACCCCGAACCGCTCAAACCGATTGCTATCGACGAGCCTACCATGTCGATGACCTTCACTATCAACGATAGTCCTTTCTTCGGTCAAGACGGCAAGTACGTTACCAGTCGCCATATCCACGACCGGCTGATGAAGGAACTGGAGAAGAACCTCGCTCTGCGCGTAGAGGAAAGCGGTAACGATAACAGTTGGCGCGTCTTCGGACGTGGCGTGCTGCACCTGAGTGTCCTCATTGAGACCATGCGCCGCGAAGGCTACGAACTGCAGGTAGGTCAGCCGCAGGTTATCATCAAGGAGATTGACGGTGTCAAATGCGAACCGATAGAGCAACTGACCGTGAACACGCCGGAAGAATGTAGCGGTAAGATTATCGAGTATGTCAGCGTCCACAAAGGCGAGATGACCAAGATGGAGATGGTGAACGACCGTGTTCAGTTGGAGTTCACTATTCCTTCGCGCGGTATCATCGGAATGCGCACGTACGTGATGAATATCAGCGCCGGAGAAGCCATCATGGCGCACCGTTTCCTTGAGTTCCAACCCTACAAAGGTGAAATAGAGAAACGCAACAACGGTAGTCTGATTGCCATGGAAACAGGTACGGCATCGGCGTATGCGTTGGATAAACTGCAGGACCGTGGACGTTTCTTCATCGACCCGCAAGAGGAAGTGTATGCAGGTGAGGTAGTTGGCGAGAACAGCAAGGAGGGTGACATCGTTATCAATGTGATTAAGGCGAAGAACCTCACGAACATGCGTTCAAAGTCGGCTGACGACAAAGCCGTTTTAGCCCCGGCTGTTAAGTTCTCGTTGGAGGAGGCGTTGGAATACATCAAGGAAGACGAGTATGTCGAGGTAACACCTGCGCACCAACGTATACGCAAGATTATCTTGGACGAGTTGGAGCGCAAGCGTGCCAATCGCTAAGCGAATCTCAGCACCAATAACATAACATTAACATAACATTGCCGATGTGTGCAAGCACATTGGCAATGTTTGTATTTAGGGTGTGTTTTTTGTGGCATGCCACATTTTTTACACCAAAAAGGTACTACTTTTTGTAATATGTGCAAATTCTAATCAAGAAAACGTTTTGAGTTTGTTCATTTTACAGTGATTTCATAGTTCTTACAGAATATTTGATTAGGTGTTTGACCTTGAGAGGTTATTTGTTTTTCATTTTTGAGGTAGAATGCGCTCCCACGATGTGCTGAGCACAACTTGTGACTTAATTTTTGGAGTACTTTTCAATGGTGATAATTAAGGTGATGATAAAGTCTTTTTGAGTAGAGAGTTGGCAGACCGTTATTCGACACTTGTCAAAGGGACAAAAAACAACCGCTCCGAGTGATTCTCGAAGCGGTCGTTTTTAGACTATT
>JAKSNN010000072.1 GCA_024399755.1 Paludibacteraceae bacterium | reverse complement strand
GTTTGATACCTTTTGCAACCATCTTGGCAAATACCATCATATCTGCCAATAATTGGTCGTCCAAATCGAAGATATAATCAGCTTCCGGCTCGGGCAATTTTGGAATAACCAGAGTATGTCCTTTTACGAGCGGATTAATGTCCAAAAAAGCATAGAAACGCTCGTCTTCAGCTACTTTATAACTTGGAATTTCTCCCTTGATAATACGTGAAAAAATAGTCATCAGAGTCTATATTTAGAGATTACAGCGAGATTTCAAGGATTTCAAATTCGATAGTTCCTGCCGGTACTTGTACTTGTGCGATTTCTCCCACTTTCTTTCCCATCAAACCTTTAGCAATAGGAGTAGTAACAGATAGTTTGCCTTCTGCCATGTTTGCTTCGCCTTCCGTAACGAGTTGGTAAACTTTTTCTGCGCCATTGCGACGGTTGCGTACACGCACTTTAGTGAGGATTTGCACCTCATCGGTCTTGATGGTAGATTCATCTATCACGCGTGCGTCCATAATCTTTCCTTTCAGCGCAGCGATTCTACTTTCGAGCATACCCTGTTCCTCTTTAGCGGCATCGTATTCAGCATTTTCGCTGAGGTCACCTTTGTCACGTGCTTCAGCAATAGCAGCGATTACGCGTGGACGTTCATGTCCCTCAAGGAATTGAAGTTCGTCTTTTAGTTTTTGCAGACCTTCTGCAGTCATGTAAGTTGTAGCCATATTTTATAGGTATTAATATTTTCTTTTTAGTATTTCCGAAGCGATAAAGGCTTTACGCACTTCATCAATATCAGTAAAGTCGGGCAGAAGATTCGTGTCCATAGTTGTTGCTTCTGCTTTATGCGTTTTTTGCGTATTGGCTTGCGTTGTCAAATCTTTTTCCATATCCTTATAAATATATTCCCCTCTTTTGAGAGGGGGCATAAAAATATCTTTAGGGAAAAACAACAGGGGACTTCACAGCCACCTGTTGCCATTAAACCTAAACCTTAACTATGAAAATTTTATTTGTTTTCGAGTGCAAAGGTACTACATTTTTTTGATATCCACAAATCTTTTGTGCTTTTTTTTCAAAATTATGGTATTTTGCCTCTATTTTTATCTTAACTTTCCACCAAGGGCGTTGTAGATTTTGCCGTTACGCTCGATGTAGAGAACGCCGTTGTGCATCACCTTTTGACTTTCGATATGCGGCTTTTGGCTATCCACATTCTCTATAGAAGTTGTTATATCCGTTGTCTTGAATGAACCTGTTTCGGAATAAAACGTTTTGCTACCATTATTTTTCGTTACAATCGTATAGGTATATTTCGTACCAACCTCAAAACCATATTTATCAATGTAAGCCATCGTATTAAAAATATTTTTTTACTAGTATCGTTTTAAAATTTGGTTTGCTCAGGAGTTTTCGTAACGGAGTTGTCTTGCTCAACGAATTGATTTTCATGTCCCTCCAACATCACTTCAAACCAAGGGGTTGTGCCTTTAGGAATATAGATTGTGCGAAGGCGGTTGCAGTAAATAAAAATATCGTCTATAACCTTTTCTACCGAATTGGGAATAGTCACTTCTTCCAGATATTTGCAGACAGCAAAAGCATGAGAACCTAAACGCTTAACTCCCTCAGGAATAATCACTTTCATCAGTCCCGTTTTGCCAAAAGCCAATTCCTCAATCGCTTCCAACGATTGTGGCAGGTTGATGTCAGTCAAGCTGATACATTCCAAAAAGGTATGTACATTGATTATCTTAAGTGTATCCGGCAGATGTACTTTCCGCAAAGCACTACAGTTTTCAAAACAAAATTTGCCAATTGTTTCCACACTATCGGGTATGTGAATAGATTCTATTTGCTTGCAGAAGGCGAAGGCACTATCACCTATCTCTTTCAAATTAGGCGGAAGTTGAATCTCTTTCAACGCACAATCTTCGAATGCCGCTTCTCCTATACTGCGTAAATTGTGTGATAGTTGTACCATTGTTAATGACACACATCCTTCGAATGCATGCCTGCCAATGACCTCCATTTCAGGATTCATTACTACTGAGTGCAACTGTTTATTGTATATAAATGCACCATCACCAATACCAACTATCGGACTTGGTATTGTAACATAAGTAGCTATCTCCGGATTCAAGCAACGGCGCACAATCTGCTTGCCATTGATGGTCTCGATCTCCAATTGGGCTGGTACTTCTTCCATATTCAATTTTGCATTTTTTCGTTTATCAGTTCCTGGGTAACATAACAGCTGACTAAATCGTGAATATACTCATAATTGCTTTGTTCAACCACATATTCTTCCAAATATGGAGTGGCTGTGTTTAATAGAGCTTGGGCTTCTTTATAACGCTGTTGGGTGTAATATAATCGGGCTAATTCGGCAGAGCAAGCCATCGCATCCATCATGTATGAATCCCATATGCTTGTTTTGAATACACCATATATATCAATTAACTCCTTAAGGCATCTTTCTCGCTTATCGTCTTGTTTTTGTTCTTTATAAATATCCACCATTTCTGATAAGCACCTAACAAGTATTCGAAGAGAACGGTCTGACATTTGATACATAGATAGCTTATCAGTACGGCATAAATCTACTGCCTGACAGAAATATGACTCTGCTTGAGTATAATCTTTCAGCATATGATAACATATCCCCAAATTCTCTATGATGGACAAATGGTAATAACAATATGCAGCTTCGGATTGAGACTGAAGTTGTTTATTCTGTTCGGCAGCTTGATTGAGCATCGTTATGGCTTTTTTGCATAAAGATATTTTTTCATCATCTGCAACTTCATATATTTTGTTTAAGATACGTAGTACGGGATTCATAGCGCTACGCTCTAAATCATATACTTTTTTTTCTAACGATACCATACTTTTCAAATTGAATATAATCGGTTATTATCATCTTAGATAAATCGGATTGATGCTTTAATTGAATGCATCAAGGTGTCTCTTATGCTGTATTAAAAAATGCAAATCATTCGGATAAAAAAATAGCATTTCAAAGATTATACACACAAAAAAAGCGTAGACCTCATGTTGAGTATTCATCAACTGAGGTCTGCGCTAACCTAATTACAGAATAAACAACAGGAAACCTACGCCGATATGATTATATTCTAACGAACGTGCGCACGAACATAATATCATCATACCCATAGGCATCTATTGTTACTTTGTGTTCCTGTAATCAAACAATAAAAGTTGCGAAGCTTTCAGTTGATAAAACGCAAAGCGTCAATAAACGCTATTTCAATATGTCTTCTCGGATTTTCACCGAGGAAATCCACCCTGTTTTTTAGACACACTTGTCTCCAGCGTAGATTTTCGGCTGCAAAAGTACTACATTTTTTTGATACTACCAAATTTTAGAATAAAGAAATGCTGTTTTTACATAAAAAGGGAGTAAAAAGGGAGTGTTTTTTAGTTAATCTAGTTATTCTAGAGCGCTGCGCTTGACTAGATACCCTAGGAAAGCGCAAGACACAAAAAAGTGTGAAATAATTGTTCGTTAATACCACTATGCTTTTCGTGTGAGTAGCCTGTGGTTACGCTAATCCTACGTATATCCTACGTATATCTTACGTATATCCTACGTATATGGTACGTAGTTAGTAGCAGACTCAATGGTTCTTCGTCACTTTCGTGAAAGAGAATCATAAATATCGGCGTTCAACCGCCGATGCCGAAACGACAATAGTATCGCCAATTATGTGGACGATGGGAGATATAGCCTCACGTTGTTGCACAACACAATAATATTGAGTGAGGCTAATGATAAAACGCTATGCCGGAGAGCATATAGAAATCACGAAATATGACGAAGAACCAATCTGAATAATGTTAACGTTAGTAATTAGCAGACGTTAAATAAATAGACGTTTATGCTATAGCAGTTCACATAACGATTTTTCCCTTTAACGTAGCCGCGGACGCTTCTTCGATTTTGACTTGCACCAGTTCTCCGATATGCCGTCCTTCACGAGGGAAAACGACCGTTTTGTATCTGCCTGTACGTCCGTACATGTCCTCATGACTGCGCTTGCTATATCCCTCCACTAACACTTCCACCACACTACCAATCTCACGCCTATTGCTTTCAAGACTCAGTTCGTTTTGCAACGCAATAATCTCATTGAGTCGCCTTACTTTTTCCTCCTCAGGGATATTGTCGGGCATGTATTTCTGCGCACGTGTGCCCGGGCGTTCACTATACTTGAACATGAAAGCAGTATCAAATCCCACTTCACGCATGAGGCTAAGCGTCTCAGCATGGTCCTCTAAGGTCTCGCTATGGAAGCCACAGAACACATCTGTTCCGATGGCGGCTTCGGGCAAGATGCGCCGGATAGCGGCAATACGCTCCAGATACCACTCGCGCGTATATTTGCGGTTCATCAGTTCCAAAATGCGGTTGCTACCACTCTGCACAGGCAGATGAATGAATTTGCAGATGTTATGGTGCGCTGCAATCACTTCCAGCGTCTTGTCGGACATGTCCTTCGGGTGGCTGGTAGTAAAGCGGATACGCATATCAGGAACGGCATCGGCTACGCGGTCAAGTAGGGTAGGAAAGTCAATATCTTCGTAGCGATAGGAGTTGACATTCTGCCCGAGAAGAGTCACTTCTTTATATCCTTTTTGCTGCAAATCAATAACTTCTGCCAAGATGCTGTCCACATCTCGACTGCGTTCTCTGCCTCGCGTGTAAGGTACGACGCAATAAGAGCAGAAGTTGTTGCAACCCCGCATGATGCTCACAAAGCCAGAAATGCTTTTGCCTATTCTGGCGGGCAAGATGTCGCGATAGGTCTCCGTGGTACTCAATTCCACATTGATGGCTTTGTGTCCTGCTTCGCATTGCGCCAACAGATTAGGGATATCCAAATATGCGTCCGGTCCTGCTACAAAATCCACGTTGTATTCTTTCAGCAACTGGTCTCCCATACGCTCCGCCATGCAGCCAATCACGCCAATCAGTTTCTTTTCCGACTGGTTTTTGCGTTCCAATGCCCGCAATTCTTGCAGGCGATGTTGTACTTTCTGCTCGGCATTATCGCGAATACTGCAAGTATTCAGAATCAGAATGTCGGCATCGTCGATTGATTCCGTCATGCAAGCCTCTGTGGTGTTCATGATAGCAGCCACCACTTCCGAATCAGCCACATTCATTTGGCAGCCGTAGGTCTCTATATAAAATTTCTTACTCATAATCGTGTTGCGAGGACGCTATATCTTGTCCGTAGTGGTGCTTTTCCCACTTATCTACGATACCGTCCATTATATCAAAAACATCTTGTTTCGTTTCTGCACGTAGGAGTGCGATACGTGTTTGCTTGAAGTCGTATAACCCTTTGAAAACAGGCGAATTAGCGAAGTGGCGACGGCTATGAACAATGCCTTTCCGTTCATCGCCAATCCAGTCGATAGAGCGCAAGACGTGCTCTTTGAGTATCTCTACACACCATAGCATCGTTCGTTCGACAGGTTCTTTTCCGTCTAAGTAGCGACGCATGTCTTCAAAAATCCATGGGCAGCCAAAGGTGGCTCTGCCAACCATGATAGCGTCTATCCCATATCTGTCAAAACACTCTTTGGCGCGTTCAGGAGTCGTTACATCTCCGTTCCCGATAATAGGAATGTGCATGCGCGGGTTGTTTTTCACTTCGCCTATCAGTGTCCAATCCGCATTACCGCTATACATCTGGCAGCGTGTACGTCCGTGGATAGCCAGTTCGCTGATACCGCAATCTTGCAAAGCCTCTGCCAAATCCACGATAATCTTTTCCTCGTCGTTCCACCCGAGTCGTGTCTTTACTGTAACAGGGGTATGCACGGCATTGACAACGGTTTTGGTGATAGCCAACATCTTAGGTATGTCGCGCAAAAGTCCCGCGCCAGCCCCTTTACCCGCAACTTTCTTGACGGGGCAGCCGAAATTGAGATCAATCATATCCGGGTGCGCCTGCTCCACAATCTTTGCCGCTTCTGCCATGGATTCCGGTTCGCGCCCGTAAATCTGTATCGCTACGGGACGTTCCTCATCGGAGATAGTCAGTTTGCGCGTAGAGGCACTAACTTCCCGTACCAGCGCATCGGCGTTGATAAATTCCGTATAAACGCGGTCTGCGCCAAAGCGTTTGCAAAGAAGACGAAAGGCAGGGTCCGTCACATCTTCCATCGGAGCAAGATATAATGGACGATTATTCACGCTTTTCGTTTTGCAGAGTCGGGTATTTGATACGATGATGATTGATGGCTTTCAGTTTGTCGATAAAGACTTGCTTGATGTCCTCCACGTCTTTGAAAGATAGAGGCGTTTCCGCAAATTGTTTATCTGCAACCAGTTGGTCAATCATCGTATTGACAAGCGAAGCAATATTCTCTTCCGTGTACGTCTTGAGCGTTCTGGAACAAGCCTCAATAACATCAGACATCATGATGATGGCTTCTTCTTTAGTGGCAGGTTTAGGACCGGCATAGCGGAAAGGTGTTTCATCTATCGTTTCACCCGGGTGAGCATTAGCGTACGTGGTATAGAAATACCGTACCAGCGAATTGCCGTGATGACTCGCAATCAGGTGAGTAATTGAAGGAGGCAAGTGGTGCTGATGAGCCAATTGCAAACCATCTGTCGTGTGGGCGATAATGATTTTGGCTGCCTCTTGCGGACTTAGTTCCAAGAGAGGATTATGTCCATCTTGCTGATTCTCAGTAAAGTATTCGGGGTGTTGCAGTTTGCCGATGTCGTGATAGAACGCCCCTGTACGGACTAAAAGCACGTTTGCTCCAATCTTTTTTGCTGCTTCCGTAGCGAGATTGCTCACTTGCAGCGAGTGCTGGAACGTGCCTTCTGCTTTGTCGGCAAGTTCATGGAGCAGGGTAGAATTGATATCGTTTAGTTCCACCAATGTGACGGCACTTACAAGGTTGAAAATTTTCTCGAACAAGTAAATCAAACCGTACACAAACAATACCAAAATGCCGTTGCAAAGGAAATAAAGATACATTTTCGGTTCAATGGCGCTCAGGTTACCTACTTCAGAGAGAATGATTCCCGAATAGGCTGCCGAGTACATCAAGATAATACAAAGTGCCGTTTGCGCCAGTTGTGCCCGCTTGCAGAGGTCTCTCAGGCTGGCAACAGCCACCATGCCGACCGCAGTTTGGATTACCAAAAACTCCACAGGAGTAGGGACGGTAAGCGATACGATAAAAATAGTAGTCAAGTGCAAGAACAAGGCGGTCCGTGAGTCAAAGAACACCCGCGTTATGATGGGAACCCATGCAAACGGAACGACATAGATACTCAATTCAGTATAACGAAGTGTGATACATGCAAGGGCAATAATGAGCGATGATATAAGGCAGAAAAACAGCACATTAGATAGCGAATCGTAGTAAACGCGCCTGAAAACAAACAGATACAGCACGAACATTAAGATAAAAATACATACGATAGCAGAGTCGCCAACAATGCCCCAAGCATGCCGCTGATAGGTCTTGTTTTCTTTTTCTAAAGCCAGTTTCAGCGATTGCAGGATTTGGTAGTCGCGTTCGGTAACGATTTCGCCACGGTCGATAATTTTCTCACCTTTTTGTACCATACCGCAAGTCGGCAAGATAGTTGCCAAGAGGTCTGCTTTTAGTTGGTTTGTCGTGGCAGTATCGGCTTTCAAATTAGGAATAATTTCGTGTTTATAGACCTCGTAAGCCGACTTTGGAGTTAGAATCTTATCCAGCGGATAGGTGGTAGAAATCTTATTTTCAAGTACCGCAATGCTCTGATAACCATTGCTTTTCAAGTTTTCCATTTCCTGTCTGGAGATAACGAGAGGGTGCCGGGCAACCTCTTTGCTCGTATAGACATAGCACGGCGCAAAATCCTTCAATAGTTCGGCTTGCTCGTGGTGCAATTGCTCGTCTGACTTGTAGATTGGGAAGTCAAACTCTGCCGTCATCAGTTCGTAGCCCCAAGGTTTACCTATTTCGGAATAGTAGTGGAACGATTTGTCATAGTGCGGAAACAAATAGACGGTCAAGGCTGCTAAAACCACGAATATGCTTATGCGAATACTATTTCGCGTTATAGATGTAATATGCTGTTCGGTCATATTTCAATATAATTTGTGTTTGTTCTATCTTTTTTCCTCAAAAAATCGTTGCATCAGCGCCTTACATTCGTCCCCTAAAACACCCTCTGTCACTTGCGTTTTGGGGTGTAATGCTTTCGGTGCAAATTGTGTAAAACCGCGTTTCTCGTCTTTGCAACCATATACAACGCGATCCACTTGCGCCCAACCGATAGCACCTGCACACATTACGCAAGGCTCCACAGTGACATATAAAGTACAATCTTTCAAGTACTTGCCACCCAATGTCTGTGCTGCTGCGGTGATGGCTTGTATCTCTGCGTGTGCGGTCACGTCTTGCAGGGTCTCTGTTAAGTTGTGTCCGCGTCCGACAATCTGTCCATCTGCCACAATCAGACAACCCACAGGCACTTCTCCTGCGTCGTAGGCTGCTGCGGCTTCCTCTATCGCCAACCGCATATATTTCTCATCCTCATTCCAGTCCATTTCCTATTACCACAATATCCGCGCCAGACAGCCATGCTTGTTCCGCCATTGCTTTAGTTTTGATTCCTCCGCCTACCAAGAGCGGTACACGAACGGCTTGTCGTACGGCTTTAATAACTTCTTGTTGTACAGGTACTATAGCGCCACTTCCTGCTTCCAGATAGATCACCTGTTTCCCCAATAACTCGCCTGCAATGGCGGTTTGTACGATTTCCTCTATATTTTCTTGTGGAATGGGTTGTGTACCGCTAACTTTACTCACGGAACTCTCTTTTCCGCCATTGACAAGAATATATCCCATCGGAATCACCTCGATGTCCAGTGCTTGTATTTGTTTGGCTGCTCGCACATGAGCACCGATGAGCATTTCCGCATTTCTGCCAGAGATTACTGATGGCAAAAGGAGTGCGTCAGCCGCTTCGGTCAATTGCTCTGCATTACCCGGGAAAAGCACAGCAGGCA
>JAKSNN010000071.1 GCA_024399755.1 Paludibacteraceae bacterium | reverse complement strand
CCGACGTACGATAGGTAAGTATTCGATGAGTATAGGATGAGTATAGGATGCGCTTTGGCTTTTCACTTTCGGCTTTCGGCTTTTGATTTTCGGCTTTTGACTTTCGACTTTACTTTCTACTTTTGACTTTCTACTTTTGACTTTCTACTTTCGACTCTCCTTTCTATGTGTATAAAATAATGCAATATCTGTATCTTTTTGTAAATTATTTTCTTCAAATCGCGTCATATTGTCAATTTTAACATATCTCAAAATAAAATTCAAAAAAAATCACTAAAAATTTGGTGGATTGAAAAAAATGTAGTAACTTTGCAGCCTAATTCAAAAAATGTGCTTTTTATGAACCAGCGAGACTTGTCTTTTAGACAATTATTCAACCTCTCTTTCGGCTTCTTTGGCGTGCAAATCGCTTATGCCCTGCAGAGTGCTAATATATCCCGTATCTTTGCTACGCTTGGGGCAGACCCGCATCAACTTAGTTTCTTTTGGATTTTGCCTCCTTTGATGGGAATGATTGTGCAGCCGATTATCGGTTTGTTATCGGATAAGACGTGGCTTGGTCCGGTTTTTGGCCGCCGTAAGTTTTATTTGTTGATAGGTGCTGTTATTGCGGTGGCGGTTATGGTTCTGCTGCCGAATGCGGGTGATTTTACGTTCCGGCAAAGTGCTTTCTTGGGATTGAATGCCGCTATGTGGTTTGGCTTGTTTAGCCTGATGTTCTTGGATACAAGTATCAATATCGCTATGCAGCCATTTAAGATGATGGTAGGCGATACGGTAAACGAGAAGCAAAAAGGTACTGCTTATGCTATCCAGTCGGCTTTGTGTAATGCGGGTTCGCTGGTGGGATATTTATTCCCGATTTTCTTTACGTGGATAGGCATTGCTAACACGGCTGCTGCGGGGGTTATTCCTGATTCTGTGAAGTGGTCGTTCTATATTGGCGCAGCCATTTTGATTATTTGTGTGCTTTATACGTTTGCTGCGGTTAAGGAGATGGATCCGGAGGAGTATGCTAAATTCCATAATATAAAGGAGGCAACGGACGAACAATCGGCAGAGGCTGATCGTGATTCGCGTAGCCGCATAGTTAATGCGTTTGTGGCTATAGGTTTGGTTCAGTTCTTCTGCTGGGCAGCGTTTATGTATATGTGGACGTATTCCAATGGCGCTATTGCTTCGCTTTGTTTTGGTTGGGACGGAGTAGATACGAAGGTGGCTTCTTTCCAAGACGCAGGCAATTGGGTAGGTGTTGTCTTTGCTATTCAGGCAGTCGGCTCGCTTTTGTGGGCTGCTCTCTTGCCCGCTATTGAGCACAAAATTGGCAATAAAGGTGCGTATATTGTTTCGTTAGTCGTTGGCGGTATCGGTTTTGCCTCGATTATGTTCGTGCATAATCAGTATGTACTTTTCTTGAGTTATGCGCTTGTGGGTGCGGCTTGGGCAGCAATGTTGGCTTTGCCTTTCACGCTCTTTACTAACGCTATTCAAGGTAGCAAACGTATGGGCACTTTGTTGGGGTTGTTTAATTGCACGATTTGTCTGCCTCAGATTGTGGCTGCACTTTGTGGAGGTTTGTTGCTGAAACATATCTGTGGTGGTTCGCAAGCAGCAATGTTGTTAATTGCAGGTGTACTGCTCATACTTGGCGCATTAAGCGTGACTTTGATTAAAGAAAATGACAAATAAAAATGACGAATCACAAATCACCAATCACCAATCACAAATCACAAATAATAAATCACCAATCACAAATTACAAATTACAAATAATAATATTATGATGAAAAACAAACACATTTCGCTTTTCCTTTCTGTTGCGATGTTGCTTATTTCGGCTATGTCGTGGGCACAGACGCAGGTTAAGGGTACAGTTGTGGATGCTGCAAGTGGAGAACCAATTATTGGTGCCAATATCATAGAGAAGGGCACTACTAATGGTACTATCTCCGATTTTGACGGTAATTTCACATTGAGCGTTCAGGCAGGTGCGGTTCTGCAGATTTCCTACATGGGATACAAAACGCAGGAACTTGCTGCTGCAGCAGTTATGAATGTTCGTTTAGGTGAAGACACCGAACTTATTGACGAAGTTGTTGTCGTTGGTTATGGTGTAGTTAAGAAAAACGACGCTACCGGTTCGGTTACGGCCATCAAACCTGATGACATGAACAAAGGTCTCACCACTACCGCTACCGACATGCTTTCCGGTAAGGTTGCCGGTGTGAATGTCACCAGTAACGACGGTACGCCTGGTGGTGGTGCTACTATTCGTATTCGTGGTGGATCGTCTCTTTCGGCTTCGAATGACCCGTTAATCGTTATTGATGGACTTGCCATGGATAACGATGGCATTAAGGGTGTTAGTAACCCGCTCTCTATGGTCAATCCGAATGATATTGAGACGTTTACTGTCCTCAAAGATGCTTCTGCTACTGCTATCTATGGTAGCCGTGCTTCCAATGGCGTCATTCTTATTACAACCAAGAAAGGTGCTGCGGGGCAAAAGATGAAAGTTACCTATTCGGGTAATGTCTCAATGGGTGTGCCTCTTGCACGTGTGGATGTCTTGACGGCTGACGAGTTACGTGCGTATGCTAAAAAAGTAGGTGTGGATCAACAATATATCAACCTCATGGGAAATGCCAATACGGATTGGCAAAGCGAGATTTATCGTATGGCTCCATCTACCGACCATAACTTTACTTTTGCCGGTGGTACGAAGAATATGCCTTATCGTGCTTCTATCGGTTATACTTTAAACGATGGTATTAAGAAAAGCAGCCAGATGCAACGTGTTACGGCTGCCCTTAATTTGAATCCTTCGTTCTTAGATAACCATTTGAAATTCAACTTGAATGCAAAAGGTATGTATATCTTCAACCAATATGCAGATGGCGTAGAAGGATCGGCTTTAGACCTTGACCCGTCACAACCTATCCGTTCAGAGGATTCTCAGTATATCGGCTTCGGCGGATATTACCAACGTACTGCTACGGGTGCTTACGAAGATAGTGATCCAACATGGGCACTTACTAAAAACTCTCAATCTACAGGAAACCCTGTGGCTGCTTTGGATAAAAACATCAAAGACAATCATGCACATTCGGGTGCCTTCGTAGGAAACTTAGAGGCTGACTATGCTATCCATGGCTTAGAAGATTTGCACCTGCATGCCAACTTTGGTGCCGACTATTCCTACGGTAATCAAATTCAGGCTATTAGCCCATATTCCTTCAGTAACCATTACTACGGATGGAACGAATGGTCTAAAGAGCATAAGTATAACCTCCAGTTCAACTGCTATGCACAATATGGACACGATTGGGAAAAAGCCCAACAACATTTTGATGCTATGGTTGGTTATGAGTGGCAACACTTTAAGAAATGGGGAGAGTGGGCTGGACAAGGTGCTTATCGTGAAACATCACTCAAGATGGATGAGGCTGGTAACTCGCTTGCAGGACAACCTTATAATGCACAAGGTAGTCCTTGGGCTTCCGAAAGTTATCTTGTTTCGTTCTTTGGTCGTGTGAACTGGGTAGGATGGAATCAAGTTATGCTTACTGCTACTGTCCGTGGGGATGGTTCTTCTCGTTTTGCCCCCGGTAAAAAATGGGGTCTGTTCCCTTCGGTTGCTTTAGGGTGGAAAATTAAAGAAACATTCTTTAAAGATAATACCGATTTGAGTGAGTGGAAACTTCGTCTTGGATATGGTATTACTGGTCAACAAAATATCAACCAAGGAGACTATCCTTATTTGCCTACTTATACGATTAGTAAGGAACATGTGAATTATACTCTTGGTGAAGTAGATGCTAATGGCAACTATATCTACTATGGTAGTTGGCGTCCTAATGTCTATAGTTCCGATCTTACTTGGGAGAAAACGACTACTTTCAACGTAGGTATGGACTTCGGCTTCCTCAACCAACGTGTTACGTTTGCTTTGGATTATTACTTCCGCAATACTACCGACTTGATTAACGAGGTAGATATTCCTGCCGGAACAAACTTTAAAACGCGTGCCGTGAAGAATGTAGGTTCTTTGCATAATCAAGGTCTTGAGTTTATGTTTAATGCTGTGGCTATCGACCGTAAGAACCTCAAATGGGACCTTGGCTTCAATGCTACATGGAATACGAACCAAATCACCAAACTGATTACGGGTGATGGCGAGGGATACTATATCAACGCGGGTGGTATTAACGATGGACAATACGTACAGGCTCATGCAGTTGGACATGCTGCAAGCAGTTTCTATATATTCCAAACGGCTAAACATCCTACTTCTGGTGAGGTCTATATTATTGACCAACAACATCCTGAGGCTTTACCTTCGGATGCTGACTACGAGATTACGGCAGAGAAGGATAAAATTTTCTACCATAGTCCGGCTCCGGATGTTACATTGGGATTGACAAGTAAATGGCAGTTCTATAACTTCGATATTGGAATATCTTTCCGTGCTGCTTTAGGCAACTATGTCTATAACCAAGTGCTCGCAGGAAACCTGCAAAACGTTTTGGCTAATCAAGTGTATGACTCTAAATGTGGTGGTTGGCACAACTTGCAGCAGAATGCTATTGATGCTTACGAAAGTGGTTTCATACGTGGAAACTTGAAATATCCTGACCAAACCGATTATTTCGTTGAGAATGCTTCTTTC
The DNA here is from genome assembly GCA_024399755.1 of Paludibacteraceae bacterium. Lineage (GTDB taxonomy): Bacteria > Bacteroidota > Bacteroidia > Bacteroidales > Paludibacteraceae > Colicola. The sequence goes on along the minus strand of JAKSNN010000071.1, from coordinate 4,414 downwards.
TTACGTTGCGATAATATCACTCTCGGATATACTTTTACCCAGAATCCTAAAGTGAACGCACGTCTGTATGCTACCGTTTCTAATCCTTTTGTTATTACAGGCTATAGAGGTCTGGATCCGGAAGTAGTAGGCGGTGTGGATAATAATATCTATCCGCGTTCTATGAATGTGATAATTGGTACGACTGTAACGTTTTAATACCTTATATGATTCCAATAAATTAATTCCTTAGAAATATTTAGTTTATGAAAACACTTAAAATATTTGCAGCAGTCTTTTTGTCACTTTGGTTGACAAGTTGCGTACAGGATTTGAATACAACCCCTATAGACCCCAATATTAAACAGGAGTTCGATGAAAATCAAGTGTATTATAAAATCTATGCTTCGCTTGGAACAAGTGGACAAAAAGGTCCTGATGGCGATTGCGATATCGTTAATACTAACGAAGGCTATACCGTTTGGTATCGTGTTATTTGGATGCACAATGAGTATCCTTGTGATGGTGGTTGGTGGATATGGAACTCTGATGCAGGTGCTTCCGATTTGTTGAATACTACCTGGGATGCCTCGAATCCTATGACGGCTTACCTATACAATCGTCTTATCTTTAATGTTACGCTATGTAACCATTATTTGGATAATACGGGGGGCAATCCGGAAGGATTGGACGAAGTTTCTGCTTCGGATAAGAGAATGCATACTCGTCGTGCTGAAATACGTATGATGCGCGCTATGACTTATTCGTATTTGGTAGATTTCTTCGGTAACCCTCCTTTCCTCATTACCGTGAATCAAGAAGCGATACCGGAACAACATCCGGGCAAGCGTGCAGGTATGGCTAATTGGGTAATTAGCGAACTTAAGGCCTGCGAGAAAACACTTCTTCCTAGTGAAGAATTGACAGGTAGTGCTCGTTTCTATCGGTTTAGTCAAGATGCCGCTACATTGCTCCTTGCGCGTATGTACCTTAATTCTGAAGTATATACAGGCACGGCACAATGGGATAGTGCTGCTGTCTATGCCAAGAAGATTATGGATAAATATCCAATCGTCTCTATCCCGTATAAACAACTCTTTATGGCGGATAACGATAATAATGCTGCTACACCGGAGATTATTTTCTCCATCGGGCAGGACGGACAACAAACTCAGTCATGGGGAGGCTCGCTATTTTGTGTAGCAGGTTCGCATTCTGCTAAAATGAATGCAAATGGTTCTACTGATAGTTGGGAATGCTGGCGTTCATCTCCTGAACTTTTGCAGGAATTCACGGGAATGTCGCTTGCAGAACTGAAAACTATCAAAGGAGATGAAACCGAGATGCCAAAATTGTTGAAAGATGATCGCGCACTATTCTGCAACCATACCGCAGGTGGATTTACGGCTACTTTAGGTGGCGTTGCTGAATATGGAACAGGTAACTTCGAGAAGTGTTGGGCTATCTGCAAATGGTCTGGACTGAAATCGAATGGTGAAGGTGGTTCACATACACAATTCCCGGATACAGATCTTCCTATTATGCGTGCAGCCGAAGCATATCTTGCTTATGCTGAAGCTCAACTGCGTTTGGGTCATGCAGATGTTGCTCTGCAAACGATAAATGATAACATACGTGCTCGTGCTCATGCAACGAAATTGACCGAAATAACAGAACGTGTGCTATTGGACGAGTGGCAACGCGAGTTCTATTCGGAAGGACGTCGTCGTTCGGATATGATTCGCTTTGGCTCTTTTACTGGAAAAGGAATCAAATATAACGGAACTCTTAATTATCATTGGGAGGGTCGTGGAAAGAAGCCTTCGGGAAGTATTACTACGATTGAAGATAAATATAATCTCTATCCAATCCCTAATTCTGATAGATTAGCAAATCCGAACCTCAAACAAAATGAGGGGTTCTAATAAAAACTATTATTAACAAATTTAATTAACAACAATTATGAAAAAATTATTCATGGCCTTAATGGCTGTAGCTACCATTGCTATGGTAGGTTGTAAGGGTAAAGACGAACCTAAACCGGATCCAGATCCAACTCCAACTCCATCAGGTGAAACTCCTGCTTTGACTGCTGTGGAAGGCAAGTATGTAATTGCTATCCAGCTTAATGGTCCTATCTGTCAAAACGCCAAAATCGCTTTCCCTAACGGAAGTAAAATGAACGCTGCTGGTGATGGTTGGGAAACCGATCTTGCTAAACTTGATTACATGGAAGTTCTTACTAAAGATGATGAAGGTAGTGACTTTACCGGTAAAAACTGGTACAAGATTACTATCGATTATGCCAAGGATTCGCTTCAAGGTAAGCCTGTTATGATTCTTGACGGTGCTGCTTCTCTTGACTGGAGTTATCAAACTGGTGATGAGAAGGCGTGGAAAGTTGTCAAAGGTGAGGTTAGTATCGAGGCTGGTTACGAAGGCGAATCTAACGAAACTTTCCTCAAAACAGGTGAAGTATATGTCCTTACTTGCGACTATTGGAAGAATCAAGTTGATCCATGCAACGTAAATACATTCCCAACAGTTAAATGGACTCTCTATATGCCAGACATGTCAGAGTATCCTGATAGCGTAAAGGATCTTGCTCCTTATATCCATGGTAATTTTGATGGTTGGGCTGCCGGTTACGAAATGATAAGAGTAAAAGATGGAGAATATACCTTTGAATATAGTGACGTTACAGAAGGCTGCGAGTATCAGTTTACCTTGGGTGGCAACTGGGACTACAAAGCAATTTGGACCGATGGCGAAGGCGTTCTTACTGCTGCTAATATGAAAGTTGCTAGTGCTGTAGAAGAAGTGGCTCCCGATATGTTCGCAAAAAATGCTCCAGCTCCTGAATCTGATGAAGTTTGGATTAAGTGCGCAGCTAACAACTGGACTGCAGAAAAAATGACTGAGTCCATTGTAGAAGGGACGTTCTTCTATGAGACTACTTTGGTAGAAGGTTCCTTTGGCAATATGGGTGCCAACATCGGTGTTAATGAAGCCATGACCGGTGCAGAATGGTATGGTTTAGCAGACCTTGCAGAAGCTAAAGTTGGTGATGTTGTTGTTTATACTTTCGTTCAAAGCGATGGTGTAAAAGGTGATTTGTCAATTGATTTTGCTGACTAATTCCTTATCATTTGGATAAAATTGTAACAAAGGGTTCTTTCGGGCGAGGGTACTGAAAGCGGTAGCCTTTCCGTAGAAAGTTCTTTAAAAAGAAGAGGGCGTGCCACAATAGGCACACTCTCTTCTTGTTAGATTGTATATCCTTTGATGAGGAGGATATGCGATTATCTGTTATTATGGTATAAAAATTTACATGAAATTTGCAAATGTGCAAAAAAGGTAGTACCTTTGCGCAAGATTTGTTATGTGGATTAGATATGTTGTGCGTAAATGTGTTATATGCATTCAGTAGCGCCTTTGGCGCGTCCTTTAAATAGATTTGGATATTATGATGAAGTCTACCATATATAAGAGTTTGTGTATAGTTGCCATGATTTTGGTATCGTACGCTTGTAAGAAGACCACAACATCGGATATAGACCCTGAAGATTCCTATATCCCTGCACCTGTTGGCAGTTATGCCAAAGGAGCAGACTGCTCTTGGCTAACCGAAGAGGAGCATGATAATGTGCTCTTTTACAATTCCGAAGGCAAAACTGTGGAATGTATGCGTTTGATGCGTGATTATGGTATGAATAGTGTGCGTTTGCGTGTTTTCGTGAACCACAAGTCAGGATGGTGCAACAAGCAAGATGTGTTGGTTAAAGCCAAACGTGCTGCTGCTCTCAAACTACGGGTGATGATAGATTTTCACTATTCGGATTACTTCGCAGATCCACATAAACAAAATATACCGGAAACGTGGAAAACATGCACCATAGACCAACTATGTGATTCTGTTGCATCTCATACAATTGAAGTGCTGCAAATGCTTCAGCAAGCAGGTGTTACTCCGGAGTGGGTACAAGTAGGGAATGAAACACGTAATGGTATGTTATGGCCGATGGGTCAATTATGGACTTCTCAAGGGGATATTAAAGATGGTTGGAAAAACTACGCGCGTATGACCAAAGTTGGCTATGATGCAGTAAAGAGTGTTTTCCCGAGCGCACAGGTGATTGTGCATATTGATAATGCGCACGAGGACAATACTTGGTTCTTTCGCAAAATGAAACAAAACGGTGGTAAGTTTGACATAATCGGACTGAGTCATTACCCGATGATGCGTGAGTGGTCAGGGAAAGAGTGGGAGGAAATGAATCGTTTGGCGGAGCAGAATATCACACTCTTGCATAATGAATTTAATTGTCCCATTATGTTATGCGAAATCGGAACCTTATCTGCTGATGTGCCCACGGCTACACAAGTTATGACGGATATTCGTACCCGTTTAGATTCATTGGACTATTTCGCAGGT
>JAKSNN010000070.1 GCA_024399755.1 Paludibacteraceae bacterium | reverse complement strand
TGACTTATTGCAATCCGTGATGCAGACTGCCGGAATATCTCTTAACGGAGAGTCAATTGGCGGCGGAGGCTCACAAAGTACTCCGGGAGACTATTAAGCCATTCCCCACATAGAGTAGTAGCCCGAATGATAATCATGAGGCGAATATCTATGTACTTATTACCATTGCCCATTTCGGTGGGCAATGGTGTTTTGCGTGTTTCATAGGAGTGCTTTGAACAACTTTCTTGCAAGAAAAATGTATATTTATTTGCATATTTCGCTAAAATATAGTACCTTTGTAGCCGTTATTATGATTCATTTAACAGCATTATACATTTAACCATTTATGAAAAAACTTCTTACTTTTGTTCTTACCCTTGCGGTATGTGCCTATTCATGGGCAGATTTGCGTACCGATGCTGAAATCTGCCGTGTGGCAGGTGAGTATCTATCTACGATGAATGCCACTAATCGCGTTCCTGCAAAACGCAAAGCCTCTGCGGCTTCACCTGAGATTCTTTCTCGTTATGACCTCTTTTCCATTGCGGGTTATAGAGAGGGTGGTTTTGTATTGGTTTGTGCCGATGATATAGCTCCCGCAGTATGGGGCTATTCCGATGGCGTAGTAGGCGACTCTATTCCAAGCAACATGGCATGGTGGCTTGACGAAATGTCCAAGATGGTGCGCGAAGCCAAACAGCCTATCCGTGCATTGTCTATACCCGAAGGCTTGCCATCGTCCGTTAATAGTTTAGTGTCAGCGCAATGGGGACAACATGCACCTTTCAACCTGTGGCATGTGTATGGTAGTTATGAGTACCTCACGGGTTGTGTAGCTACCTCTATGGCGCAGATCATGTACTCACACCGCTATCCCGAAAGAGGAAGGGGACAACATTCTTATACCTACAACAACCAACAGTTTAGCGTTGATTTCTCCCAATCTACCTACGATTGGGCAAGCATGACAGATACGTATGTAGGAAGTTATAGTGTCACCTCTTCTACTTATGCTGTTGCTACCTTGATGCGCGACTGCGGCTATGCCGTCAATATGTGGTATGGTACAAGTAGTAGTGGTGCTGCTGATACGGATATTGCAGCAGCGTTACGTAATTATTTTGGCTATAACAAATATACGCGCTCTATTGCACGCGAAATGTTTACGGCAGAGCAGTGGCAGGAAATCCTGTTTACCGAATTGAGCAAAGGCAATGCCGTCAGTTATGGAGGAGTAGATCCCTATGGTGGAGGAGGACACCAGTTTATCGTAGATGGCTATCGTAATGATGGTTTCGTGCATGTCAATTGGGGGTGGACAGGTAATAGTGATGGCTATTATGCCATTGCTTCCATGAATCCTACAGGATACCAATTCTCATCAGATCAAAGTATGGTCATTGGTATCCAACCCGAGACGGAACAACTGTATCATAAAACGATTGCGGTCACCTCACCTGGTACGTTACGCAACCAACTGACTGATTATGACATGACCCACTTGCAGAGCCTCAAAGTGTCAGGCAACCTCAATGGCGCGGATATTACTACCATTCGTGCCCTCATGGGATTTGCTGTCAATCAAGGTGAATATACGGGCGGACAACTGACCGCCCTCAATATGGAAGATGCGAATATCATAGCGGATAATACGAATGCATACTTTAATAAAAACTCTACAAAATATTACTTGAAAGCAAAGACTTTACCTGTTGCTTTTCTGTCTGATTTAGCGCAATGGGAATATGCCGGACTTTCCGAACTGATTCTGCCGGCTTCGTTGACAAAGATTGAACAATTGGCAATGCCGCTCTGCTTTGGCTTGACCTCTGTTACCATTCCTGCCGAAGTCACTTCGTTGGGCTCACAGGCATTCTTCTGTACGGATGCGCATTTCAAAACAATCATCTCGCATGCCGATACTCCTCCTGCTTGGGAAGACGATGATGTGTTTGGAGATGATGATGTGGTCTTTCGGGAAGCCACCCTCTATGTGCCTGCCGGTTCGTTGCAGGCTTATCAGCAGCATACATATTGGAGCCAATTCCAAAACATACGGGAACTCAACAGCACCGGCGGTCTGAACATCAATGTGCCGTCTTCCATCACGAATTGGCAAGACAACACAGGCGCTTCTGCCGATTGGCAATATTTGCAGATGGAAGGTTCTGGCACAGGAGATGACTATCAAAACTACACATGGAAATTGTATCTCAAGATTCCTTCTTTGTCAGGAACATTTACGGAGGAAGACATTGATTGGGAAAAATCCTATATCCAAGCCGATGGAGATGCACTCTCGTTCACTTCTGCATCGCTGACTTTGGCTGCATCGGCATCAGGCGTGGATGTGTCCTGCCGATTCGTTTGTGAGAATGGTAATGCGATAGTAATCACGGCAAGAAAATCTATTGCTACCTCTACAGGACAGTTCATGGCATATAAGTTTGGAACAAACGATGTCATAACAAGCAAGAAATATCAAGACCAATATTGGAACTATAATAATAACCAATTCATTGTCTTCCAAGTATATAACAATACGGATAGAACAACACATAATTACTGCCGTTTGTCTTTTTGGGTAAATGATTTTACACATTCCTACAACGGACTTCTCGGTCCTGCAGAGGGAGAATACACAGTGCCGGCACAAGGTACAACCACTTCCTTTACCTACAATAACGAGACCTATTGGGAGTTGGCAGGAATAGACGGAACAGGCGTGAATAAATATGTGGTGGGTATTGATAATCAAGGACAATATACCTACAGCTCGTACGGAGCAGACTTAAGTCAAACATCCAACATATCTAATCTTGTTGCTATGGCAGATTGCAAAGTGATTGTGGAAAGCGGTAAAGACGACAATATCTATATCCGTGTTGTAACCGCTGATGGCACAACTTGGTGTACCATAGGTGAACCCAAAGCAGAGCCGCATACCTTCCAAGTCTTTACGAATGGACAAGGTAGTGTCACAGTTACGCCAAATCAGTCGCTTTACTCTCCGAATACAGAGATTACGCTTACTCCTATCGCCGAAATAGGTTGGCATTTCGCAAATTGGACAGGTGCTATTGCTGACCAAATCACACAAGGAACAGACGATGTATATACCTATACGATGGGAACGACTAACGTATCTGTTACGGCAAACTTCGCTTTAAATACCTATAACCTCACTTACACAGGGTTAGAAGGTGCAACGCACAATAACCCTACCACGTACACCATCGAAACAGAAACTATCACGCTATCTGCTCCAAGTGAGCGTACTGGTTACACCTTCACAGGCTGGACTTGTGGCGGCGAAACCATTACCGAGATAACAAAAGGCTCTATGGGCAACAAAGAGATCGTGGCGAACTGGGCACAACAAACATTCACCGTAAACATTGAAAGCAACAATAGCGACTATGGTACTGTTGATGTGGCTTCTGTGGCTGAAGTTCCTTACGGCACGGTTATCACTACCGATAACGATAAAGTAACCATCAACGGCACAACCGTAACGGCAACTCCTGCTACCGCTACGGATCAATACACATACGCCTTTACGGGTTGGACTAACGGCACAGTTATAGTAACGAAGGATACTACTATCACGGCAAACTTTACTGCTACGCCTGTCTCCACTACCTTCACTTTGGAAGACCAATATGATGCAGGTGAAAACTATTACGCTACGTTGGAAGACTTTGTAGGAGGAAACGAGAAAGATGTCACTTATGCTCGTACTTTCCAAGGTGGATCTGCTGAGACACCTTATTGGAATGTCTTCTCATTGCCGTTTGACTATATGTTAGCAGGTCGCAGTCACCCATTCGCAGGCAAGGTGCTTGACCTCTCTTCGGCTTCGTATGATGTCGTTAACGATGAGGTAATACTCAATTTCCTCTATGAGACCTATCAGATTGAGGCAAACAAACCGTACGCTCTCATCAATAAGGGCGGAGAGATTGTTAATCCAGAATTTGAAGACGTTACTTTTGAAACATTGGGCGAGAACAGGTATTCTGTTCCTTGCACCACAGGCGGAACAGTCACCTTTGTGAATACCACTTGCCGTCAATTGATGGAGGCAGATAATCGTAATATCCTCTTCATTGGTAACAACCAACTGCTCTACCCGGGTGAAGAGGCTTACCTGCGTGCGTTCCGTGGTTACTTCTTGTTAGAGAACGTATGGCCTCAGAATAACGCTCCAAAACGTGTACGCCTAATGATTGAGGGTGAGTCGGTTGCTACAGGTCTATCCACAGAGTTTGCTCCTGAAGTACAATCAGCTAAGCGTATCGAAGATGGCGTACTCATCATTGAGCGCAATGGCAATCGCTACGATGCACAAGGTAAAGAAATGAAATAACCAATAAGAAATAACCAATAAGAAATCACAAATCACAAATATGAAAACCTATAATAATCCGACAACCAACGTTGTAGAACTTGACTTATTGCAATCCGTGATGCAGACTGCCGGAATATCTCTTAACGGAGAGTCACTTGGCGGCGGAGGCTCACAAAGTACTCCGGGAGACTATTAAGTCATTCCTTACATAGATTGTAGCCCGTATGATTATCATTAGGCGAATATCTATGTACTTATTACCATTGCCCATTTCGGTGGGCAATGGTTTTCCTATGAGATAAAAACTTTGCAAACCTATGAAGAAAATACTTTTATTACTATTTCTCTGTTTGTCGCTATCGCTTTTTGCTGTACCCTTACAGCAGGATGCATCTACCGATGGTATTCAATACTTGAATAATATATTCTATTATGTGGAAGGCAATACGGCAACAATCTATGATGCTGAGGTTGCGGGCAAAGGCAAGTTGCACTATGACTCCGCTTCCTATACGATTGCGCCTACCGTCTTCCGTGCGGGCGCAGGAACAGGTAGTGGTGGTGCAGGAACAATATATACGATTGTTGCATTGGGAAAGAAAGCCTTTTATGGAGCACGTAATCTTACGTCTATCTCGTTTGCAGATAATAGTAATGTTCGCTTGATTGATTCGTTGGCATTGGCTAACCTGCCTAAGATGGCAGGCACTCTCGTTTTGCCCGCTTCGTTGGATAGTCTCTCGCTCTCGGCTATTGTCTTGCCGAACATTCAGAAGATAGTCTTTCTTGGCTCAAAGCCGCCCCATTGCGCCATCAACAAAGGTAGCCTTACGGTGTATAACCCATGGACATCGGATAACGATGGTGCTACGCCTGCAGATATTGAGATAGAAGTGCCCGATGATGCAAAAAAAGCCTACAAGGCAGCCGCAGGTATAGGCGATTACTTTGATTACTTCACCCAAGAGACTCCTACCGCTATGGACAATGCGAAGGTAGAAACCTCCCCTGCCACGAAATCTCTCCGCAATGGTATGCTCATCATCGAGCGTGACGGCAAGACCTACAACGCCCTTGGAGGAATTATGAATTTTGAATTAAGAATTATGAGTAGTGGTTTTGCCGTTGGCAAATGATGGCTTGCATAGGTATTCATCGGCATTGAGAGCGAAATGGTCAATTGGTCATGACCAACTTCTTTAGCAATACTGCCAAAGTGCTTGCAAATGTTTGCCATGTTATGTTGATGTTATGTTATTACTACGGACTTTTAGCGATAAAATTTAGCGATAAAATCGCCTACCCAATAATTAAAATTTCCTTTCCGCTTGCCTATTCGGAAAATTTGTAGTACCTTTGCACCCAAATTGTATAATTGTGATGATTATGGCAGTGAGAGTTGTGGATACGATTGAGTATATCATTTTGCTTGTAGCGTTTTTTGCTACGAAGACGGGATTATCCGAGCAGGAGGCGTATCGTTATCTTAATCGCTATGGCGCTATTGCTCTGTGTGAGCAACATTATGACATTATGCACACGTTGGCGGTAGAAGACAATGTTAATACTCTCCGCGCATATTGCCAACGGAAAGGAGGTACATTATGATTCTATATCATGGTTCTACCATCAGTATTGATGCTATTGACTTATCCCAATCAAGACCTAACAAAGATTTTGGATTAGCGTTCTATTTGTCTGCGGATAAAGAGCAAGCGGAAGAGATGGCTGCTTTCAAGGCTGATTTTGAGGGCGGTTCGCCCGTCTTAAATGTATATGAATTTGATGAGAAACTCATTTCTGAAATGCGTTACCAAAGATTTGATGACTACTCTGAAGAATGGGCACATTTTGTATTCAACCATCGTACTGAACCAAACGGACGTACGTTACATGATTTTGATATTGTCTATGGACCTATCGCCAATGATCGTATAGGTGCGCAGATTACGCGTTATAAACAGGGATACATCACCTTTGAACAGTTTTTAGAACGAATCAAATATATTAAAGGTATTACTTTTCAATATGCTTTCTGTACACAAAAAGCAATTGGTTATTTGAGAAAACTATGAATATAAGTCAAGTTGAATTTCAGAATATGAAAGAGGAAATCATAAAAGACCTCATTACCCGTTTGATGGAGGAAACAAATATCTCTATGCAAGAGGCTTTTGACAAGGTGTATAATTCCTCCTTATTTGAGAAACTTAATCGACCAGAAACGGGATTATTCTTTCAGTCTTCTGGGTATGTGTATAGTTATTTGAAAGAAGAATTATACCCCGCTCAATTAAAATAGAATACAATAAATAGCAAATAATTCAGTATGAAAATTTATCCTTTTGCCCTTGCGGCACTAATGCTTATGTCAGTTTCGTGTACCAAACAACAATCTATGGGGATTCAGACCGAGAATCTGGATACTACGGCAATTCCTCAAAACGATTTCTACCAGTACGCTTGTGGCGGTTGGATGCAGAACCACCCGCTTACCGACGAGTATGCCCGTTTCGGTACGTTCGACCAGTTGGGACTCAAGAACCTTGAGCAGGTCAACGGTTTGATTCAAGACCTCGCAACGGTTCAACATACGCACGGCACGATAGAGCAGAAGATAGGCGACCTATATAACCTCGCTATGGACTCTGCCCGCCGTAACGAGGAGGGTATCCGCCCAATCATAAAGTCGGTAGAGGCTCTTGATACGATTACCGACCGTGCCCAACTCTCCGAGGTGTTGGGACATGCGATGGAGTTCGGCTTATGGAATATGTATGTGGACGCAGATGCCATGAATTCCTCGATGAATATCCTCAACGAGTCGCAAGGCGGTTATGCTTTGGGGCAAAAGGATTACTATTTCGATCAGGACGAACATACCAAGATGATTCGCGCCGAATATCTCAAACATATTGAAAACGTCTTCTCTCTCTACGGCTATATAGATGGCGACTTGGCAGCCAAGATTGTTCTGCGTCTGGAGACACGTCTCGCAGGGGCAGCCTTCAGCAATGTGGAACTCCGTGACCCCATCGCCAACTACAACAAGATGACTGTCGATTCCCTCCAACGTCTCGTTCCGCAGGTGGATTGGAAAGTGTATTTCGATGCTATCGGCATCGACCCGCAAGTGCTTTCTGTCGGGCAGATTCGCCACTTGCAAGAGGCAGGAAAGATGTTGGCGGAGGAATCTCTTGAGGACTTGAAGACACTATTCTGTTGGCAGATATTAAGTGGAGCAAGTTCCTACCTCACGGACGATTTCTTCAACGAGAACTTTAATTTCTATGGCAAGATTCTCTCCGGTAAGCAACAACCCAGCCCACGTTGGAAACGTGCTACAGGTATTGTAAATAGTATGCTTGGCGAGGCTGTCGGACAGATGTACGTGAAGAAATATTTCCCGGAGGAGAACAAAGCGCGTATGCTGGCTCTCGTGAAGAACCTGCAGGCTTCGTTGGGCGACCGTATCTCCGCATTGGAGTGGATGTCCGATGCCACGAAAGCCAAAGCATTGGAGAAACTGGGTACCTTCACCGTCAAAATCGGCTATCCTGATAAGTGGCGCGACTATTCCGCATTGGATATAGACCCGTCGCTGTCGTACTACGAGAATATCCAGCGTGCCGTGAAGTTCGAGGAGAATTATTCCCTCAGTTTCCTCAACAAACCTGTAGATAAAACCCGCTGGTACATGACGCCGCAGACCGTTAATGCGTATTACAACCCGTCCAGCAACGAGATTTGTTTCCCTGCGGGTATCCTGCAATATCCGTTCTTCGATATGTCGGCAGACGATGCTTTCAACTATGGCGCTATCGGTGTGGTTATCGGACACGAGATGACACATGGTTTCGACGATCAAGGCTGCCAATTCGATAAGGACGGCAACCTCAACAACTGGTGGACAGAGGAGGATAAGAAGCGCTTTGACGAGCGCACGCGCGTTATGAAGGAGTATTTTGACGGTATAGAGGTGGCTCCGGGCGTACACGCTAACGGTGCTTTCACGTTGGGCGAGAATATCGCTGACCATGGTGGATTGCAGGTGGCTTATCATGCTTTGATGATGAGCGAGAACGCCAAACCCGAGGGAAAGCGTTTGACGGAGAAAGACGGCTTCACACCGGCGCAACGTTTCTTCTTGGCATACGCCAATGTTTGGGCAAATAACATTCGTCCGGAGGAGATTCTGCAACGCACCAAGTCCGATCCTCACTCATTAGGGCGCTGGCGTGTCAATGGTGCTTTACCGCATATTGATGCGTGGTACGAGGCATGGAATGTGGACGAATCGAGTCCTCTCTACCTCGCTCCCGACAAGCGTGCGAGCATCTGGTAATGTATAAACGCTGCCCGGCAGCAGATTAACGGCACCGATAGGTGCGCTAACATAAAACATTCAAACGCCCCTTGTGGCAACAAACGCGGCTTTGCCGCTTACAATCATGATTAAACACATAGTTTTTTTCCGTCTGTTAGATGAGGCGGAGGGTCTTAATAAATTAGAGAATGCCCGGATTATTCGTGAAGGCTTATTGTCGTTGCTTGACAAGGTAGAGGTCTTGCGCGAGGAGCGAGTAGGTATTAACATTCCGAATGCGAAAAAGACCGACTACGACATTTGTTTGGAGTGTGTCTTTGATACGTGGGAAGACGTGGATATTTACCAGAATCACCCCGAGCATGTGAAGGTAGCGTCCTATATTGCCAAGTGCCGTTCTGCCCGTGCTGCCGTTGACTACGAGTTCTGAATAGAACGCCTGAATTGTTATTCTGACTTTACA
>JAKSNN010000007.1 GCA_024399755.1 Paludibacteraceae bacterium | reverse complement strand
AATTTTGAATTAAGAGAAATGCACCAAAAAATAGCCACTTTTGGGGACAAAGTGATAAAGGCTGAAAAGACGACTATCCTATACTCATCCTATACTCATCGTATACTCATTGCCCACTTATATTTACGTGACAAAATGATAGTAGGAAGAACCCCGAGTAAAGACAAGGATTCACGAAAAGGCAAGCAAATACGTCTTTAAGACATAGCATATAAGCCGATAACAAGAAGCAACCCGACAGCAAGAACCATACGCAAGAACTTGGCGAATCGATTGCCTCGGACGCAAAATTGTCTGTTTTAAGATGTAAAATCTTTTGAAAAGAGAACTACACTCACCAATCAATCTCGGGAAGCCCCTTGGAAGCGAGATAAGTATTGGCAGCCGAGAAATGACCGCAACCCATAAAACCATGAAAAGCAGACAATGGACTGGGGTGCGCTGCCGTCAAGACACAATGCTTGCGACGGTCGATAAACTGCCCCTTACGCTGCGCGTAATTGCCCCAAAGCATGAAAACAAGATGTTCACGGCGGTCGTTCAATGCCTTAATAGCAGCATCAGTCAGTTCTTCCCAACCCTTATTCTGATGACTACCCGCCCGATGTGCCTCCACCGTCAGAGTAGCATTCAACAAAAGCACCCCTTGATTTGCCCAGCGTTGCAGATTGCCCGACGTAGGCACTTCCTTGCCCAGATCACGCTGAATCTCTTTATAGATATTAACGAGCGATGGAGGCACTTGCACTCCATCGTTCACAGAAAAACACAATCCGTGCGCCTGCCCTTCCTCATGATACGGGTCCTGCCCGATAATCACCACGCGAACCGCGTCAAACGGACACGAATCGAAAGCATTAAAAATAAGCGATGCCGGCGGGAAACAACGTTTGGTGCGGTACTCATGGCGCACAAACGAAGTCAGTAATTCGAAATATGGCTTATCAAACTCCGGTTGCAGTACTTCCTTCCAACTATGTTCAATGCGGACGTCCATCAATCAATAATCAACATCGCATCACCATAATCGCCGAAGCGGTAACCCGCCTTGACAGCCTCCTCGTATGCCTTCATCACAATCTCATATCCGCCAAAGGCTGCTACCATCAGCAATTGACTCGACATCGGCAAATAAAAATTGACAAAGAAAGCATTAGCCACCGAAAAATCGTACGGAGGATAGATAAAACGGTTGGTCCAGCCATCGTACTCGTTCAGTTGACCATTCGTACCGGCAACATGCTCCATCGCACGCATAACCTCAGTACCTACGGCACATACTTTCTTCTCGGCAGCATGCGCCTTATCAACCAAATCGACCAACACTTGCGGAATAGAAATCTGCTCGGAATCAACCTTATGTTTCGTCAAATCTTCTACATCAATACTCTTGAAATTACCCAATGACATGTGCGAAGTTAGGCACGCATACTCAACCCCGCGAATCTCCAAACGCTTGAGCAGTTGCTTGGAGAAATGCAGACATGCCGCCGGCGCAGCAACAGCACCAATCTTCGTCGCAAATATCGATTGGTAACGCTCCTCGTCCATCTCCGTCACGAACTGCTGCATATCGGCATTTTCGTCAAGACTATACTCCTTACGCATCGTCTCGGCATCTTCATCTAACATCGGACGACGGATATACTTCGGCAGCGGCGTATGCCCCAAAGCATATAACTTGGAAACAAACTCGCTCTCATCGTAGTCGGTCAAGAAACGGAACGTGCGCCCACGCGAAGTAGTGTTGTCAATCACCTCCGCCTGAATGGCAGGATCGTCATCAAAACTCAACTTATTACCAATACGAATCTTACGCGCAGGGTCAACCAACACATCCCAATAACGATTATCATGATTCAGTTCACGTAACAAAAATACCTCAATCTCTGCGTTTGTCTTCTCCTTTTTAGCATACAAACGTGCAGGGAACGAAGCCGTATCGTTGAACACAAACACATCGCCCTCCTCAAAATAAGAAGCCGTATCACTCACCTTCGCGTGCTCAATCTCACCCGTCTTACGATGAACGACCATCAAACGTGCATCATCACGATACGGAGAAGGATACTGAGCAATTTGCTCCTCCGGTAATTTGAACTTAAAGTTACTTAATTTCATATCTTACACAAATTATTTTCTATTCATTCGTTTGCGGAACAGGCATCTCCCGAATTATCGCCTCAAACTGCTCCATCGTAATACAATCCGCCAAAGTCACTTCCCCCACTCGCGTGCGACGAAGCCCAACCAAATGCGCTCCGGAATGCAACGCCTCGCCTATATCGCGTGCCAAAGCACGAATATATGTTCCCTTAGAGCAAGCCACACGCAACTGCAACTGCATCTTGGCTGCATCAAACTGCAAAGTCTCAATCTCATCAATCACCAACAACTTCGGTTTCAACTCCACCTGCTCGCCATGACGCGCCAACTTATACGCACGCTCACCATCGACTTTTACCGCCGAATAAGCAGGCGGTACTTGCCATTGCTCTCCCTTAAAACGAGGAATGACTTCCTCTATCAACTGCGACGTGATATGAGCCGTAGGATACGTAGCATCTATCTCCGTTTCCAAATCAAAACTCGGCGTAGTCGCCCCTAACTGAAGCGTAGCGATATACTCCTTTGTATGATTGAACAACTCGTTGATACACTTGGTCTTCTTACCCGTACAAACAATCACGACACCCGTTGCCAAAGGGTCTAACGTTCCCGAATGACCGACCTTGAGTTTCTTGATTCCGATCTTCTTACAAATGAGACGACGCACCTTAGCAACCACATCAAAACTCGTCCACGTAAGAGGCTTATCAATCGCTAATATTTCTCCTTCTATAAAATCCATCTAACACAACGCCTCAATCAAAAAGGCTCCACCCTATCGCAAATCCGCCCATCAGCAAGCAATAAATAGCGAAATAGACTAACTTCTGACGACGCACAATCTCAATCATAAAACGGCATGCAAAGCAACCCGTGACAAACGCAGCCACAAAACCGACACACATCGGCACTATGCCTAACGAACTTGAAACTTCGCCTTGCAACATATCCAACAAATCCAAAAAGGCTTCCCCTAATATTGGAATCAACACCATTAAGAACGAAAACTTAGCGACACTCTCTTTCTTTACACCACAAAGAAGTCCTGTAGCAATCGTAGTACCGCTACGACTCAAGCCCGGCAATACGGCAACCGCCTGCGCACAACCGATAATAATAGCGTCACGATACGTCACCTCGTGTCCTTCTGCACTTCTGCGTTGAGTCAACCATTCGCTCAATCCTAACAATACCGCCGTTATGAGCAAGCAAATGCCGACAAGCAACAAGCCGTTGCCAAAGAAATTTTCCACTTCCTCTTTGAAAAACATTCCCACTACAAACACAGGAATCATCGAAACCAGTATCTTGCAGACATACTGTTTCTCCTCGTTCCATTGAAACGAGGTGAATGTGCCACGGAATAAGACGGATACCTCTTTCCACAAGATACACAACGTAGATAAAACCGTAGCCGTATGCACCACTACAGCGAAAGTCAGATTATCCTCGCCCGCAGTACCAAACAAAGCCTGCGCAATCTCTAAATGTCCCGAAGACGACACAGGGAGAAACTCAGTCAATCCCTGAACAATGCCCATAATGAGCGCTTCCCACCAACTCATAACTAAAAAGATTTATCGGTATATACCATTCCATCAATTCTTTTTACGCCAAAGAATTGCAGGAATCATCATGAAAAAACCGAATAACGAAATCATCGGTCCAACCGTGATTCGGCGTACCGAGAAAATATCCGGATTATATTCTGCTCCACTCGGTTCGCCAGCCATCAAAACAAAACCTACAACGATAATCGCTAACGATACAGCAATCAAAATGATATTCAATTTAGGTAAACTATGTTTCATTTTCTCAATTACATTTTATACAACGAATCGGTCTTCATACGAATATAATGCCCCGTTGCAAACACCGACGCCAACAGAGTAATGGCTATACCCGACAACAACACCGCACCGCCTAATATCACTAAGTTTTGCCACGTGAGGGCAAAGAGCATAATGCCTAAACGCACATTAACATAATAAATCAGCGCTCCCAATGTCAGCAAGGCTAACAAAGCCGCCACACAACCCATCAGCACATTCTTTCTAACAAACGGACGACGGATAGTCCACGCTGTAGCCCCAACAAGCGACATCGTCTTGATAATGAAGCGCTTGGAATAGATTTGCAGGCGAATCGTATTGACAATCAACGCCAAAGCAATCAAAAGAAGAATCCCTACAGCAGCCAATAACAAGGCAGCTGCATCACCCAAATTACTATTCATCAATTCGAGAACGTCCTTTGGGTAAATCACGTTACTCACATACGGCAACGAGGACAACTGCTTATCAATCTGAGCCACACTATCGGGACAAGCATATTCCTTGGAAGGATGAATCTCATAGGAATCATTTAGCGGATTATAGCCCAAGAACTGTGTGGGGTCTTCGCCCAAATCACGAATATGTTCCGCTAATGCCTCCTCCTTAGATACATAACGATAGCCATGGCAATATGGCACAGCCTCCAACATCTGGTCGAAACGCTGTAAGGAAGCGGAATCAGTATTCTCTTTCAAGACTACCGTAATCGCCACATTCTCCTTTACCCGCGTAATCAACGTGTTAGCAGCCAACAATAGCACACACAGCATTCCCACTAACAACAAAACCAGCGACACACTAATCGTGGTCGTCAGATACATATTAAAGAAACGATGCGGACTACTCATAATAGACAATTTAGTTTATCAATGAAAAAAAGAGGTTGCCAAACACAATGTCGGACAACCTCGAAATTTCAATTAATACTCCCAGAGGTCTTGTTCGAAATTCAACAACTCTGTTTCAATTCGTTTTTGCTCTTTCTTCACTTCATCCTCACGATACTCGTACTCGGAAATCATACGATTGTACATATTCCCGTCACCTACTACGTAAGAAGTGTACAAGCGTTTTTGGAAGTACTCTTCATACGTCACACGCTTGTTCTCGTTCTGAGAAGGAATAATATATTGCATCAACATATACGGACGCAAATCATCAAAACGAATCCAGAACAACATTGACTCACGTATCGAAGAAAGCACATCAGAACTATCACGCGTAGAAATATGATCCGCGTGCATAGGCGCAATAGCCATAATCTTGGTATGCAAACGAGACGTATTACGAGAGAAGAACACAATCTCTTGAATGATATACTTCAACTGATTACGTACAAAGTCGTCATACGCATACGCGTGGAACGACAATTCGTCGCTGATAGAATCGTAGTGAACCAACATAGCATCAGATGCCGAAATATCATAGTGAGTAGGGTCGTCCGAATAATCTGCTTCAGGATCATCTGCCATAAAGATACCCGGAATCAAAGCCTTATCCAGAGGTTCTGAGAAATCTGGTTTCAACATATCCGCAGCCACCTGGAAGATAGGCATTCCATCAATCACAGCATTCGTAATCACTTGGAACAAACTATGATACGTAGGGTCGTCCGAACGAGTTGGGAAATAGAGCTGATAGTTCTGCTTATAACGCATATCAATAATACGATATACTACACGCGCCCACAAGATATCATCCATACGGTGGAAAGTGGTCACGATAGTATCTCTATCAGGACTATAATCCTCAGTTTGAATACGGGCAATACCATGCTCATTGAAGAACGAGTTAACCTCGTGCAATGCATAGTCGCGTTGAGCAAAGGTTAGCGAACAAATCGCTAACAAGCAAACAACAAAACAAGCCTTTTTCATATTGTAGATATTTAAAAATTAGTTCAAAGATAACGGTACCGGGCTCAAGCGAACATCTTTTCCATCAGGACCTTTCGCATGAATATCCGTGATAATCACGTCAGCACCTTTCTTAAGTTTACTCAATTGATCCATCTGACTCTTCGAGAAACGGTTACCACTCGATTCTGTCAGGATACCATTGATACGAACCTTAAAACCTGTAATTTGGAACGGAAGATCCAACAAACCATCAGGTCCATAACTTGCAATCACGGTAGCATTCGAGTTCAGCAACGCACCACGAGCGATATTTCCATCAGAATATTCCTTATCGCCACTCTTGAAGTAAGCACCCGGTTTCGGCAACGCCTTAACACGATAATCGGCACTACCCATAGTCTGCATACGACCTTCCAATTCTGCCTGAACAGTAATAGTTACAGTCTTTACACCATCTCCCGGCTTAATAATCCACTTGCCGTTCTGCTGACGCATGGAAGCACCCGTAACGTTGACTTTAATCTTGTCGTTACTGATACCCGGAACGGAGATTGAGAACGGGTTGTCATATCCGCGATACATGATGTTCAAATCGGTATTAGAAATAGTAACACTCGGTTCGCCTACGGTATAAGAACTCTCGAAAGGAAGATATTCCATTTGCCCAGAGTTGCCCAAATATGCTATTTGACCAGAGAAACGACGCACACCCGTACCGGAAGCAGTTACCTCATAGGTTCCATTTTCCAACTTATTACCCTCTACGTAATAGTCCGGGGTTTGTGTAGAGTCAATAGCAGCCAAGATAATTTGAGCCGAATAGCGAGCGCCACGAATCACATAGTCTGACTTAGGAATAACGTACGCATTCAGTTTGTTTACACGCAAGTCTCCTGCATCCGTTTGACGTTTGAGCCATACGAGAGCATTACCTTCTTCGTTACGAATATCGTTTTGGAACTTCGTTAACATAGCGATAGTAGCGCATACCGGCATCTCGTGGAACAAGCCCTCTTCCCAAGAAATAGGTTCACCTGCGCCATTCACCAAACTATCAACACAAAAAGTTGCATCCAATTCGCTATTCATTGCGCCATCCGTAATTTCTTTCAAAGACTCACGATAGTCAATAATCTTCTGCTTCAGAACAGCACCATTACCTTCGTTCAGACCAAATTGATGAGGGATATTAGTGTCATCTTTTTTCTTCATTTGGCGTACGGTCTTACCTTGATAATTGCCTTCATCATCCACACCATCTGCCATCAGAACAAGTTGATCCTTAAAGTTCTGGATATAGGAATATGCTGTATCTGCTTCTGCGCTCAAGCGTTGAGCACGATTATACCACTCTTGAGTTTTCTCCGGATTACTGGCTAATGCTGCTCTAAAGTCTTGATATGCCATGTTATTGTTCTTCTCAAGTTGAGCGATAGTAGCATGAAGGCTATCATCCACCTGAACGTAGCCATTGATGATATCCGCACTGATGTTCAACGCCAACATAGCGGTCAACACCAGATACATCATACCAATCATTTTTTGTCTCGGGGTTTCCGGACAGTTTTTTGCTCCTCCCATAGTAATTTTACTTTAATCGTAAAAATTTAGTTATTACTTTTAGATATAGGTAAGCACTCTCTTAAGCAAGAGCGTTCAGCATATTGCCATAAACCTTATTCAAATCAGCCACCTGTTGAGCCAATTGTTGTGCTGCAGCCTGATAAGCCTCAGAGGATTTGGCAGCCTCTGCCGTAGCCACTTGTACTTTCTGCATATCAGCGCTCATAGCATTCACGTTAGCAGTTTGTGCTTTGTAAGCCTCAACTTGTGCTTGAACGGCATTGATTTGCAATTCGTAGATAGAGTTCAAAGAAGCCAATTTCGTATTCATCTCTACTACTTGCTGTTGGTTGGCTTGTGTACCATTAACTACATTCTGCATACCAACAACAACATTAGCATAAGCAGCACTCAATTCTTCACTCTTTTGACCAAGCGCAGATGCTGCATTATTAAATTGAGTTGCAGATGTGCTTGCTGCTTCCATATTCTCAGCAAGTTTAGCAGAAGCCGTAGCCACTTTGCCAAGTTCGCCTAACTGACCCGCCATTTTAGCCAAATCTGCGATTCCTCCTTTAAGAGATTCCATATCTGCGTCAGACAAGGTAGGAGCAGCAGCATTCGATTGTGCGGCAACGCCATTACCACCCATGCCACCACCAACATTAGCAGCGCCTTTTTTAGCAGCCTCTTCCAAGCGTTCAGGATCAGCACCATACTCTAACAATTGCGGGAATACATTTCCCCAATGATATTCAGCGTGAGGGTCATCCAAGCAACCAATAGCGAAAAGGAAAGCCTCCGTAAACATACCCAACATCAGCACGGTACTTGCACCCGGCCAGTGAAGAATCTTAAATAATGCACCTACGATAACGACGGACGCACCCAAGCAATAAATCATGTTAACGATTTTCTTTCCTTTGTACGATCCATACCAAAGCATGAAGCCCGATTGTTTTTTAGCGTTTGCCATAACAAAAAAATAACTTGTTTAGTTTATTGATAAATTTAATTAATTCAACATTATTAGTCTCCAATATAAGCACGTACGCAACGGAAACCGATATACGGACGGCTCTCATATTGATATTCATAGGTGCGAACACCACATTGCAAGAAGTAACTGATATCCTTCCAACTACCGCCGCGAATAACCTTACGTTTCAAGATATCCGGGTCGTCTTTACGAGCCATATACGAATAGTCAGGGTTCAAGTCATGCACATTCGTATTGGTCATAGGTTGATAAGACGAGCATGTCCACTCAGCCACGTTACCAGCCATATCGAACAGACCAAAATCATTAGGACGATATTGCGCTACACGCATTGTAGTCGTTCCCGTATCATCGTTATAAGCACCACGATAAGGCTTGAAGTTAGCAAAGAAGCAGCCTTTCTCGTCGCGAGCATACTTGGTTCCCCAAGGGTACATCGCCATCTTTCTACCTCCACGAGCTGCATATTCCCATTGCGCCTCTGTAGGCAAACGGTAGTCGTTCACCCACTCTCTTGTATTGCTCAAATAGTACTGCGTACGCCAATTACAGAAAGCATGTGCTTGTTCCCATGTAACACCTACGACAGGATACTCAAGGTAACCCGGGTGAGAGAAATACTTGTGCACCATCGGGTCGTTGTACGAATATTGGAAATCACGCACCCAGCACAAAGTATCCGGATAGATAGCAATAATCTTCTTAGTAATCAAGTCTTTTGGTTCGCGCAAAGGACGATACAATGTGCTATCACAAATCTCGTTATTTTCATTTACCCATGAAGTATCCACACGAGCGACAGCCCCCTTAGGATACGTACTGATTGCCACATCGAATTTATTCTGTTGCAACACAGCCTGGTCAATGTTCACCCATTGGTAACGATAGTGAAGAATTGTCGTCTTAAGCGTCTTTCCATCGCTATAATACATCGACTCCAAGGCTTCTTTTATCTCCTCATCAGGACTACCCCAAGGGATTTTCTTCTTCCAGTTGAGACGATACGTTTCCTCGTCTTCATCTTCAGACATAATGGCATATTCCTCCATACCTGCTTCCACCAATAGGTTCAAAGCAATAGAGTCACGTACCCAATTGACGAATTGACGATACTCATTGTTAGTAATTTCCGTTTCATCCATCCAGAATGCCTCAATGGTTGCCATTACTTCGTTATCCGGTTGTTCAAACAATGCAGATTGTGTGTTAGCACCCATCATAAACGAACCTTTTTTAATGAACAGCATTCCATAAGGGTTAGCCTCTTGAAAGGCTACGGCTTTGCTCACTCCCACCAATTCTCCGGCAGGTTTATTGCAGGCAACTAATACCATTGCACATACAACGACTGGCAAAATTTTCGTGAATTTCATATTCATTTTTGGATTAATAATAAATTCTATTTCTATATTTTGTTTACAAATATCTTACACTCTTGTACTTATTTGTGCGCTTCGGTTTGAGAATATCAAATCCGTATGCCAAATAAATTTCATGCGTTCCATAACTCTCCAACAGCAGTTTATTCGTCGGTAACTCGCAACTATACCCTAAACTTAACCCCGAAATAATATCCACGTTCACGAGCAGATTTACACTTCCTGCTATTCTATACCCTACTCCCCAGCGATACCGATCCTTATAGTCGCACATCAGCGTGAGGTTTGCGTCCCAAGACCTAAAGTCGGTCATCACCATCGCCGACGGTTGTAATTGCCACTCCTTATGATGTTTGAAACGATAATGGTAGCCTCCTGCCACATACATCGTTCCGCGCAACCCTTTCAGTTCGGTATATTCGTCCCAAACAATCTTCGTAGATACAGCGTGACTATAACTTGCGCCTACCCACCACTTGTTCGTCGAATAATACAAGCCGACTCCCATATCAAATCCCATTCCCGACTTGCTCCCCTTCGGTATCACCTCATCACTTGAAGTATGATATCCCGTTCCCTCAAACTCGTCCAAGTTGACACTATCCCCTTTGAAACCCACATTCACGAATCCCAAATCTACACCTGCACTCAAGTAGCCTTTACCCAACCTCTGCCGATACGCATATTGTACGTGCAAAGTCTGATTGGTGAACAGTCCATACTTATCGTTCAAAAAGCGAACACCTGCACCATGTTTCGTTTTGCCTATTACAAACGGCGATGTGAAAGAGAAGTATGTGCTCATCGGTGCATTCGCGATATCCACGTATTGCATACGATGCAAACCTGCCACTTTCATCAAGTCGCCTTCTCCCGCCGCCGCAGGATTATAGGCTGTCGGCAAATACATATACTGTCCTATTTGCGGGTCAAACTGAGCATCAACCATTTCGGCCGAAACCACCGCCAACACCAACAATACAATATACCTTTTCACCAACTCATTTATATTCATTCCAAACTATACTACGTTAATACTCATCTTCATGCCAGAAGAAATCGTCATCTTTCGTAGGATAGTCCGGCCAAATATCTTCAATACATTCATAGACCTCATCCTCATACTCCAACTCCTGAAGGTTTTCTATCACCTCCATAGGCGCACCGATACGGTTTGCGTAATCAAGCAATTCGTCCTTGGTTGCAGGCCACGGGGCATCCTCCAATTTCGAAGCCAATTCTAACGTCCAGTACATATTGTTACGAGTTATAAGGTCTGTTTTTATCGTCTATTTCGTAGCACTTTATCATACACAAAACAACCGATTTTTCACGGTTATCCCCCACTCTAAAGTGGCTACCATTTCTAAAATAGCGTGCAAAGGTAGTAAAAACTTTCGACTTATGCAAATATTTTTCGCAATATTTTTACTTTTCTGTCATTTTTTTGTAAAATTCACTTATCAAAATGCAAAAAAAACCTTAATCTTTATTCCAAATTGTTACCGATACCTCATCTTTCTCTCCCACAAAACGCGCCAGTACGAACAAGTAATCACTCAAGCGATTGACGAACTGGAATTCTGCAATAAAAGATGCGGATATGATGACATTCTGCTCACTCAAAGCAACCATTTGCCGTTCCAATCGACGCGTAACCGTCCGGCATACGTGACATAATGCTACTCGTTCGTTTCCCGCAGGCAAGATAAAGACATGAAGGGGAGTTAAGTGCGCCTGCATCAAATCAATCTCCCTTTCTATCCGCTCCACTTCCGAAGCCTTAATGACCAAATCTGCTCCTGCAAGCCTTGCACCCAAATTGAAAAGCAAGTTCTGCACGTGAGTCAAATAGGCATCCATATCGGACATGTCCGCCAGTTTAGCACGTAATAAGCCAATGTACGAATTCAGTTCGTCTGCCGTGCCATACGCCTCTAAACGCAAGTCCGTCTTACTTACACGTTCACCCGTAGCCAAGGACGTCGTGCCCTTGTCGCCTGTTTTAGTATAGATATTCATAATCGTAAAGTATAATTCCGTCGTAAATAATGCGGATCAAAGAAGACTATCCCGAAATCAAAACAATCCATCGTAGTTGTCACGCGGGCATCTTGCTTGATTCGCTCCCACGCGCGCGCCATTCCTTTAGAATAACGGATATCGTCGAAGACGAAGACAGATTTATCCCCTGCCTGCTGCGCCAAGATGTCAAAATAACGCAAAGTTGCTTCCTCAGTATGATTGGCATCAAGGAAAGCAAAGTCGATGGAGGAAGAGCCGGTTGTTCTCTCGCGCGCGTAATTATATAAGGTGTCATCTATGTTCCCAAGAATGGGCACGATATTCGATATATCCAGATGCCGCCAATTGCTCTCTGCAACTTCTAACGTCTCCTTACTTCCCTCAAACGTATAAACCTTGTTTCGCGAGTCTGCCATCGCCAAATATGCTGTCGTGATACCCAGCGAAGTGCCTAATTCCACGATATTCAGAGGCTGTCCCTTCTCATGCCCGAGGAACGAAACAAGGCGAAACAAGAACTCTGCGTTTCGACGCTTTTCCAACTCACGCTTGGCAATGTCACATACTAATTTCGAAGACGACGTGCCTGTGCCGAAATCCTGCGTCTGTATCAACTTAGGCGCATGCAACATAGCCGTACGGCGACTCTCAATCCTTTCCCAACTGTAATACGGGTTGCGATCGTACATCAGCATACGCACGATATAAAACAGATAAGGCGAATGAATACCCTCTCCTCCCGTGTTCCAAGAAGTAAGGCGATGCTTCAAAAAAGCACCTAAACGATATAGGTATTTGCTATCCATAATCTTTTTGCGTTGCAAAATTACACATAAATTTGCACATACGCAAATTTTTCCGTACCTTTGTGCCATGATTCTGAATTATATTTGGATAGGGCTTATCCTTTTTGCCGTTTTAATCGGCGCAATCGCGTGCTTCATGACGGGGGACGCAAGTATTTTCTCGGAGATACTCAACTCCACATTTGGTTCAGCCAAAACAGGATTTGAAATCTCTATCGGTCTGACCGGCGTGTTAGCGCTTTGGATGGGTATCATGAAAATTGGCGAAAAAGGAGGTGTCGTGAACACTCTTTCACGAGGCGTGGCACCTTTCTTCAGCCGTATTTTTCCCTCAATTCCGAAGAACCACCCCGTTTTCGGCACGATGTTCATGAATATATCCGCCAACATGTTGGGCTTGGATAATGCCGCAACCCCCATGGGACTGAAAGCCATGAACGAGTTGCAGGAACTAAACGAGGACAAGACCAAAGCTTCGAATGCCATGATTATGTTTGTCGTGCTCGGAGCCAGCGGTCTGACGCTTGTCCCGACCACCATCATGGCGTATCGTGCGCAGTTGGGTGCCGCCAATCCTGCCGATGTATTTCTGCCTATCCTAATTGCAACGTATTTCTCGACAATAGTCGGACTGATTGCCACCTGTATCGCACAACATATCTCCCTGAAAGACAAAATGGTAGCAGGCGTTATCGTCGGTCTGACGCTACTGGTTGGCGTGCTGCTTTTCCTTGCGAGCCGCCTGAGCGAGACACAACTGACACTCGTATCTTCCGTTATCGCAAGCGTCGTGCTGTTGGGGATTATCTGTTGGTTCGTACTGCAAGCCGCCATACGTAAAGTGAACGTCTATGACGCCTTTATCGAAGGGGCGAAAGACGGATTTCAGACAGCCATCGGTATCATACCCTACCTTATTGCAATTCTCGTTGCCGTAGGCATGTTCCGCGCCAGTGGCGCCATGGCAATGTTGGAGCATGGCGTAGCGTGGCTGTTCTCGCTCTGCGGACTCAATCCCGACTTGGCAGGAGCCGTACCAACCGCTATCATGAAACCTCTAAGCGGAAGCGGAGCACGCGGACTGATGATTGAAGCCATGACGACTTACGGGGCAGATTCGCTTGTAGGAAGACTTTGCTGCATTCTGCAAGGTGCAACCGACACCACGTTCTACGTGCTGGCAGTCTATTTCGGGGCAGTAGGCATTCGCGACACCCGTCATGCCGTAGCATGCTGCCTGCTTTCGGACTTGGCAGGCATCATCGCCGCCTTTGCCATAGCAAGCATATTCTTTGTATAAAACATTATGATTCAATATCTTACATATAATTCCAAAGGTGAACTTAGCGAGTACCGGCCTCAAGCATTTGAGACAGGAAAGATAGAACGTTGGATTCGTGCCGTAGCCGCCGGCTATGGTTTCGACTTGGGCGAACTGAGTTATATCTTTTGCGACGACAAGAAGATATTGGAGGTTAATCAGGCTTTCCTCGGACACGATTACTACACGGATATTATCACGTTTGATTATACCGTTCCCGGACTGCTCTCTGGCGATATTTACATCTCTATAGATACAGTTCGCAGCAACGCCGAGGAACGACAAATCCGTTTTGAAGACGAACTAAAACGGATACTCATCCATGGCGTTTTACACCTTACCGGTCAAGGAGACAAGACACCCGAAACACGTGCAGAAATGACGCGGAAGGAAGACCTTGCACTTGCCCTTCTCGCATAAAAAGTAACCTTTAAAACCACAGATAAACAATGGCAACAGCAACTTTACAATTCCCCTTTGACGAGTTACACGGGGCTATAGCAAAAAAAGACGATGTGTATATTCGCGTAGTAAACGGCAAACACATCATTCAACATAAGCCCCGAATGAAATCCGCCAAACGCATAGAAGCCTGCAAAGCGTTTGGAAAACAATTTGGAACAGAGCGGAAAAAGTCTTCCAAAAGATAGCAAAGATACGATGAAGTATCGGTAAAGTATCGGAGTGCTCCGTTAGTGCTCCGTTGATGCTCCGTTGATGCTCCGTTAGTTGGTTGCTAAAAGATTCGACAAAATAAAGGAGAAAATAGAGCATGAAAGAAGAGTTATCTATAGAATATCCGCGATGAACTTATGAACACACCTGCATACATAAAAACTTTTATGGGAGAAGATTTCCGAAGAGTAGAAGGAGTAGATGCCCATTTTCGGTTGGAATCATTTAGCGCCCCCGATTTTGATTGTAAAGTACAAAGACGTGCGGGTTGTTACATAATATCTTCGCCTACCCATGCGTTTGAATACCCAAACGGGAAAAGTCCTGTTATCTACATCGGTCTATCAGACGACCTTTTCCGCCGTTTGCACGATGAACACTATCAGAAACATCTAAAACTACTCATCGAAGACAAAGACTGGGGACTCGGCACACGACTGATTCACATGATGCCCGATAAATACCAATATATGCGCAAATGGGGTGCACGAGTAGATGTATTCTACAACAAAGGAACGCAAAGCGAAAAGGAGTTCGAGAGTTCACTCATCGCTAATTTCTACAGCAAATATCGGGCTATGCCAGTCGGTAACGGAGCACGCTCCTATTCTCAGAAATGAACCGCAGATATATCATGAATTTTTACTTTTTTAAAGGCTAATTACAACTTTTTTTTGCTTATGTCAAAAAAAAGTTGTAACTTTGCAAGTCTTTTTTGGAACGAAAACTAAGATTACATGAAGAATATACGCAACTTCTGCATAATTGCCCATATCGACCACGGCAAATCAACCCTTGCCGACCGAATGTTAGAGATAACCGGAACGGTTGACAAGAAGCAAATGGAAAACCAAGTGCTGGACGATATGGACCTCGAAAAAGAACGCGGTATCACTATCAAAAGCCACGCCATCCAAATGCAATGGAAAGGCAATACCCTTAACCTAATCGACACTCCGGGGCACGTGGACTTTAGTTACGAAGTGAGCCGCAGTATTGCCGCCTGCGAAGGTGCTTTGCTGGTAGTAGATGCCAGTCAGGGCGTACAAGCACAGACCATCTCGAACCTCTATCTTGCCCTTGAGCATGACCTCGAAATTATCCCCGTGATGAACAAATGCGACATGGATAGCGCCATGCCCGACAAAGTGGAGGACGAGATTATTGACCTTATCGGTTGCAAGCGAGAAGAGATTATGCGCTGCTCCGCCAAGACAGGCGACGGCGTGGAAGCAATCTTAGACTCTATCATAGAACGCATTCCAGCCCCGAAAGGAGACCCAAACGCTCCCCTACAATGCCTCGTCTTCGACTCCGTGTTCAACTCGTTCCGCGGTATCATCGGTTATTTCCGCGTTATGAACGGCACGCTTCACGCAGGCGAGCGCGTACGTTTTTACAATACAGGAAAAGAATACGACGCTGACGAAATCGGCATCTTGAAATTAGATATGCAGCCCCGAAACGAGATTTCTGCGGGAAATGTGGGTTATATCATTTCGGGCATCAAGACCTCGGCGGAAGTGAAAGTGGGCGATACCATCACCCATGTAGCACGCCCCTGCGACAAAGCCATCGCAGGTTTTGAAGAAGCCAAGCCGATGGTGTTCGCGGGTGTGTATCCGATTGAAGCAGAAGACTACGAAGACCTGCGTGCCAGCCTTGAGAAGTTGCAACTGAATGACGCCAGTCTGAGTTTCTCGCCAGAGTCGTCCGTGGCATTGGGATTCGGTTTCCGTTGCGGATTCCTCGGACTGCTGCACATGGAGATTATCCAAGAACGACTCGACCGCGAGTTTGATATGGACGTGATTACCACCGTGCCAAACGTAAGTTACAATGTCTTCCTAAAAGACGGCACGATGAAAGAAGTACATAACCCTGCCGGTATGCCCGACCTAACAGAGATTGACCATATCGAGGAGCCTTATATCCGTGCAAGTATCATAACTTCAAGCGCTTACATCGGTCCGATAATGACTCTCTGCTTGGATAAACGTGGCGAACTTGTGAAACAAGATTATATCTCAGGCGACCGTCTGGAACTACTATTCGACATGCCGTTAGGAGAGATCGTGATAGACTTCTACGACAAACTGAAGAGTATTTCCAAAGGTTACGCAAGTTTCGATTGGCACCAAAACGGTTTCCGCCCATCAAACCTTGTCAAATTAGATATTCTGCTCAACGGCGAGCAGGTAGATGCTCTTTCGACCCTTACCCACCGCGATAATGCCTTGGATTTTGGACGCAGAATGTGCGAAAAACTAAAAGAACTACTGCCCCGCCAGCAATTTGATATTGCGATTCAAGCCGCTATCGGAGCGAAAATTATTGCCCGCGAAACCGTGAAACAAGTGCGCAAAGACGTGCTGGCAAAGTGCTATGGCGGCGACGTGAGCCGTAAACGCAAACTGCTTGAGAAACAAAAACGAGGCAAGAAACGTATGAAACAAATCGGCAACGTGGAAGTGCCGCAAAAGGCATTCCTCGCCGTACTGAAACTGGATTAAACTGCATTTTTATTCGAAAAACTATAAAATTAAATACTTATGGAAACACTTATTCCGACATGGATGCTCTTTCCCTTTATCGTGATGCTACTCAGCATCGCCGTCTTACCCCTACTCCCGAAAGTGGGCGAATGGTGGGAAGAAAACACCCATAAACTGATTGTATCCATCGTGCTCGGCGGTATAGCCGGCGGTTGGCTGTGTATTAACAGTTGCGGCATGCACCTGATGCACCAGATGGTTTATGATTACGTGCCGTTCATCCTTCTGCTGATGGCTCTCTTCGTGACGACAGGCGGCATCTGTATTCGAGGCGATTTGCAAGCCACTCCCCTCACCAACACGCTCATTTTGGCTATCGGTTGGATCTTGGCTTCCTTCATGGGAACAACCGGTGCGGCAATGCTCCTTATCCGCCTGCTAATCAAGACTATACACCAACGCAAGTATCGCGTTCACACCATTTTGTTCTTTATCGCCATTGTGGCAAACTGCGGCGGATTATTGAGCCCATTGGGCGATCCACCCTTGTTCCTGCTCTTCCAAAAAGGCGTGACGTTCAGTTGGTGGCTGCAAAATATGCTCGGAGAATGGGCTGTAACAGGACTGCTGCTTTTAGGAACTTACTTTATCGTAGATTTGTATCTATATCTGAAAAAAGAACCGAAAGAAAATATCCAAGCCGACATAAACGAAGCAACCAAACTGAGTGCAACAGGACTTATCAACGTGCTTTGGTTGCTTTGCGTGATTGCCAGCACGATGTTCATCAATAAGACATACATTCCCGCTATGGGCGCCGAAGATGCCCCCTTCTACCTCAAACTCCTGCGCGAATGGGTGTTCATCGCAATCATCCTTGCCAGTTGGTTCACCACAAAGAAACAAACACGTATCGAGAATAACTACTCGTGGACACCTATTTTGGAAGTGGCTTGCGTCTTTCTCGGCATCTTCGCCACGATGACGCCCGCCCTTATGTACCTTGAGCAAATGAAAGACGCCATTCAAGCCATATTAAGCGAGCCTTGGCAATACGTATATTGCACCGGTGCGCTGTCCGCTTTCCTCGATAACGCTCCTACAGCTATGGTATTCAACTCCATGGCACCTTCCGGAGAAATCGTTGGTTTGGCTTCCGACCCATTCCTGAAAGCCATCTCAATGGGTGCCGTGTTCTTCGGCTCACTCACCTACATCGGCAATGGACCTAACTTTATGGTGAAAAGTATTGCCGAACAAGAAGGTGTCAAGATGCCAAGTTTCTTCGGATATATGATTAAATTCAGTTTAATCGTATGCCTGCCGATTTACATTATTGTACAACTTATATTCATCTAACTATCAGATTATGAACTTATTCGATCAAATCAGCGAGGACATCAAAAAGGCGATGCTCGCAAAAGATAAAGTGGCTTTGGATTCACTTCGCGGAATCAAAAAAGAGTTTTTAGAGGCTAAAACGGCTAAAGGCGGCAACGGCGAACTGCACGACGACCAAGCCCTCAAAATCATACAAAAGATTGTAAAACAACACAAAGAATCGGCTGAGATGTATATCCAAGCCGGACGCCAAGAGTTGGCTGACGAGGAATTAGCACAATGCAAAATAATTGAGCAATACCTGCCCGCTATGATGAATGAGGAAGAATTGGCGACAGCCCTACAAGCCATTATCGCACAAGTGGGCGCTACCGGACCACAAGATATGGGAAAGGTGATGGGCGTTGCCACCAAACAATTGGCAGGCAAAGCCGACGGGCGCGCCATCTCCTGCAAAGTAAAAGAACTATTACAACACTAAATAGAACCCATGTCCTTAGTAGATAGCGTAATTGCATGGTACTCAGCGCATATCAATTATGCGTCAATCACGGCTTTGATGGCAATTGAGTCATCGTTCATACCCTTTCCGAGCGAGGTCGTTATTCCGCCAGCAGCGTTTGTAGCAGCGGACCCAACAAGTCCGCTGTACATCAGCGAGACGTACCTTATCAACGTTGCAATGATTGTTCTTTGCGGAACGATTGGGGCAATGCTTGGCGCTATTATCAACTATCTTTTAGCACTATGGCTTGGTAGACCTATCATCTATAAGTTTGCAGACAGCAAATTGGGGCATCTATGCCTATTGAGCAGCGATAAGATTCAACATGCAGAGGACTATTTCAATGCCCACGGTAAAGTGAGCACTTTCATTGGCAGGCTCATTCCTGCAATACGCCAACTCATCAGTCTGCCTGCAGGTTTGGCCCGTATGCCCTTTGGGCAATTCCTACTCTACACCTTCTTAGGAGCATTCTGCTGGAATTGTATTTTAGCCGCATTGGGCTACGTGGCACATGGTCAGATGGACCTTATACACGAATATAGCCACGAACTAAGCGTGACTATACTCATCATTCTTGCGGTTGGCATCGTTTGGTTCGTTGCCAAGAAATTACTCCGACGCAAGAGCAAATAATCAAACGAAATTAACTACGACGACGCCAACGTCCGAACCCTCTAGGAGCAGCAGCGGGTTTCGGTGTTTCTTCGGTATCTTGAATAACAATCGTTCCGTCATCGGAATCAGACATATCAAGATGCGGTCCATCAAAGGCAGATGTAGCCGTCGCCGGTTCTGACGGCGTAGTATCAATCGCGGTACTCAAGTCAAGTTCCGCAGGCTGTTCGTCTTCTTTCTGAGGCTCTTTCGGCTCCGTATAATTCGTTCGGATAGCGTCATCTACGGTAGGTTTGCCCGCGATATCCTCTAAAACAGGAATATCACTAACCTCATAGCCCGTAGCGATAATCGTAACACGTACGTCCTCGCCTAAAGACTCGTCCAACGAAGCCCCCCACTGCACATCAACCTCATCACCGACCTCGTTCACAAAAGCATTGATTTGGTCAATCTCCTGCATCTGAATCGCGAATTCGCGAGAGCAATAGAACTGAAGCAGCACACGCTTTGCACCATGTACATCATTCGTATTTACTAACGGCGAATTGAGAGCATCTTCAATCGCCTTCGTGATACGGTTCTCTCCACTGGCACGTCCCACGTTCATAATAGCGACATGTCCGTCCTTCAGCGTATTATAGACATCGGCAAAGTCGGTGTTGATATATCCCGGAACAGTAATAATTTCCGCAATAGAGCGGGCTGCATTGCAAACCACGTCATCGGCTTTTGAGAACGCATTGAGGAAATCCAAATCAGGATAAATCTTCTTCAGTTTCTCATTATTGATAACGAGCAACGCATCAACATGTTCTGCCAATTTAGCAACACCCGTGAGGGCTTTACGAATCTTCTTCTGCCCTTCAAAAGCAAAAGGAATCGTAACAATGCCTACCGTAAGAATACCTTTCTTCCTCGCAATCTCAGCCACAGGAGCAGAAGCACCCGTACCAGTACCTCCACCCATTCCTGCTGTAAGGAACAGCATTTTCGTACCGTCGTTCAGCGCTTCTTCAATCTTCTCGGCACTATCCCTCGCATATTGTTCCGCAACGGAAGGGTCTCCTCCCGCACCTAATCCGGCATCACCCAGTTGCAACTTTGCAGGTACGGAAGATTTCGCCAAGACCTGACGGTCCGTATTACATACCAAGAAACTTACATCAGCGATACCCTGACTATACATATAATTAACGGCATTACAGCCACCTCCGCCAATACCCATTACCTTGATAATGGCGTTCGCTTCATCTTCAATCGGCAACGTTAAAAGATTATTGTCTTCCATATCTGTTTCATTTATCATTATCCATATTAACTTTACTCTCTGCGTCCGTAAAGAACTGAAGCGCTAAATCTTCCAATTTCTTTAGCGTACCCGGTTTTGGCACTTTTGCACCTTTATGCTCTTCGCGATAGTCTGCCCCCATCAATAAAGTACCCACCAAAGCAGAATATGTAGGTTCATCATATTGCTCATCATCAATCAGTTTATCATGCGCACCATAGATGACCTGCACAGACGTCTTATCCTGCAAATAAGCGTCCAAACCTTGCAACATGGAAGCCCCACCTGTGATATACACCGTGCGAATACGATTAGCAAAGTTATTGATTTGTTCCATCATAGGCGCAATCTGCTCATCCAATTCCCCCGAAATGAGTTGAGCCAACTCTGCCGTAGAAATAGAAATCTCTCCGCCAACAGCAGGCATCGCTTTTATGCGCAGACGCTGATTCTTCTCCACAAACTGCTCTGAAGCATAACCGAATTGACGTTTGAGTTGTTCTGCCGTAGCAAGGCTAATACCTTTATTAGCAATACGCTGCGTAATGTCATCACCACCCCATTTATACACTTTATGAAAGAGATACTGATTCTCCTTACAAACGGAGAGTGTCGTGGTCTGTGCACCAAAATCAATCAAAGCACAGCCTTCTTGTACGACCCAGAAACCATCTTCACTGGCAAAGGCAGACAGCAACGCATCTTGACGAATGAACGACTTTTCTATAGACTTGCCCGCTTGGTCAAAGACCTTCTGCAACTGCTCACCGACACGTTTTTGAGCCACGAAAGCAATATAATGCCCCTCAACCAACACGGCACGTTGCGTTGCCTCGGGCGAATAATCCTGCTCTTGACCATCTAACACAAAGAAACTCGGAATCAGCCCCAACACAGTTACTTGTGGATAATGCTCTTCTATCTTTAGCCGGCATTCGTTCTCCATCTCATCTAAAAGCGAACGTGCAATCGTCTTTGCACGCACTTGGTCACGTTTGGCACTCACTTCATAAATCTGCGTACTGAGCCCACCTACGGAAACAAATGCCGTGGGTAATTCCGAGTAACCGATTCGATTAGCCAATAACCGAAGACATTCCCCCATCATAAACGCAGCATTAGAAGTCTGCGTAATCACACCCCTTTCCACACAAACATATCGATCCGATTCCTCAACGCCCAATATATGCAAGCGCTCCGAAGACACTTGCTCCGCAGCCATTACCCGAATCTTGCTGCTACCAAAATCAATAGCCACTAAAGGTAGCGATTCGGCTATAAGTTGTTCTTTTCTTTTTTTCATAGGTTTAGTATTATTTTCGTCCAATTACTTGGTCGGCATATCGCAAATCATACTCGCGATACTCGGGTAAATCCAATTCTGCCGCCCCATTTTCATAGTAAGTCTTAAGTCTTGATAATTTTTCTTTAACATCTCGGCATTCGCCCAAAATGATGATGTTCCCACGAGGTTGTTCTATCAGTTCCACATACCGCGGGTTGCGTATGCGAACCTTAGAAATACGCCCACGCCAGTACTTGTCTGTACGAATCAACAGCACTAAGTCAGCTATCTCCTCACAAGCCATCCGTTGCCCCACTTCACCTTCCACCAACATCACCTTATCCTTTACACTTTCACGAATAGGCATACGCGTGTGGTCGGTATCCACGAAATACGTTTCCGCACCCGTTACTACACGCAAGAGAGGAATACGTTGAGACAATCGAACCACGACTTCACCTCCAGTACGTGCAAAACACTCCGCATGACGAACCATAGGGTGTGATTCTATAACAGCCTCTATCTCCCTCACCTTCACCGAATCCATCAATTGCCCTATCGGATAAATATGCTTCTGCTTCAAAAGAGCCGCTAATTCACTTCGGTTAAGATATTGTCTTTTGCTCTCGTCTTGAATCTCAATGGAAAGAGTATTACACACCACACTATTGGAACGCAGATGTACCCACACCGCACTGCCAACCAAATACCCGACAACGAGCATTGTCACACAAATCAGTACTATTTTTTTCCAAAGAGCCATGTACGTCTAATTTCTATTCAATGCCTCTGCAATAGAGGGAACTAATCTATCAATATCACCGGCACCTAATGAGATGACTGCCATCGGTGCTGCCGTTGCCTTAACCCTACCAGATAGGAACTGACATAGATTTTGCTTCTCCACAACACGCACATTCGCCTGACCAAAACCTTGTATCTTCCGGCATAACATCTCTGAATCCACACCCTCTATAGGCAATTCGCGGGCTGGATAGACAGGCAATAACACCACCTCATCTAACTCTGCCAACACCTTGGCAAACCCCTCTGCGAAATCACGCGTGCGGGTATAAAGGTGAGGTTGAAAAATCCCCAAGATATGCCTTTCCGGGAAAAGGCGCCGAATCGACTGAATAGAGGTAGCAATCTCCGTCGGGTGATGAGCATAATCATCAACATACGCCATTGAAGCCTTATTAATATGCACATTAAAGCGACGATAGACTCCGCTAAACGAAGTCAATCCCAAACGCAACTCCTCTTCTTTCACGCCATTCAACCAAGCCATCGCCATTGCAGCGACACTATTCTCTATGTTAATCCAAACCGGCACGCCTAACCGCATACCCCTCATCACACACGTCGGAGTATGAAAGTCAAAGTCAATCTGAC
Source organism: Paludibacteraceae bacterium (assembly GCA_024399755.1). Taxonomy (GTDB): domain Bacteria; phylum Bacteroidota; class Bacteroidia; order Bacteroidales; family Paludibacteraceae; genus Colicola. The sequence goes on along the minus strand of JAKSNN010000007.1, from coordinate 9,016 downwards.
CCTCTGCAACCCGGATAGCATCTGCGTAGAAGTCCGGCAAATCGTTTGAGCGCGGTGTTTCCACCACTCCGTAAGTCAATTGCTGAACACCCTCTGCCAAACGGGGCGTAAGCGCCACACTTTGCTTGACAAGCAAGACGGACTGAATCAAAGAAGTATAATGCTCAAAACTCTCCCGATAAGCCTCTGCTGTACCATAGATGTCCAAGTGGTCGGGATCTACTGCGGTAATCACCGACATATAGGGCGACAAGTGGTGAAAACTGCGGTCGAATTCATCGGCTTCTACCACTACATAAGGGCTCTCGGTATCCAAAAGCAGATTCGTATGATAGTTGTTGCTGATACCGCCCAAGAAGGCATTTGTACCGATTGACGATTGACGAAGCAAGTGCGCCAAAATAGTAGAAGTGGTCGTTTTGCCGTGTGTTCCTGCTACACACAAGGCTTTCTTCTCACGCGTCACCAAACCCAATACCTCTGCCCGCTTGCGTATCGTATATCCATTATTGCGGAAGAACGTTGTAAGCGCTGTAGATTCAGGTACAGCAGGTGTCCGGACAATGAGACAGGTCGCGCTGTCGGCTGCCCATTGAGGTAGAGTAGCCACATCGTCCTCATAGGAAACTGCAATACCTTCGTTTTCCAAGGTACGGGTAAGAGATGACGGAGTATGGTCGTACCCTGCCACCGGCATACCTTTAGCAAAGAAATAGCGGGCAAGAGCACTCATGCCGATGCCCCCTATTCCCAAGAAATACAAGCCTTTTATGTGGTTTGCGTCAATCATTTCCGTATTATCCTACTACACCACTAAAGCCCATGAATGCCATTGCCAGCAAACCGGCAGTAAGCAGAGCAATAGGTGTGCCTTGCATTGCTTTCGGGATTTTATTCATAGCCAGTTGCTCACGAATACCTGCAAAGAGTACCAATGCCAACGAGAAACCAAGTGCGGTTGCGAAGGCAAACAGCGTGCCCGTAAGCATATTGTGGTCAGCGCCCATAGGCAGTTTGTTAGTGCCGTTAGCCACAAGGATAGCCACACCAAGCAAACAGCAGTTGGTCGTAATCAAAGGCAAGAACACACCCAAAGCCTGATAGAGCGACGGACTAATCTTCTTCAAGATAATCTCGATACATTGTACCAAAGCCGCTATCACAAGGATAAACAAGATGGTTTGCAGGAACTCTACGTGCCATGCCACGAGCATCATATTCAGCAGGTAGGTTACAATCGTGGCTAATGTCAGCACAAACGTAACCGCAGCCCCCATACCCAGAGCGGTATCAATTTTCTTACTTACGCCAAGGAAAGGGCAGATGCCAAGGAATTGACTCAAAACGATATTATTAACGAATATCGCAGAGATGAATATTAAGAAATAAATCATAGTCGTAAAATGTTTTAGTTGTTTTTCATCAGTTTATGAACCAAAGCCATGACGTATGCCAAGCAGATGAATGCACCGGGAGCAAGCACAAAGATAAGAGCGCCATAGTTCTCAGGGAAGATGTGCGCACCAAAGACGCAACCTGTACCGAGCAATTCGCGAATTGCACCAATGACGGTCAGAGAAAGAGTAAAGCCCAATCCCATTCCAAGTCCGTCCAATGCACTCAGACCGACAGAGTTTTTCGCAGCAAAAGCCTCTGCACGTCCAAGGACGATACAGTTAACCACAATCAGCGGAATGAAAAGTCCGAGTTTAGCATAGATGAAAGGCACGTACGCTTGCATCGCCAATTGTACCATCGTAACGAAAGTAGCAATCACCACGATGAAAGCAGGGATACGCACTTTATCCGGGATAAGGTTCTTGAGCATTGAGATAACCACGTTCGAGCAAATGAGCACGAACATCGTAGCCAAGCCCATTGACATACCGTTAACGGCACTTGTAGTAGTAGCCAACGTTGGGCACATACCCAATACCAAACCGAATGTAGGATTCTCGGTGAGAATACCGTTCGTAAGTGTTTTTAAGCCTTTATTCATTTTGTTGCCTCCATTTCTTCTTTGCAGCACCCTTCTTTATGGCACTCGTGATTACATTGATGTTCGCAGCAGCCGTCCTTGTGCTCAACGCAAGGTTGCGTAGCGCCCGAAGCAGCGTCGGTGTTTACCATAGTAGCACCCGTAGAAACATCTACGCCCTGCTGCTTCATGAACTCTGCGTATGCGCTATTGATTGCTTTCAGGAAAGCGCGAGAAGAGATAGTAGCCGCCGTAATAGCATCTACATCGCCACCGTCTTTGCTTACCGAGAACGCACCTGTAGCCTGACGTCCGATAATATTCTGACCGGGTTTCCCGGCATTCTTGAACCACTCTACGATGTGCGTACCTAAGCCCGGAGTCTCTTGTTGCTCCAATACTTCATAACCGAGGATAGTTCCGTCTTGCGCAAAACCGACCATCAGTTTGATTTTGCCACCGAAGCCGTCTGCTTCCGTCTCGATTGCCACACCGTCTTCTACGCCGTTGAGGACAGCCACTTTGGCTGCGTTCTTGGCTTCTTCCGCCTGCGTTGCAATCTTCTGTGCGGTAAGCATATACACGCCTCCGAGAGCCGCAGCCGCTACCAACGTGATACACGTGAGCGACAAAGCCATATTCTTGAATGTACTTTCTAATTTAGCCATAGTTGTGTCCTCCTTATTTCTTAACGACTTCGCCAAAACGACGAGGACGAATCTTGTTCAACAAAGGTACAGTAGCGTTCATGATAAGGATAGCGAACGACATTCCTTCCGGGTAAGCACCCCAAGTACGAATCACCATCACAATCAGTCCGATACCGATACCGAAGATTATCTTTGCCCAGCCGGTCATAGGCGAAGTAACGTAGTCGGTTGCCATAAAGAAAGCGCCCAACATCATACCGCCAGCAAGCAAGGAATAAGCCACATACTCGCCACAGCACATACCTGCAGGAGCAGTGCAGGCAGCAAAGAGAGCCACCGTGCCTAAAATACTTACAGGGATATGCCATGTAATCACACGGCAAGCAATCAGCACAATACCGCCAATCAGCAAGGCGATAGCGCTCACCTCACCTAACGAACCGCCAATCATACCCGTGAACGAATCCCAAAGGTCAGGCAGTTGGTCAATAAGACCTGTATCACCGCCTTTGACAATCTGTTTGAGAGTTGCCAATGGAGTAGCTCCTGTAGCGGCATCTACATACGATGTCTCGAATCCTAACGGACGAGGCCACGTAGTCATCTGTACAGGGAACGAAATCAAAAGGAACACACGACCTACCAAAGCGGGATTGAAGGGGTTTTGTCCCAGTCCGCCAAAGGTCATTTTACCTACTGCGATAGCCACTACTGCGCCAATCACTACAATCCACCAAGGCAGAGCCGAAGGCAAGTTGAATGCCAAGAGCAAACCTGTCAGGACAGCAGAGCAGTCGCAGATAGTAGGACGCTGCTTAAGAACGAATTTGGCAATCAGCCATTCCGTTGCCACGCAAGCCACGATACTGATAGCCGTAGTAATCAGGGCTCCCCAACCGAACGCGATAAGCGATACTGCCAACGCCGGCAACAAGCAAGCGATGACGAGGAGCATATTTTTCCGGACGCTGTCGCCGCTATGAGCGTGTGGAGCCGGAGATACAATCAAGTTTTTCATATCTGTTTCAAATTTCTTCTGTTCAATTAGCTTCATTTCTTCGCTTCAGCGGCAGCCTTTGCAGCAGCCTGACGATTACGAATAATTCCACCTACCGTAGCCTTACCCATGCGCACATAGTCAAGCAAAGGACGATGACTTGGGCAAGTAAACAAGCAGCAACCGCATTCGATACAATCCATCACGTTGTGTTGCTCCATCTCGTCCCACATCTTCAGTTCGGCTTGGCGAGAGAGCAGATACGGTTCGAGTCCCATTGGGCAAGCGGCAACGCACTTTCCGCAACGTATGCAGTTCTCCGGTTCTACGCGGCGGCACTCGTCTTCCGGCAAGAAAAGGAGACCGCTCACACGTTTGTTGGCAGGCATGTCGATATTGTTCATCGCGCGTCCCATCATCGGACCGCCACCTATAATTTTGCCCGTGTCTTCAGGCACACCGCCTGCCATAGCCACAACCTCCGTCAAAGGTGTTCCGAAACGCACTTTGTAGTTACCCGGTTTTGCCACGTGCTTACCCGTAACGGTCATGACGCGAGAGATAAGCGGCATATTCTTCTGCACGGCTTCATATACGGCATAGATAGTAGCCACATTATCCACTACAGCACCTACCTCGATAGGCAGAGCGCCACTTGGTACTTGACGACCGATACATGCGTCAATCAGTTGTTTCTCACCGCCTTGCGGGTATTTGAGCCTGAGAGGCATTACCTCTACGCCCAATACCTTAGCGGTCAACTCCTTCATGCGGGCGATAGCGTCGGGTTTATTGTTCTCAATACCGATAATAGCGCGATTGATACCCAAAGCCTTCATCAAGATCTGGATTCCCACAACGATTTCCTCGCCGTGTTCCAAGATAAGTTGATGGTCGCAAGTGAGATACGGTTCGCACTCTACTCCGTTCACGATCAGCACTTCGGCTGTCTTGCCGGGAGGAGGCAGGAGTTTGACCTGTGTCGGGAAGCAAGCACCGCCCAGACCTACTATACCTGCAGCAGCAATCTTATCTACAATCTCTTTGGGCTCAAGCGTACACTCGTGAATGACATCGGCGCTACGGTCGATACCCTCCATCCATTCGTCGCCTTCTACGTCAATAAAGACAGCAGGCATTTTCATGCCCCAAGCGTCGATAGTGGTATCAATCTTATTGACCGTTCCGCTTACCGGCGAATGTACATTAGCACTTACGAAACCGCCTGCTTTGGCAATCAGTTCGCCTACTTTCACTTTCTGCCCTTTCTCTACGATGGCTTGTGCAGGCGCACCGATATGTTGTACGAGGGGAATGATTGCCTTTTGCGGCAGCGGGCATTCCGTAATCGACTGATGGGCAGAATAAATCTTGTTATCGTGTGGATGAACTCCACCTATTTTGAATGTTCTCATTGTTGTACCTCCTCTTTTTTAGGTTCGGCAGGTGCTGCCGGCGCAGCAGGTTGTTCTGCGGCAGGAGCAGCAGGTTTGCGAACGGGGAAATTGATAGCGTGGATCGCACCCGTCGGGCAAGCGGCTTCACACTTGCGGCAGAGGCGGCACTTGGTATAGTCGATATATGCCACGTTGTTCTCCACCGTGATAGCGTCGAACTGGCATTCCTTCTGGCATTTGCCGCAACCGATACAAGCGTTCATGCAGGCTTTGCGAGCCACAGCGCCTTTATCCTTATTGACACATTCCACTACCATACGACGTCCTTTCGGACCTTTGTTTCTGAGTTCGATGATGCCACGCGGGCAAGCGGCTACGCACTTTCCGCAACTGGTACATTTCTCCTCATCTACAACGGGCAGTCCCGTCTTGGGGTCCATACTGAGTGCGCCAAACTGGCAAGCAGCCACACAATCGCCACAACCGAGACAGCCAAACGGACAAGCCGTCTCGCCTACATACAGGTTGTGCATAATGCGGCAACTCTTCGCTCCGTCATACTCGCTGGTACGAGGACGGGCTTCGCAAGTGCCATTGCAACGCACTACTGCCACTTTCGGCTCAGCAGCCGAAGCAGCCATTCCGAGGATTTCGCCTACTTTAGCCATAGTAGGCGCACCTCCTACCGGGCAGAGAAGACCGTCAAGTGATGTGGCTTTGCAGCATGCCTCGGCAAGCGAACGGCAACCGGCAAATCCGCAACCGCCACAGTTGGCACCCGGCAGGACTTCCTGCACGGCGTCAATGCGAGGGTCTTCCTCCACCTTGAACTTTTGGGCGATAAAGTACAGCAGTACCGAGGACACCAGTCCCGTCACGCCCAAAACAATCAAAGAGATTACAATTAGTTCCATAATATTATGTTTTGATTAAATGAAATTGTATCTTTTTACCTATCTTCTCCCTAAAGAAACTCAACACGATATAATATACGCCTACGCTACACAGGGCTATCACGCCCGCCAGCGCCTCGTTTCCTATAGAGAAGTCCAGCGCCACCAAAACTATCATCAGCACTACGAAAGGCAGGATATAAGCCAGCGTAACGGCTTTCCAGCCCATGCGTTCAGAAGCGATTACCTGCACTTTGTCGCCTACGTGCAAGGTATCCCTCTGCTCCGGCGTCACCTCGCAAGTCACCATTTTCTCCTTGCTGTCCGCAGAAAGGCACATACTCTTTGCACGACAGGCGGAGCAAGCGTCCGACTGAATAATCCTGACCTTTGCCGCTTCGTCTATAGCGACGATTATGCCATCGTGTTGAATTGTACTTGCCATACTGATACTATACCTTTGGACTGATTTTCACCCGTATCGAAAATTGCGTACAAAGGTACTACTTTTTTTTCAAATATGCAAGCCTAAAACGATTTTTAGAATAATTATTCTATTTTACTCGCGCAAGAGTTGGTCTTCCATCAGGTAAACCTCGTCCGTAGGGACACCGTTATCTATGAGCGAGCGTCTATCGGGACGGAAGAGCGACATAAACTTCTTTGCGCTCCCAAGGCGTTTGCGTGCCTCACGGTAATTCTCGTATGCCAAGAGCCGGTCTCCTTTCAAGAAGCAGAGGTGACCGTAATTGAGATAATCCTGCGGCATAGGATGCTCCGAACGGAGGCGTTTTATCAGGATTTCCTCCGCCTTCTCTTTACTATCCCACATCATATCCATCATGCCGGCATTGAGGTAGGCTTGCGAGGCAATCTGCATGCGCTCCTCATCTATGCCGACCAACTCGTCAAACACCCAAGTATCAGGCAGGATTGACACTAATGTAGCGATATATTCATTTTCCGTAACCGACATGGATTCAACCACTTGTTCCAAGGAATCGGCAGCAAATTGTTCGCCGAACACTTCCTTGATTTCCTCGGGCAAATCCTCCTCCTGAATCTCCTCCCGCGCCAAGATATTCTTCAGGTTCTCCTTGGTAGATTTAGCGAGGGCACACATGATTTCGAAGGCATGTTCGCCATCTCCGATCTGTCCCACAAAAGCGTCTTGCAGGTGCGGGAAATAAAAGATGCGCACATCGTATTGAGCAAGGAGCAAGATTGTCGTAGCCAGCGCCTGTTCGCTCAGCAAGGTATTCTCCGAGCCGATTAGTTCTATCAGGCACAGGAAAGCCTTTTCCGAAAAGAACGTGCGCAGGTTTTGTGCCATAGCCGCCATCACCATCAGGGTAGAAGCCGTCTTGGTACTGTCTTCGGCTTGTTGCCGCAGCCAATTCAGGTCTTCGTCCTGCAATCGCGGACAAGCGGAGAAATAGCGCAGCGTAGCGTCGGTATCGTCGGGATTAAACCCCTGCAACGAAGGTGACAGGTTGCGCTTCAGACGCATTTCGGCGTACATCTCGTCTGCCAAGCGATAGGTATCGTAAGTCATCACGTCCAGCACGCCGTTACGCTCAGGGTCTTCCGCAGAAAGGAAATACTGAAACAGGCAAGTATAATTTTGCTCTATTGCCTGAATCTTATCGGCATAGACCGACGACTGCAATTCTCCTGCCCATTGGCGGAGAAAGACAAGAGCGTGATTGAGCATTCGCTCGCCCAAAGCACGCTCCATCATGCTATGTTGCTCGTCTAAATTCAAATTTCTTCGCGAATCAGATAGTCGTTACGCGACTGCGAATTACGGATAACCAACTCGCCCAAAAAACCTGCGAGGAACAGCATACAGCCGAGAATCATCGTAAGGATAGCCAAGTGGAAATAAGGGTTAACACCTACCAGCATGGCGTGTACCCCGTGCGTCAAGGCATAGAGTTTCATGCCGCCTACCACAATCACAGCCACCAGTCCGAGCAGGAACATGAGGCTTCCTATCAGTCCGAAGAAGTGCATGGGCTGTTTGCCGAACTTATTAAGGAACCACAGGGTCATCAAATCGAGATAGCCGTTCACAAAGCGGTTCAGCCCGAACTTGCTGACGCCAAATTCGCGTTTGCGATGTTGGACCACCTTTTCGCCAATCTTCGTAAAGCCGGCATTCTTAGCCAAGTAAGGGATATATCTGTGCATTTCGGAGAACACTTCGATATTCTTGACCACTTCCTTGCGATAGGCTTTCAGTCCGCAGTTCATGTCGTGGAGTTGAATACCCGTGACGCGGCGTGCCGTAGCGTTAAAGAGTTTCGACGGGAGGTTCTTCGTGAGGCGGTTGTCGTAACGTTTTTGTTTCCAACCGCTTACGAGGTCAAAACCGTCTTCGGTAATCATGCGGTACAGTTCCGGAATCTCGTCCGGAGAGTCTTGCAAGTCTGCGTCCATCGTGATAACCACATCGCCTTGGGCAGCCTTAAAACCGCAATAGAGCGCAGCCGACTTGCCATAGTTGCGACGGAAACAGATGCCGCGCACGTGGTTATCCTGTTGCTTGAGGCGGGTAATGACTTGCCACGACTCGTCGGTAGAGCCGTCGTTGACAAAAAGCACCTCGTAGGAGAACTTATTCTCGTCCATCACGCGAGTAATCCACTCGAAGAGTTTGGACAGGCTCTCTGCCTCGTTAAAAAGAGGAACAATAACCGAAATATCCATAGTTGTTTTGCGTTAAACAGGTTTCGCCACCTTCTTAATGCGCCTTTAGCGCATAATTTTGCGGAATAAGGGAGCCTACAAGAGACTCCCTTATCTGACCGAAAGTTTTGCTATTTCTTAGAGCGAGATAGCGCCGCTTGGGCATGCAGAAGCGCAAGTGCCGCACTCGGTACACATATCAGGGTTAATAGAATAGCGATCGCCTTCAGAGATAGCACCCATTGGGCATTCATCTTTACAAGTACCGCAAGCAATGCAGTCTTCAGAAATTTTGTAAGCCATAATGTATAAATTTAGTTATTGTTTTTTCCAATTCCGCTGCAAATGTACAACAAAAATTTGGAATACGCAAATAATTAGGGCACAAAATAGATTTTTAATCTATAATT
>JAKSNN010000069.1 GCA_024399755.1 Paludibacteraceae bacterium | reverse complement strand
GGGTTGCACGACCTACTACCAATTCGGTGATAATACTGCTTCTACGGAACGCACCTTCACCATCACCAATCCTTCTACTACCGCTTCTTCTATCGACGCTAAAGTATTCTTCCGCCCGAATGCAGGTGGCGCAGATGGCGACACAACAATACAAACCATCTCCTACCAAGGTGTGGCTGTACCACAACTCTCTTTGCACTCCAGTCTAACCAACAACGAAATAGAACTGAGCCAAACTCCGGCAAATATTACCATTACCTCTGGTGCTTCTAACTACAGCGAAACTATGAACATCACCTGCGATGACGAAGTATGGAAAAACAATGTATCTGCTACCAACACCACCCACGATGTAAACCTTCCAGCTACCATTCATACATACAAGTATGTGGCTACCGGTTCGGCTAACGGACGTACCTTCACGGCAAGCCTCTCCGTTAGTGTATATCAATTGGTTACCGTAAGAGTGAAAGACGCTAATCCTGCTTGGGCAAAGAACTTCTACATGTGGGATTCTGCTACGGTCAAACAAAATAGCGCTTGGCCGGGAGAAACGCTCACACAAAAAGTAGGCGATTGGTACATCTTCAGCGTTAAGTATCCTGCCTATAATAAGTTTGTTATCAACGATGGCGAGACCACAGGCAAACAAACCATTGACCTTGATATCCCAAGTGCAGACATCTGCTATGAGATTGGTGCAGAAGACCATACAACTGACGGCAAACACATCTATGCTTGCACTCAGGCAGCACAATGCCCGAACGGACTCTTTGTTGGTACGATTGACAACGTAGATATGTACAACGGCGAAAACAAAATGGTAACCCCGTTGGTTCAACTTGACCCATCGCTGAACGTTGAGAACCTGCAAATCAGTTTTTCGTACGGCACAGCAGGTATCGTAACGGCTGACCAACGCGGTACAGCCATCAATCTAACCGCTACACAAGTCGGATCCACTACCGTCACCGCTACCTACTCCATCGCAGGCGCAGAATCAGTTAGTCAGACCTTTACCGTCAACGTTACCGCTGCCATCTTGATTCAAGCAAAATATAAAGGAACGGATTTAGGTTGGGGTACTACTAATCACGATAACACTTGGCTACACTATTGGGGACAAGATAAAAACGGATATATCCAAATGACATGGGTCTCATATACCGATAACATGGATGTTTATGCTGCCCGCGTTCCTCTGGATGTTAATAGTAGTATCAATTTCCAAGTAGGTTACCCAGAAGGAGAAACTTGGTACTCATGGCGTCAAACGGATAATGTAGAAAATGTTTCTACCAATGGTTGCTACACTATTACCTCACAAGGTGAAGATATGAATCGTGCCATTAGCAGAGATGGTGATGCTTGTTGGACGGAATATCAAGTAGAGGTAGATATGAACAATGGCATAGTCTATTACTCGAACAAGATTACCGACCTTAGCGAAACCGTTTCCTTCTTTGCACCGGGCAACAACAACGAGACTCTAAGTTACAAAAAAGGTTCTGTCCGCATTATGCGCAACGGAGAGCAAGCAGGTACTATTGATGCTACTGCATTTGATTCCTCTTACGTCTATACCGCTAAGATTACGGAAGGCATGGGGCTCAGCAATATCGAGAAGTATCGTGGCAACTACTACATTCGTACCGATGCTGCTACTGCTACTGCATCTGGCGATGACTTTAGCGATGGCTGGAACAACTACAAACAAACAAGCCACTCCTTCACCGAGATTTCGCTTTACGAAGGCGCACGCTACAACTATTATTGGATTTGCAATTGCAAACGCAAGAATGACGCTGGCAACCTTAATATTAAAGCGTGCGTAGGTAACGAGTACAACTCCGACCTTGCGGGTATGATTACTAACGACACCTACACATTCGGAGATGGATATATCACACCGGACGCAAATGGTGTTAACCTGCGCTTTGGCTACAACCCGAACGACAACCACTTCGAACGTTCCATCTTGCGTGGTTCAAGCGACGACCTGTTCCTCAATGTAATCGGTGAGAATATCTATAACGAACAAAATTGCTCTACCCTCTTGAATGAGGCAAACGCAAATAGTAAACTCATCGACAAGAGCAACTGGGTATATGAGAAAGTGGTTTATGCAAATATTACTGATGACAAACCTTCTGCTGAAGTGTTGCTCAAATCTACTGCCTTCAACGGCACTACCGTTTACCAATTAGGCTATACGTTGGACGATCAAGGCAAGACAACTTCTACACCTGCCGAGCACACTATCATGGCATCGGGTACAGGACAAAATACCTACGAGTTGCGCCTTATCTACGACTATAAGACCAACCGTCTGACCTCTGCTTGGGCACCAAGCAAACTTGAAGTAGATGGCGTAATAACTATCAATTCCGACATTATGTTTGTGCAACACGAGAACGATACGGTTTCACAAATCACAATGAAGACCAATGAGTCTAAAGTTAAGAGCCTCGAATACCAGTTGTTCGTTATGGAAGTAGAACAAGATACTATCCACGTGAACAGCAACTTAAACTTCGAGCACTACTACATCTCCTTGCCATTCGATTGCCACATCAAGGACATCTATGGTATTGAAGGCTACCTCGAGTATTGGGGTCTCCAACGCTATGATGGAGAGGAACGCGCGCGTAAGGGCTGGTTCGAGGAAGACACACCGGAAGGCTTCTGGAGATGGATGGACCGCAGCGAGAAACTCAATGCAGGTGAAGGCTACCTACTCTCCGTTGCCAAAGGTTGGCTACACGAAGACAATATGTTCAAAGAGTTTGATGGTAAATCGGCTCTGCGACTCTATTTCCCTTCTTCCAAGAAAGGTTTCGACCTCAGCAAATCTTCTGCCAGCGATGCACAAGAATATACACCATGGATTTGCAACATCGCAAGCCGCAAAGGACAAGATAGCAACTGGCGTATGATTGGTTCTACCGCCTACAATACAATCAAAACGCATACTATTACAGCCGCAAACGAAGGCACAAGTATGGAGGCTGCCAAGTATCTCTACGACATAGTAGTTGATACAACAAGAAATGAACAGGGCAAGATTACCGCACTTACAGAACGTTACGTAGCCGTAGATGGTTCTGAATATAAATACGCTCCGTTCAAAGGCTATATGTATCAGTTTGGCGGCACTATCAATTGGCAACAATATACCCGTGGTACAGACGAACTTGCACCACGCCGCATGCCGGTTCGCGCTTCACAAAAGATGTGCCTCAATGTATTGGAAAACAATACCAAAGTGGCACACACCTTCGTTGAACTGAACGAAAACGCTACGGCTGATTTCGATATGAATATCGACTTGGCTTATCTTGCTTCGGGTACTACACGCCTCTACACAAGTGATGGCGAAACCGACTATGCCGCTAATGTGCTCAACTTCGACAACCACCTGATTCCTGTGGTTATCAATCCTTCGCACGATGGCACTTACACCTTCCACATGGACAACACAGGCGATGTAGCCGTTTATCTGGTGGATAACGTTAAGAATACGAAGACTCTCCTCAGCGCAGGTGATGTGGCTGTCGAGTTAGAGAAAGGCAGTTCTGCTGCACGCTTCGCCCTCGAAGTGAATGTGCGTGCTACTCCTACCGACTTCTTCAATGCAGAAGGCAACATAGATAGCGTCAACGGACAGAAGACGCAGAAGTTGCTGGATAATGGAGTCCTCTACCTCATTCGTGACGGTCGCACCTACGACGCACAAGGACGACAAGTCAAGTAACATCTAAAACCATTCATGATACCAAACGACTCAAGTCGTTCTTGATACTAAAAAAGTTGGTCATTCGATTATGACCAACTTTTTTTACCGCCTTATCTCCCTACTGCCTTTTCTGTACTGACAACTCACACCCTCCACCTTTGCAGGAATGCATACAATCAATACCTCTTAGCGCCAAATAGGAAGTACCTGCCAACCTTTTGGAAAACCCATTTCTTCATAAGTACGGAGTACAACCGGCTCTTGTAAGAGAACTTTGAACCGCTCCGCAAAATCATTCTCTGGATAAATTGCATCAACCATATATTTCATTGCAGAAACGACGGCAAAGAGTTTATTCTGACGAATGGTTCTAATATCCTCTTTGCTCATAAACGGACGCTGGGTATTGTATGACAATTTAATCTGCATAAAACGGCGATTCCAAACCCGATTGTGGTGAGCACAACAATTACGTAATTCGGAAAAAGCATGCAACCAATTGATAAAAATATCTTCTCTAAGTATTCCAAAACGCTTTGCAACAGATAGTTTCGCTTCTGACGATTCCAACATCAAGTATAACTTGCTGAGCGTACCAAAAGAGACAACTTCCAAAGACATCCACGAAGGAGGAAGTTCTGGGTCGTCATATTTATTCAGATATTGTTTAATAAACTCCTCGTTACTACGACGTACATCTTTCCGAAAATCTGCAATCAAGTTATCAAACTTACAATACTCTACCTCTCTATTGGTCATACTATCGGTATAAGTTTGGAGATGAAAGTATTTTTTATCAAAAAGTTCCTTATTCAAGTACCAATGCCCATTACCATTTTGTTCAGCATAGACTTGAGACAACGTAGTTCGCAAGGCTACCTCAATACGCTCCAATTCGCTGAAAAGCAATGAACGAAGTTTGCGATCGAAATTATATAGTTCTATCAGTTGATTGAGTGTGATACCCTCTCGTGTAAAGCAATGGGACGAGTCTGGTTCATTATTCTGATAAGGAGAAGAATATGTTCGAAGACGATAATAACTAACAGCAGTCAAGTACTTGGCAGCTTCCTTATCATCTTCGATAGCCATACCACGAGAACGTAACTTTTCAATCTGTTGCGAAATGGTTAGAGGAGGCTTGTTGTACTGCTGTTTCGACATATCATTGCTATTAAAAACTCGAAGACTTCCCTGGTGCGCTAATCTAACGGGAAGCGTGGGAAGTCATATCGAGTGCAAAGGTACAACTTTCTTTTGATATACGCAAGTCTTTGAGAAGAAAATTGATTTTTTTTCATATTTTTGCATAGAAATAACGACGTCTTAGATTGTTGAGCATCATATAAAAAAAGTCGATTCGCCCATAGGCAAACCGACTCATTATAAAAAACCTCACAACAACGCTTAAGGCGCTACGCGATTGATATCACGCGGGAACATAGATGCTTCCTTCACATTCGTGAGACCCAAGAAGCAAGCCGTAATACGCTCCAAACCGATAGCAAAACCTCCGTGAGGCGGCATACCGTTGCGGAACGTATCCAGATAGAAGCGGAAGTTATCAGGGTTCATACCACGCGCAATCATCTTACGGCGATAATCATCCTCGCTGTGCATACGCTGTCCTCCCGAAGTAATCTCCAAGCCACGCATCAAGAGGTCAAAACTCAATGTGAGCGTTGGGTCTTTCGGGTCGTCCATCGCATAGAAAGCACGGTGCTCGCTTGGGAAATGCGTTACAAACACAAAGTCGGAACCGTATTTCTCCAACGCATATTTGCAGATGGCACGTTCCTCCTCCGGAGCCAAGTCGTCCTCGCCACGATGGTCAGCCTCGCAAAGGTGCTCGTTGAAGAGAATCTCATGTACCTCACTCAGTTTCCATGCAGGTACGTTCTCCGGCAACACCGGCATCGTTGCGTTAAGCAGGTTCAACTCGTGTGCGCAAGCGGTATTGACACGCGCGATAATGGAGCGCAGTAAGTCCGCCTCCAGTTTCATCACGTCTTCCTGTCCTTTGATAAAGCCCATCTCCACATCGAGCGAGATATACTCGTTGAGGTGGCGCGATGTAGCGTGTTTCTCGGCACGATAAGCAGCAGCAATCTCAAAGACGCGCTCATACACGCCTACGCCTATCTGCTTGTAGAACTGTGGCGACTGAGCCAGATAGACCTGCTTGCCGAAGTAATCCATCGTGAATACATTAGCACCACCCTCTGCTCCTTCGGAAACAATCTTCGGTGTGAAGATTTGCGTAAAGCCCTGCTCGGTAAGGTAATCGGCAAAAGCCTTAGCAATCGTAGATTGCACCTTCAGGATTCCCATATCACGCGGGTTACGCAGGGTGACTTGACGGTTATCGAACTTATAACGCAGCAAGGCTTCTTCGTCACCGAACTTGAGGGCATTCATATCAATAACCTCCGTGCTGGACGGACGCGAAAGCACTTCTACTTTGTCCACAGCAATCTCTATCGTGTTGTTAAGGGCTGCAGGGTCCTTAATCTTAGCTTCGTTAACAGTACCTGTGATGGTAACAGCCATCTCACGGCAAAGGTCTGCCATTGCGATTTCTGCGCCTTGCTCATCGTAGAAATGCGATTGCTCGCCTACTACGGTTTGCACCAGTCCGCGTGCCTTGCGCAGAATGATAAACCCACCCCATTTGGTAACGCGGACGTTATGAATCATACCGCTGATGGTAGTGGTTGTTCCTACTTGAAATTGATTTTCCATAATCTGGTTAGTAAAAAGGAGTCATTTACTAAATAAGGCTCACCCTGAGGATGAGCCTTATTTTCGAGTGTTGGATTATTCAGCCTTAGGCTCTTCAGCGACAGCCTCTTGTGCCGGTGCTTCCTCTGCTTTAGGAGCAGCCTTCTTACCGGCACGACGCGTGGTCTTCTTAGCAGCCTTCTTAGTATCCTTCAACATGTTCTCGTTGTAGTCAACCAATTCGATGATACACATTTCTGCAGCATCACCAAGACGGAAGCCGGTACGCAGAATACGGCAGTAACCACCCGGACGGTTAGCAATCTTCTCACTTACGTTGGTGAAAAGTTCGGTTACTACTTGCTTCTGTTTCAGTTCGGAGAAGACCAGACGACGGTTAGCCATCGTGTCTTCTTTAGCACGTGTCAGCAATGGCTCTACATACATACGCAAAGCCTTAGCCTTAGCCAAAGTGGTCGAAATGCGCTTGTGCATAATGAGCGAGCAAGCCATATTGGAAAGCATAGCTCCACGATGAGCAGCCTTACGACCAAGATGATTGAATTTCTTATTATGTCTCATTTTTTCGTTTGTTTTTTAGTGTTGAACTATCGCCGCTCCGTATCAATTGTTGTCAATAACACGATAACGACTAATATCCATACCGAATGCTAAGCCGTTGCGCTCAAGCAATTCGTCCAATTCAGTAAGCGACTTCTTACCGAAGTTACGGAATTTGAGAAGGTCAGCACGATGATATTTAACCAATTCGCCGAGGGTATCCACTTCGGCTGCTTTCAAGCAGTTAAGCGCACGGACGCTGAGGTCCATGTCTTGCAACTTCTGATTCAAGAGTTGACGCATACGCAGGATTTCTTCGTCCAATGCGTTGTTGTTCTTCTTGGTATCTTCCTCCAAAACGATACGCTCGTCGGAGAAGAGCATGAAGTGATAAATCAGGATCTTGGCTGCTTCGGTAAGCGCGTCCTTAGGAAGGATCGAACCATCGGTAGTAATTTCAAGGGTGAGTTTCTCAAAGTCGGTACGCTGCTCAACACGATAAGGGTCGATAGCATACTTCACATTGCGGATAGGTGTGTAGATAGAATCAACAGCCAACGTGCCAATAGCATCATCGGTATGACGGTTCTCGTCTGCGGGCACATAACCGCGTCCCTTATTGATGGTAATCTCAATCTCAAAATCTGCCGTCTCATCTAACTCTGCAAGCAAGAGTTCCGGGTTGAGCACCTCAAAGTGCTGCAACGCAGTATTCAACTCGCCTGCGGTGAAAGCAGAAGATTTTTGGATATGAAGTCGGATCGTTTCACCTACTTCCTCATCGCCCTCTTTGCGCAAGAAACGCACCTGTTTGAGGTTGAGGATAAGGTTGGTCACATCCGTGATAACACCCGGGATAGTAGCAAACTCATGGTCGATACCGCTAATCTTGATAGAGCAAATTGCAAAGCCCTCCAACGAACTAATCAACACACGACGAATTGCATTACCCACCGTGATACCATAACCCGGCTCAAGCGGACGAAACTCGAAAATACCTTTCGTATTGCTTGATTCCAACATTATCACCTTGTCAGGTTTAATAAAATCTAATATTGCCATAAAGTTTAAAGGTTAGTGGTTTTTGGTTTTTACTAAGCACCTCCATATCGAGATGCAGAAACAAAAACTAAAAACTATTATTTTGAGTACAACTCGACGATTAACTGCTCTTTGATATTCTCAGGGATCTCCTCACGTGGAGGGATATTGAGATATTTTCCGGCTTTATCAGCCTCATTCCATTCAAGCCAGCTATATTTGCCATGGTTGAAACCTTCCAGAGAAGCTGCAATCACTTCGAGCGATTTAGCCTTCTCACGAACAGCAACCACTTGACCGGGCTTAACTTGATACGAAGGAATGTTAACTACCTTACCATCAACTGTGATGTGGCGGTGGCTAACCATCTGACGAGCAGCAGCACGCGTAGGAGCAATACCCAAACGATAAACGATGTTATCCAAACGGCTCTCAAGGAGTTGAATCAGGATTTCACCAGTAATACCTTTTTGACGTGAAGCTTGAGCAAACAAAAGACGGAACTGACGCTCCAATACACCATAGGTATATTTAGCCTTTTGCTTTTCAGCGAGCTGAGTACCATACTCAGAGTTCTTTTTACGGCGGTTTACACCGTGTTGTCCGGGAGCATAATTGCGCTTATCAAGAGCTTTGTCCGGACCGAAGATAGGTTCACCAAAACGACGTGCAATACGTGATTTAGGTCCTGTATATCTTGCCATAATACTTAATTTTAATTTGTAAATTTAACTTGTTATTGATTATACGCGACGACGTTTTGGAGGACGGCATCCGTTGTGAGGCATTGGAGTAACATCGATAATCTCGGTTACCTCGATACCTGCAGCAACGCAAGCGCGGATTGCGCTCTCACGTCCTTGACCAGGACCTTTAACGTATGCTTTCACTTTGCGGAGACCAAGGTCGAAAGCAACCTTGCCGCAATCCTGTGCAGCCATTTGTGCTGCATAAGGAGTATTCTTTTTAGAGCCACGGAAGCCCATCTTACCAGCGGAAGACCAAGAAATTACTTGACCATCAGCGTTGGCGATTGTAACAATAACATTGTTGAAAGAAGACATAACGTGAAGTTGACCAACACCGTCAATCTTTACAACGTGCTTCTTAGCTGCAACTGTTTTCTTTGCCATAATTCGTTTGATTGATTAATGTACCATCATGCTACATACCCTGATAAGAATCGGATATACAAGCCAATGGTAAATGGTTTTTTACTTCGTTGCCTTCTTCTTGTTAGCAACAGTTTTCTTTTTACCTTTGCGCGTACGAGCGTTGTTCTTCGTAGATTGACCGCGAACAGGCAAGCCAATACGATGACGAACTCCACGGTAACAACCGATATCCATCAAACGTTTGATGTTTAATTGAATCTCCGAACGAAGATCACCCTCAACTTTGTATTGAGCGCCAATGATCTCACGGATTTTAGCTGCTTGGTCATCCGTCCAATCCTGTACCTTGATGCTTGGGTCTACGCCTGCTTCTGCCAGGATCTTCTTTGCGCTTGAACGACCTATTCCGTAGATGTAAGTCAATCCGACTTCGCCGATTTTGTTTTGCGGCAGATCTACACCGACAATTCTTATAGCCATAATTTTATACTTTGGGATTAATTGTTACAACATTTCCAACATAAAGACGTTTATCCCTGACGCATCTTCATCTTGGGTTCTTTTTTGTTAATTACATAAAGCTTA